>NZ_JBHUUW010000085.1:0-29437 GCF_042670825.1 Streptomyces sp. NPDC057137 | reverse complement strand
CGGTCCTCGGTCGCCGGAGGGGCCCGATCGGGCCCCTCCGGCGACCGAGGACCGGCGTGACCGGTCCCGCCGCTACGCGGCCACGCCTCGGGCCAGCAGGTCCGAGATCGCGTCGACCGTGCGGAGCGTCGGCACCTCGATGTCGCACATCGCGGCGAGTTCGACGACGGCCGCGAGCAGCACGTCCAGCTCCATCGGCTTCCCCTTCTCCAGGTCCTGGAGCGTGGAGGTCCGGTGGTCCCCGACCCGTTCCGCGCCGGCCAGCCGGCGTTCGACGGAGATGTCGGGGTGGCAGCCGAGTGCCTCGGCCACCCGGAGCGTCTCGGTCATCATCAGCTCGATGACCTCCCGTGTGGTGCGGTGCAGGCACATCTCCCGCATCGTGGCGCGGGTCAGCGCGCTGATCGGGTTGAAGGAGATGTTGCCGAGGAGCTTGATCCAGATCTCGTCGCGCAGTTCGGCCTCGACCGGACACTTGAGCCCGCCCGCCCGCATGGCCTCGCCGAACTCCTTGGTACGCGGCGAGAGCGACCGGTCGGGCTCCCCGATGGAGAACCGGGTGCCTTCCAAGTGCCGTACGACGCCCGGTCCTTCCAGCTCCGTCGCCGCGTAGACCACGCAGCCGATGGCGCGCTCCGGCGGCAGGACCGCGCTGACCGAGCCGCCGGGGTCGACGCTCTCGATCCGGCGGCCGTCGTGCGGGCCGCCGTGCCGGTGGAAGTACCACCAGGGGATGCCGTTCTGGGCGGCGATGACCGCCGTGTGGTCCTGGAGCAGAGGCGCGATGAGCGGCCCGCACGCCGCGTACGAATTCGCCTTGAGGCCCAGGAACACATAGTCGACCGGACCGATGTCGGCCGGCTGATCGGTGGCGTGCACCCGCGCGGTCCAATCGCCGCGCGGGCTGTACACCCGGACTCCGTGCTGCCTCATGGCCGCCAGGTGCGGTCCACGGGCGATGAGATGGACTTCGGCGCCTGCTCGGTCGAGCGCGGCTCCGACATAGGCGCCGATCGCTCCGGCGCCGACGACTGCGACTTTCACCGTGGGGCTCTCCGTTCGCTCTGAGGGTGTTGGGAGAAGCGCGGAATCAGCGAAAGGGACATACTTTGCCGACGATATATTGTCTACAGTATGGAATAACTGCCGACAAGACTTCTGTCGTCGGCATACGGTCGGCGTGCACCTGGACATGAACGGGTCAAAGATCTTCCCAAACGGTCCGGACGGTTCCTAGGCTGCGCGACCATGACCCCACCACTCGCCCCGGTCGGCTGGAGCCGCTGGCTGGTACCCCCCGCCGCGCTCTCGGTGCACCTCTCGATCGGTCAGGCCTACGCCTGGAGCGTGTTCAAGCCGCCGCTGGAATCCGCTCTCGGCCTCTCCGGCACCCAGAGCGCCCTCCCCTTCCAGCTGGGCATCGTGATGCTCGGCCTCTCCGCCGCCTTCGGCGGCACGCTCGTCGAACGCAACGGTCCGCGCTGGGCGATGACCGTCGCCCTCGTCTGCTTCTCGTCCGGCTTCCTGCTGTCCGCGCTCGGCGCCGCGACCGAACAGTTCTGGCTGATCGTCTTCGGCTACGGCTTCGTCGGCGGCATCGGGCTCGGCATCGGCTACATCTCGCCCGTCTCGACGCTGATCAAGTGGTTCCCCGACCGGCCCGGCATGGCGACCGGCATCGCGATCATGGGCTTCGGCGGCGGCGCGCTCATCGCGTCGCCGTGGTCCGCGCAGATGCTGGAGTCGTTCGGCTCCACGAGCGACGGCATAGCCAAGGCCTTCCTCGTGCACGGCCTGGTCTACGCGGTCTTCATGCTGCTCGGTGTCCTGCTGATCCGCGTGCCGCGCCCGGACCCGGCACCGAAGACGGCGGCGGCGGTGGCGGCGGCGCCGGAGCGATCGGCGCTGATCACCACCGCCCAGGTCTCCGCCAAGTCGGCCGTGCGCACACCGCAGTTCTGGCTGCTGTGGATCGTCCTCTGTATGAACGTCACCGCGGGCATCGGCATCCTGGAGAAGGCCGCCCCGATGATCACCGACTTCTTCGCCGACACCGACACGCCGGTCTCCGTCTCGGCCGCGGCCGGTTTCGTCGCGCTGCTGTCGGCGGCCAACATGGCGGGCCGGATCGGCTGGTCGTCCACCTCCGACGTGATCGGCCGGAAGAACACCTACCGGCTCTACCTGGGCGTCGGCGCCCTGATGTATCTGCTGATCGCGCAGTTCGGCGACACGTCCAAGCCGCTGTTCATCATCTGCGCGCTGGTGATCCTCTCCTTCTACGGAGGCGGCTTCGCGACCGTCCCCGCCTATCTCAAGGACCTGTTCGGCACCTACCAGGTGGGCGCGATCCACGGACGGCTGCTCACCGCCTGGTCGGCGGCCGGCGTTCTCGGCCCGCTCATCGTCAACCGGGTCGCCGACAGCCAGGAGGAGGCCGGCAAGAGCGGCCCCGGACTGTACGGGCTGTCGCTGACCATCATGATCGGGCTGCTGGTCGTCGGCTTCGTGGCCAACGAGCTGGTCCGCCCCGTACATCCGCGCCACCATCTGCCGGACAACACACCCGGCACGAAGCCGGAAGCACCGGCGTCCGAAGAGGCGTCCGAAGAACGGAAGGAGACCCCTGATGAGCACAGCACCGGAGAGCGGGAGCGCAGTGTCTGAGTCGCGGCGCACCGCGCTGATCGTCTTCGCGTGGCTCTGGGTAGGCGTCCCTCTCGCGTACGGTCTGTATGAACTGGTCCGAAAGGCCACTCAGCTGTTCACCGGGTGACACAGGGTGACGTCGGGTGGCCCCTGAGGACGCCGGATGATCCGGAGTCTCCAAGAGGAGGCGGGGAATCCTGTTGGGTCGCCTGCCCCCTTACTCGTGAGTCGCTGACGAGACTGGGGATCTCCTGACGTCGACCCCAGAGGAGGTCCCGGGCATGACCGGCACTCGTATCGCCGCGCTCGGGCACTATCAGCCCGCCAAGGTGCTCACCAACGCCGACCTGGCGGGCATGGTCGACACCAGTGATGAGTGGATCACCAGCCGTGTCGGGATCAAGACACGGCATGTGGCCGGCCCCGACGAGTCGGTGGACGAGCTGGCCGCGCACGCCGCCGCCAAGGCGCTCGCCGCGGCCGGCCTGACCCCCGCGGACATCGACCTCGTGCTGGTCGCCACGTCCACGGCGATCGACCGGTCGCCGAACATGGCCGCGCGCGTGGCTGCCCGGCTCTCCATGGGCTCGCCGGCCGTGATGGACCTCAACGT
This sequence comes from Streptomyces sp. NPDC057137, assembly GCF_042670825.1. Classification (NCBI taxonomy): domain Bacteria; kingdom Bacillati; phylum Actinomycetota; class Actinomycetes; order Kitasatosporales; family Streptomycetaceae; genus Streptomyces; species Streptomyces sp. NPDC057137. The sequence goes on along the minus strand of NZ_JBHUUW010000085.1, from coordinate 26,175 downwards.
GGTCTGTGCCGGCTTCACCCACGCGCTCGCCACCGCCGACCACGCCGTACGGGCCGGTGCCGCGACCCGCGCGCTGGTCATCGGCGTGGACAAGATGGCCGACATCGCCGACTGGACCGACCGCTCCACCTGCGTCCTCCTGGGCGACGGCGCGGGCGCGGCGGTCGTCGAGGCGGTCCGGCCGGGCGAGGAGCCGGGCATCGGCCCGGTGCTCTGGGGCTCGGTGCCGGAGATGGGCAACGCCGTACGGATCGAGGGCACCCCGCCGCGCTTCGCGCAGGAGGGCCAGTCCGTCTACCGCTGGGCCACCACCCAGCTCCCGCCGATCGCCCGCAAGGTCTGCGAACGCGCGGGCATCGCGCCCGAGGACCTGGCCGCCGTCGTACTGCACCAGGCCAACCTGCGGATCATCGAGCCCGTCGCCCAGAAGATCGGCGCGGTCAACGCGGTCATCGCGCGCGACGTCGTGGACTCCGGCAACACCTCGGCCGCGTCGATCCCGATGGCGCTGTCCAAGCTGGTGGAGCGCGGCGAGGTGGAATCCGGCGCTCCGGCGCTGCTTTTCGGGTTTGGCGGAAATCTCTCTTACGCCGGGCAGGTCATCCGGTGCCCCTGATCCGCTACGGTTCTCGGTAGACTGTAGACGATAGCCAATCGTTGCTCTCTGTTGCCGAGATCTTTACCGTGGATCAGCCAGGAATGGGGGACCGCAATGTTGTCCGCAGGACTGCCGCAGGGCTCAGTGCCCAAACTCGAACGCCCCGGCCCGCTGCGCGAGCGTGTCTACGAGGCCCTCCTGGAGCTCATCACGGTCCGCCAGCTCCGGCCCGGACAGCATCTGGTGGAGAGCGAACTCGCCGGTCATCTCGGGGTCTCCCGCCAGCCCGTACGTGAGGCGCTGCAGCGGCTGAACACCGAGGGGTGGGTCGATCTGCGGCCCGCCCAGGGCGCGTTCGTCCATGAGCCCACCGAGGCGGAGGCGGACCAGCTGCTCTCGGTCCGAACCCTCCTGGAGGCCGAGGCGGCGAGGCTTGCGGCTGCGAATTCGGGCTCGGCGGGGATCGCGGCGCTGGAGGCGCTCTGCGCCAAGGGCGAGCAGTCGGTGGCCGACGACGACGTGGACCTCACGGTCGCGACGAACGCCGCGTTCCACGCGAAGGTGATGGAGCTGGCGGGGAACGTCGTCCTGGCGGAGCTGGCGGCGCAGGTGGACCGCCGGGTGCGCTGGTACTACACACCGGTGGCGCGGCAGCGGGGCAAACAGTCCTGGATCGAGCACCGGGCCCTGATCGCGGCCATCTCCGCGCGGGACGAGAAGGCGGCGACGGAGGTCATGCGCCGCCACACGGAGCAGACGCGCACCACGTACCACCACCGCGGGGACACCCAGGTCTGACACCCAGGTCCGACAGCCAGGTCCGACACCAGGACCTGGGTGCCGGACCCCCGATCCGACGGATTCGCACATGTGCGAATGAAGAGTGAGGCGCCCCCGGTGAGTGACGGGGGCGCCTTTCGCGTGCCCGGTCCCGGCGGGCGGTCACATGTCTTTGTCCTGACTGTGGAGAAAGTTAGGAGGGATTCCTGCGCAACTTCTTCCCACTCGGGGAAAGCGCTGCTACGTTCCCCTCGAAAGCCCGTCGAAACGACACCCGACGTAGCGACGCACACACAGCCGAGAGGCGGGGAGGGGCGCGTGAGACGTATGACCGCACGACCCGCGAACGCTCATCAGGCGCGACTGCTCCGGCTCTTGCGTGACGGTGGGCCCAACTCCCGCGCCCAGCTCGGCGATCAGGTCGACCTCTCCCGCTCCAAGCTCGCCGTCGAGGTCGACCGGCTGCTGGAGACCGGACTCGTCGTCGCCGACGGACTCGCCGCGTCGCGCGGCGGCCGGCGCTCCCACAACATCCGGCTCGCGCCCGCCCTCCGCTTCCTCGGCGTCGACATCGGCGCCACGTCCATCGACGTCGCCGTCACCAACGCCGAACTCGAAGTGCTCGGCCACGTCAACCACCCCATGGACGTCCGCGAGGGCCCGGTCGCCGTCTTCGAGCAGGTGCTCGCGATGGCCGCCAAGCTCAAGGCCTCCGGACTCGCCGACGGTTACGACGGCGCCGGCATCGGCGTCCCCGGCCCCGTCCGCTTCCCCGAAGGTGTACCGGTCGCGCCGCCGATCATGCCCGGCTGGGACGGTTTCCCCGTACGCGAGGCACTCAGCCAGGATCTCGGCTGCCCCGTCATGGTCGACAACGACGTGAATCTGATGGCGATGGGCGAGCAGCACGCGGGCGTCGCACGCTCCGTGGGCGACTTCCTCTGCATCAAGATCGGCACCGGTATCGGCTGCGGCATCGTGGTCGGCGGCGAGGTCTACCGGGGTACGACCGGCAGCGCGGGCGACATCGGCCATATCCGGGTCGAGCCCGACGGCCGCGCCTGTGTCTGCGGCAACAGGGGTTGCCTGGAAGCCCACTTCAGCGGTGCCGCGCTGGCCAGGGACGCCGAGGACGCCGCCCGTACGGGCCGTTCCGCCGAACTCGCCGCGCGCCTCGAAGCGTCCGGCCGGCTCACCGCCGCCGACGTCGCCGTCGCCGCGGCGGCCGGCGACCCCACCGCCCTCTATCTCATCCGCGAGGGCGGCAACCGGGTCGGCCAGGTCATCGCCGGACTCGTCAGCTTCTTCAACCCGGGCCTCGTCGTGATCGGCGGCGGGGTGACCGGACTCGGCCACACCCTGCTGGCCAGCGTCCGCACCCAGGTCTACCGCCAGTCACTGCCGCTGGCCACCGGCAACCTCCCCATCGTTCTGGGGGAGTTGGGGCCGACCGCCGGAGTCACCGGCGCGGCCCGCCTCATCAGCGACCACCTCTTCTCCCCGGCCTGACACCGGCACCCCGACGTCAGGCCGTACGGCACACGCTTCACCCGCACCACCGAAATAACAGCAAAAGACATAACAAAAGCATCACCGGTCACGGCGCCACGCACCATCCGACGCCACCTGCGCGAGCCGCATCGCCCGCACGAGCCGCACGTCCCGCACGAGCCGTATCAATCGCACGAGCCGCATCACTCGTACCAGCCGCACCACCCGTAGCAGCCGCACGTCCTGTTCCGCACGCCCGCACGCCCGCTCACCGGCCGCATCCGCCGAGGGGATACGCCATGGCACCAGCACCACCCGAAGGCCACCTGCTCACCATGTCCGGCATCACCAAGCTGTTCCCGGGCGTCCGCGCCCTGGACGGCGTGGACCTGGAGGTCCAGGCAGGCGAAGTCCACTGTCTGCTCGGCCAGAACGGGGCCGGCAAGTCCACACTCATCAAGGTGCTCGCCGGCGCGCACCAGCCCGACGACGGTGTCATCACCTGGCGCGGCGAAGAGGTCCAGCTCAAGTCACCCATCGCGGCGATGAAGCTCGGCATCGCGACCATCTATCAGGAACTCGACCTGGTCGAGGGCCTGTCGGTCGCCGAGAACATCTTCCTCGGTCACGAGCCGACCTCCGCCGGCTTCATCGTCAAGGGCGGCGAAGCCAGGACCGCCGCCACCGCGCTCCTCGCGAGGCTCGGCCACCCCGAGATCCCCGCGGGCCGGCAGGTCGGTGAACTGTCCGCCGCGCACCAGCAGATCGTCTCCATGGCCCGCGCGCTCTCCCACGACGTACGCCTCATCGTGATGGACGAGCCGTCGGCCGCGCTCGACCCGGACGAGGTCGACAACCTCTTCCGTATCGTCGACACCCTCACCGCCGACGGTGTCGCCGTCATCTACATCTCCCACCGCCTGGAGGAGATCCGCCGCATCGGCGACCGCGTGACCGTCATCAAGGACGGCCGCACCGTCGCCGTGGGTCTGCCCGCGAAGGAGACCCCCACCAGCGACGTCGTCTCCCTGATGACCGGCCGCGAGGTCGCGTACGTCTTCCCCGACCGCCCGGCGCTCGCCGACGCCCCGCGCGGCGAGCCCGTGCTGCGGACCGAAGGCCTCACCAGGAAAGGGGAGTTCGAACCGGTCGACCTCGAACTGCGGCCCGGCGAGATCGTCGGCCTCGCGGGTCTGGTCGGCTCGGGACGCTCCGAGATCCTGGAGACCATCTTCGGCGCCCGCAAGCCCACCGCAGGCCGGGTCCTGGTCGACGGCAAGGAGCTGAAGCCCGGCAGCGTCCGCGCCGCCGTACGCGCCGGCCTCGGTCTCGCCCCCGAGGAGCGCAAGGCGCAGGCCCTGCTGCTCATCCAGTCGGTCACCCGCAACGTGTCGGTGTCGTCCATGTCCCGGTTCTCCCGCGCCGGCTGGCTGGACAGCGCCGCCGAGCGCAAGGCCGCCAGGGCCGCGACCCAGGAACTCTCCCTGCGCCCCGACAACCCCGACGCGATCATCCGCACCCTGTCCGGCGGCAACCAGCAGAAGGCGGTCCTCGCCCGCTGGCTGCTCCGCGGCTGCCGGGTGCTGCTCCTCGACGAGCCCACCCGCGGTGTGGATGTCGGCGCCCGGGCCGAGCTCTACTCCGTGATCCGCCGGCTGGCCGACGACGGCCTCGCCGTACTTCTCGTCTCCAGCGAGGTCCCCGAGGTCCTTGGCCTCGCCGACCGGGTGCTGGTGCTCCGGGAGGGCCGTGTCGTCCACAAGGCACCGGCCCAGGAGCTGGACGAGCACCGTGTACTCGACCTTGTGATGGAAGGGAGTCCGACGCCATGAAACAGCCTGCCTCTGAGGCGCAGCAGGGCGGGCCCGACGCCGCACCCGCCGCCGACGCCGCACCCGTACCGCTGACCAAGCCCGCCGGAAAGACGCCGGGAGGTGCCAGGGGCGGCCCGCCGCTCGGGCTGCGTCTCGATTTCCGTACCCTCTCGCTGCTCGGCGTGCTCGCCGCCCTGATCGTCGTGGGCGGTATCACCAAGCCCGAACAGTTCCTGGACACCAGCAACCTCCAACTGGTCCTGACCCAGGCGTCGATCATCGGTGTCGTCACCGTCGGCATGACGTTCGTCATCACCAGCGGCGGCATCGACCTGTCGGTCGGCGCGATCGTGGCCCTGTCCTCGGTGTGGGCGACGACGCTGGCGACCCAGGAGTACGGCTTCGCGGGCATCCTGTTCACCGCGATCATCGTGGGTCTGGCCTGTGGTCTGGTCAACGGTGTACTGATCGCGTACGGCGGCATGGCGCCGTTCATCGCGACTCTCGCGATCATGGCGTCCGCCCGTGGTCTGGCCCTCCAGATCACCGACGGCAACACGCAGATCGTCACCCTGAAGTCGGTGCTCGACCTCGGCGCCCGGGACTCGTACATCCTCGGGATCCCGCCGCTCGTCATCATCTTCGCGGTGGTGACGGTGGTCGGCTGGCTGCTGCTGAACCGGACGACCTTCGGCCGCCGCACGATCGCGGTCGGCGGCAACGCGGAGGCGACCCGGCTCGCCGGTATCGACGTCCGCAGGCAGCGGCTGTATCTGTACCTGTTCTCCGGACTGTGCTGCGGTATCGCGGCCTTCATGCTGATCGTGCTCTCCGGCTCCGGACAGAACACGAACGGAAACCTCTACGAGCTCGACGCCATCGCGGCGGCGATCATCGGCGGCACCCTGCTCAGCGGTGGCCGCGGCACGATCGTCGGCTCCGTCCTCGGTGTCCTCATCTTCACCACCATCACCAACATCTTCGCGCTCAACAACCTGCAGAGCGACGTCCAGCAGATCGCCAAGGGCGCGATCATCGTCGCCGCCGTACTGGTCCAGCGCCGCACGGCGCGCAACGGCGAGGGCTGACCCCGTACCCCGGGGCCCGACCTCGTACCGCTTCCCTACGCACCGCTTCCGACGTACCGCTCAAACAGCTCTCCTGAAGGGGACGAACCGCCATGCCAGAAACGAGCCGTAGAGGTCTGCTGTTCGGCACCGCCGCCATTTCCGCGGGTGCCCTCCTGACCGCCTGTACCAGCAACGAGAAGGACGAGCCCGCGGCGAAGAACGAGCCGGCGGTCGACGACAAGCCCGGCAAGGCCGTCACCATCGGCTTCGCCGGCCCGCAGGCCGACCACGGCTGGCTCAACGCGATCAACGACAACGCGCGTAACCAGGCGAAGAAGTACTCGGACGTCACGCTCGACATCACCGAGGGCTCGAACGACACCGCCGCCCAGATCGGCCAGATCGACGCCCTGATCAACAAGAAGGTCGACGTCCTGGTGATCCTGCCGGCCGACGGCAAGGCCCTCACCCAGGCCGGTCTCAAGGCGATGCGCGCGGGCATCCCCGTCATCAACCTGGACCGGATCTTCGCCGACCCGCAGGCCTTCCGCTGCTACGTCGGCGGTGACAACTACGGCATGGGCGTGAACGCGGGCAACTACATCGGCGAAAAGCTGAAGGACAAGGCCAACGCCACCGTCATCGAACTGTCGGGCCCCGACAGCCTGGAGCTGACCAAGCAGCGCACCCAGGGCTTCGACGACGCGCTCAAGAACTACCCGAACATCAAGAAGGTCGCCCGCCAGGCGGCCGACTTCACCGTCGAGTCCGGCCAGGCCAAGATGGCCCAGCTGCTCCAGGCGCAGTCCAAGTTCGACGCCCTGTGGAACCACGACGACGACCAGGGTGTCGGCGCGCTGCGCGCCATCGACCAGGCCGGCCGTGACGGCTTCCTGATGGTCGGCGGCGCCGGTGCCAAGGCGGCGATGGACGCCATCAAGGCCGACAACAGCGTCCTGAAGGCGACCGTGCTGTACCCGCCGATCATGGCCTCGTCGGCGATCGACCTCGCCCGTGCGCTGGGTCAGAGCAAGGGCGTCAGCGGTATGGCCGGTCTGGAGATCCCGGCCCAGGTCACCCTGTTCTCGGCGGTCGTCGACAAGACCAACATCGACGAGTACCTGCCCCAGGGATTCAGCTGACCGGCTCCGCCAGTCAGGGCCTGATCCCCGAATATCCGCCGGACAGGACCTAGCCCCCACACGCGCGAGAGACGAGGAGTACTCCCTTATGACCAGCAGGGAAGCGTCGGAGAAGGAAGCCGGCGCACCGCCGCCACTCGGTATCGGCATGATCGGATACTCGTTCATGGGTGCCGCCCACTCCCAGGGCTGGCGCACGGCGGGACATGTCTTCGATCTGCCGATGCGGCCGCACCTGGCCGCCATCTGCGGGCGGGACGAGACGGCCGTCGCCAAGGCGGCCGACAAACTCGGCTGGGCCGCCGCGGAGACCGACTGGCGGGAACTCATCGCGCGTGACGACGTGCAGCTGGTCGACATCTGCACGCCGGGGGACAGCCACGCGGAGATCGCCATCGCCGCGCTGGAGGCGGGCAAGCACGTCCTGTGCGAGAAGCCGCTGGCCAACTCGGTCGCCGAGGCCGAGGCCATGGTCCGGGCCGCCGAGGCGGCCAGGTCCCGCGGCCAGTTGGCCATGGTGGGCTTCAACTACCGGCGGGTGCCCGCCATCGCGTACGCCCGCAAGCTGATCGAGGAGGGGAGGCTCGGCGCGCTGCGGCACGTCCGGGTCACCTACCTCCAGGACTGGCTGGTCGACGCCGAGTTCCCCCTCACCTGGCGGCTCAAGCGTGAGCACGCGGGATCGGGGGCGCTCGGCGACCTCGGCGCGCACATCGTGGACCTCGCCCAGTTCCTGGCGGGGGAGCCGCTGGTGGGGGTCTCGGCGATGACCGAGACGTTCGTACGGGAGAGGCCGCTGCTCTCAGGGGCGTCGGCCGGTCTCTCGGCGGCCGGCGGCGCGGAGACGGGCCCGGTCACGGTGGACGACGCCGCGCTGTTCACGGGACGCCTCGCCTCGGGGGCGCTGGCGTCCTTCGAGGCGACCCGGATGGCGGCGGGACGCAAGAACGCGCTGCGCCTGGAGATCAACGGCGAGCGCGGTTCGCTCGCCTTCGATCTGGAGCGGCTCAACGAGCTGTCGTTCCACGACCAGTCGGAGCCCGCGGTCACCGCCGGCTTCCGGCGGATCCTGGTCACCGAGTCCGAGCACCCGTATCTGGACGCCTGGTGGCCGCCGGGCCACGGCCTCGGCTACGAGCACACCTTCGTGCACCAGGCCAAGGATCTGGTCGAGGCGATCGCCGCCGGAACCGATCCCGCGCCCTCCTTCGCCGACGGTCTCCACGTGCAGCGGGTCCTCGCCGCCGTGGAGGACAGCGCGGAGAAGAACGCCATCTACACACCCGTGCCGGCCCCGTCCGGAACTCAAGTCTAGGAAGGTCCGTATGCCTCGCCCGTTCACGCTGTTCACCGGCCAGTGGGCCGATCTGCCCCTGGAAGAGGTCTGCCGGCTCGCCCGTGACTTCGGTTACGACGGTCTGGAACTGGCCTGCTGGGGCGACCACTTCGAGGTCGACAAGGCGCTCTCCGACCCGGGCTATCTGGAGAGCCGCCACCAGCTGCTCGACAAGTACGGCCTCAAGTGCTGGGCGATCTCCAACCACCTGGTCAGCCAGGCGGTCTGCGACAGCATCATCGACGAGCGCCACCAGAACATCCTGCCGTCCCGCATCTGGGGCGACGGGGAGGCCGAGGGCGTACGTCAGCGTGCCGCCGCCGAGATCAAGGACACCGCCCGGGCCGCCGCGGCCTTCGGTGTCAACACGGTCATCGGCTTCACCGGTTCGTCGATCTGGCATCTGCTGGCGATGTTCCCGCCGGTGCCGCCCGGCATGATCGAGCGCGGCTACGAGGACTTCGCGGAGCGCTGGAACCCGATCCTCGACGTCTTCGACACCGAGGGTGTGCGCTACGCCCACGAGGTCCACCCGGGCGAGATCGCGTACGACTACTGGACGACGAAGCAGGCGCTCGAAGCGGTCGACCACCGGCCCGCGTTCGGGCTGAACTTCGACCCGAGCCACTTCGTCTGGCAGGACCTGGACCCGACCGGATTCCTGTACGACTTCCGGGACCGGATCTACCACGTCGACTGCAAGGAGGCGCGCAAGCGTCTCGACGGCCGCAACGGCAGGCTCGGTTCGCACCTGCCGTGGGGCGACCCGCGGCGCGGCTGGGACTTCGTCTCGGCCGGGCACGGCGACGTGCCGTGGGAGGACGTCTTCCGCATGCTGGGAGCGATCGACTACGAGGGCCCGATCTCGGTCGAGTGGGAGGACGCCGGTATGGACCGGCTCTCCGGCGCACCCGAGGCGCTCGCCGATCTGAAGCGGTTCGACTTCGACCGGCCCACCGCGTCCTTCGACGCGGCGTTCGGCGGCGGCGAGTAAACAAGGTCGTCAACACAAGCCCGGCGGGGACAAGTTCACCGCCGGGCTGTTCGGCATGCCCGGATGACCTTTGTCCTGAGGCGGGAAAAAGTTGAACTTCACCGCTGCGCAAGGGCTTTCCGTCTCGGACGAACAGAGTTACGGTCACTGAGATGTACAGGACATGTTGATCACCGGTGCGACGGCGCGCTCCGGCGAGACAGCGGACCGAGAGCAACAGATGCGGGAACAAGGGTGCTTGGACGAGCACTCCCCCCATCCCCCCACCCGAGGCGAGCCCCACGCTCCTTTTCTCCTCGGACCCGCACGTAACACAGGCATTTCCGGAGGACTCTCGTGCACAGTCAACGACGTCCCAGAGGCCGATCCTTTCTCGCACTGCTGACCGGCGCCCTGCTCGCGGGGTCGACCCTCAGCGCCGTGCCGGCCAACGCCGCCGACCCTGGAAGACAGGCCGCCGCCCCCACGTTTCAGCAGGTGACCCTGGCCAAGGGCGCCGAAGAAGCAGGCGAGCCGATGACCCTGGCGGTGCTGCCCGACCGCCAGGTCCTGCACACCTCGCGCGACGGCACACTGCGTATCACCGACGAGGGCGGCACCACCAAGGTGTCCGGCACCCTCGACGTCTACAGCCACGACGAGGAAGGACTGCAAGGAGTCGGCGTGGACCCCGGCTTCGCCCAGAACCGGGCCGTCTACCTCTACTACGCGCCCAAACTCGACACCCCCGCCGGCGACGCACCCGAGACGGGCACCGCCGCCGACTTCGCCCCCTTCGACGGGGTCAACCGGCTCTCGCGCTTCACGCTGAACGAGGACGGCACCCTCGACAAGGCCAGCGAGAAGAAGGTCCTCGACGTCCCCGCCTCCCGTGGCACCTGCTGCCATGTCGGCGGTGACATCGCCTTCGACGCCGACGGCAACCTCTACCTGTCGACGGGCGACGACACCAACCCGTTCGCCTCCGACGGCTACACGCCGATCGACGACCGCCCGAACCGCAACCCGGCGTTCGACGCCCGGCGTTCGGCGGGCAACTCCAACGACCTGCGCGGCAAGGTGCTGCGTATCAAGGTCGCGGACGACGGCTCGTACACCGTCCCCGAGGGCAATCTCTTCGCCCCCGGCACGGAGAAGACGAAGCCCGAGATCTACGCCATGGGCTTCCGCAACCCGTTCCGGATCTCCGTCGACAAGGAGACGGGCGTCGTCTACGTCGGTGACTACGGTCCCGACGCGGGCGCGGCCGATCCGGACCGCGGACCCGCCGGACAGGTCGAGTTCGCCCGCGTCACCGAGGCGGGCAACTTCGGCTGGCCGTACTGCACCGGCGACAACGAGCCCTTCAAGGACTTCGACTTCGCCACCAACACCTCCGGCGCGGCCTTCGACTGCGCGGCGCCCAGGAACGACTCGCCGCACAACACCGGCCTCACCGAGCTGCCGCCGTCCCAGGCCGCCTGGATCCCGTACAACGGGAACAGCGTCCCGGAGTTCGGCGACGGCTCCGAGTCCCCGATGGGCGGTCCCGTCTACAACTACGACGCGGACCTCGACTCGCAGGTCAAGTTCCCCGAGGAGTACGACGGGAACTTCTTCGCCGGCGAGTTCGGCCGCAAGTGGATCAAGCGCATCGACCAGGGCGCCGACGGGACGGTCGAGTCGATCAACGACTTCCCCTGGTCCGGTACGCAGGTCATGGACCAGGAGTTCGGCCCCGACGGCGCGCTCTACGTCCTGGACTACGGCACCGGCTACTTCGGCGGCGACGAGAACTCGGCGCTCTACCGCATCGAGAACGCCACCGAGGGCTACGCACCCGTCGCCGTCGCGGCGGCCGACAAGACGTCGGGCACCGGACCGATGGAGGTGGCCTTCTCGTCGGAGGGCACCACGGACGCGGACGGTGACGAGCTGACGTACGCCTGGGACTTCGGCGACGGCGGAACCTCCACCGAGGCGAACCCGACCCACACCTTCGAGGAGAACGGTACCTACTCGGCGACCGTCACCGCGAAGGACCCGGGAGGACTCACCGGCAGCGCGTCCGTGCAGGTCGTCGTCGGCAACACCGCACCCACGGTGAAGCTGGAACTCCCGGCGCCCGGCACGCTGTTCAACTTCGGCGACGAGCTGCCGTTCAAGGTCACCGTGACCGACCCGGAGGACGGGGAGGACATCGACTGCTCCAAGGTCACCGTCCGCTACATCCTCGGCCATGACAGCCACGGTCACCCGATCACCTCGAAGACCGGCTGCGAGGGCACCATCACGGCGCCCGCCGACGCCGAACACGATCCCAACGCCAATATCTTCGGAGTGATCGACGCCGAGTACACCGACGGCGGGGGCGGCGGCCAGGCCGCGCTCACCGGTCACGGCCAGTCCGAGATCCAGCCGAGGCACCGGCAGGCCGAGCACGCCAACGACCAGTCCGGCACCACCGTGACGGACCGGGAGGGCGCCAACGGCGGCAAGACCGTCGGCTCCATCTCGAACGGCGACTGGATCTCCTTCGAGCCGTACCACCTGGCGGGCGCGGCCAAGCTCACCGCCCGGGTCTCGTCCGGCGGCGCCGGCGGCACCCTGGAGGTACGGGCGGGCGCGGCCGACGGTACGGTCCTCGGCTCGGCCGAGGTACCCGCCACCGGCGGCTGGACGACGTTCGAGGACGTCGAGGTGCCCCTGACCGGTGCCCCGGCGGAGACGACCGACCTCGTCCTGACCTTCAAGGGCGGCGAGGGTGACCTCTTCGACGTGGACGACTTCGAGATCACCGGGGAGGCACCCGCCGCGGCGGGTGAGCGTGTCCTGGTCTTCTCCAAGACGGCGGGCTTCCGGCACGACTCCATCGAGGCCGGCACAGCGGCCCTGAAGGAGCTGGGGGAGTCCACCGAGATCACCGTCGAGTCCACCGAGGACGCGGGCGCGTTCACGGCCGAGAACCTGGCGAACTACGACGCGGTGGCGTTCCTCTCCACCACCGGTGACGTGCTGAACGCCGAGCAGCAGACGGCGTTCGAGGAGTACGTCGCCGGCGGAGGCGGCTACCTGGGCATCCACGCCGCCGCCGACACCGAGTACGAGTGGGAGTTCTACGGCGGCCTGGTGGGGGCCTACTTCGACTCCCATCCGGCGATCCAGCCCGCCACGGTGAAGGTCGAGGACCACGAGCACCCGGCCACGGCCCATCTGGAGGACACCTGGGACCGTACGGACGAGTGGTACAACTACCGCACCAACCCCCGTGAACAGGCCCGTGTACTCGCCTCGCTGGACGAGTCGAGCTACGAGGGCGGCAACATGGGCGGCGACCACCCGATCGCCTGGTGCCAGACGTACGAGGGCGGCCGGTCCTTCTACACCGGGGGCGGCCACACCAAGGAGTCGTACGCCGAACCGGCCTTCCGCGACCATCTGCTCGGCGGACTGAAGTACGCCACCGGGCAGGTCGAGGCCGACTGCACACCGGCCGGCGGCACCGACCCCGGCCCGGACCCCGACCCCGACCCCGGGTACACGTCCATCTTCGACGGCAGGACGCTGGACGGCTGGAAGCAGGCCGGACCGGGTCGGTTCGCGGTCGTCGACGGTGAACTGCGCTCCGAGGGCGGCATGGGCCTGCTCTGGTACGAGGCGAAGGAACTGTCCTCGTACTCGGTCAAGCTCGACTGGAAGATGGACGGCGACGACAACTCGGGTGTCTTCGTGGGCTTCCCGGCCTCCGACGACGTCAACTCGGCCGTGAACAACGGCTACGAGGTCCAGATCGACGCCACCGACGCCGACGACCGCACCACGGGATCGGTGTACGGATTCCAGGCCGCCGACATCGAGGCGCGGGACAAGGCGCTCAAGCCGCCGGGTGAGTGGAACAGCTACGAGCTGAGGGTCGACGGGGAACGCCTCCAGGTCTTCCTCAACGGGGTCGTGATCAACGACTTCACCAACACCGACCCGGCCAGGAGTCTGAAGGACGGCTACATCGGCCTGCAGAACCACGGCGCCGACGACCAGGTCTCCTATCGGAACATCCAACTCAAGGAGGGGCCTACGTAGTTGGCGCGGTGCGGTGACAGGGACGTGCCCGGCGGTGGCCAGCAACCACCGCCGGGCCGTCCGGTCTGCCATTTCTGCCTTTGTCCTCTCCCGGGAAAAAGTTGAACCCAATTGCTGCGCAAGGTCTTTCCGGCGCGGACCAACCGGGCTAACGTCCAGCGAGATGTAGGGGACACGTTGCTGAAACAGGACGTATCCCAGCACGTCGGGAGCGGCGCCTTCGGCGTCCCCCGACACCCGCACGTACGAACAGCCCCACCCCTGGAGGACTTTCGTGCCCAGAAGACGTCATAGATCCAGATCCCTCCTCGCACTCATGGCCGGTGCCCTCATCGCCGGCCTCGTCTCCGCCGTCCCCGCCGCCGCCCACCCGGACGACCCGCACCCGACGGACGACACCTTCCAGCAGGTCGCCCTCGCCAAGGGCGCCGACGAGGTCGGCGAGCCCATGTCGCTCGCCGTCCTGCCGGACCGCCAGGTCCTGCACACCTCGCGCGACGGCACACTGCGGATAACCGACGCCGCCGGCGACACCAAGGTCGCGGGCAAGCTCGACGTGTACACGCACGACGAGGAAGGTCTCCAAGGCGTCGGGATCGACCCCGACTTCGCGGAGAACCGCGCGATCTACCTCTACTACTCCCCGGTGCTCGACACCCCCGCCGGTGACGCACCCGAGACGGGCACGGCTGCCGACTTCGCCCCCTTCGACGGGTACAACCGGCTCTCCCGCTTCACGCTGAACGAGGACGGCACCCTCGACAAGGCCAGCGAGAAGAAGGTCCTCGACATCGAGACCAACCGCGGTCTCTGCTGCCACGTCGGCGGTGACATCGCCTTCGACGCCGACGGCAACCTCTACCTGTCGACGGGTGACGACACCAACCCCTTCGCCTCCGACGGCTACACGCCGATCGACGAACGCCCGAACCGCAACCCGGCCTTCGACGCCCGGCGTTCCTCGGGCAACTCCAACGACCTGCGCGGCAAGGTCCTGCGGATCAAGGTCGCCGAGGACGGTTCGTACACCGTCCCCGAGGGCAACCTCTTCGCCCCCGGCACCGCCAAGACCCGCCCCGAGATCTACGGGATGGGGTTCCGCAACCCGTTCCGTATCAACGTCGACCAGAAGACCGGCATCGTCTACGTCGGTGAGTACGGCCCCGACGCGGGCGCGGCGTCCGAGACCCGCGGCCCGGCCGGCCAGGTCGAGTTCGCCCGGATGACGGAGGCCGGCAACTTCGGCTGGCCCTTCTGCACCGGCGACAACGACGCCTACCGCGACTACGACTTCGCGACCAACACCGCGGGCCCGGCCTTCGACTGCGCGGCGCCCAAGAACGACTCGCCGCACAACACGGGTATCACCGACCTCCCGCCGGCCCAGGCCGCCTGGATCCCGTACAACGGCAACAACGTCCCCGAGTTCGGCGACGGCTCCGAGTCCCCGATGGGCGGACCGGTCTACAACTTCGACCCGGAGCTCGACTCCCCGGCGAAGTTCCCCGAGGAGTACGACGGCGACTTCTTCGCCGGCGAGTTCGGCCGTGAGTGGATCAAGCGCATCGAGAAGGAGGCGGACGGCACCGTCACCGCCATCCACGACTTCCCGTGGACCGGCACCCAGGTCATGGACATGGAGTTCGGCCCCGACGGCGCGCTCTACGTACTCGACTACGGCCGTGCCTGGTTCGGCGGCGACGAGAACTCGGCGGTCTACCGCATCGAGAACATCGCCGACGGCCGTGCCCCGGTCGCCGTGGCCGCCGCGAGCAAGACCTCCGGCAAGGCGCCGCTGCGGACGACCTTCTCCTCCGCGGGCAGCACGGACGCGGACGGCGACGAGATCACCTACGCCTGGGACTTCGGCGACGGCGGCAAGTCCACCGAGCCCAACCCGAGCTACGCGTACAAGAAGAACGGCACCTACACGGCGACGCTGACCGCGACCGACCCCAAGGGTCACACCGGCACCGCCTCCGTACGGGTCGTCGTCGGCAACACCGCGCCCAAGGTGACGCTCACCGTGCCCGCGGACGGCGCCCTCTTCAAGTTCGGCGACACGCTGCCCTTCAAGGTCACGGTCACCGATCCCGAAGACGGCGCTGCCGGTCCGATCGACTGCGCCAAGGTCACCGTCAACTACGTGCTCGGCCACGACAGCCACGGCCACCCGATCACCTCGGCCAAGGGCTGCGAAGGCACCATCACCGCCCCGGCGGACGGCGAGCACGACCCCAACGCCGACATCTTCGGAGTCCTCGACGCCGAGTACACCGACGGCGGAGGCGGCGGCCAGGCGGCGCTCACCACGCACGACCAGGTGCAGCTCCAGCCCCGCCACCGGCAGGCCGAGCACTTCACCGACCAGTCGGGCATCAAGACGTACGACAAGGCCTCGGCCAACGGCGGCAAGACCGTCGGCGACATCAGCAACGACGACTGGATCTCCTTCAAGCCGTACAACCTGACCGGGTCCAAGACCCTGACCGCGCGGGTCTCCTCCGGCGGCTCGGGCGGATTCCTCGAAGTACGTACGGGCTCCGCCACCGGCAAGCTCCTCGGCTCCGCGCCGATACCGGTGACCGGCAGCTGGGACACCTTCCAGGACATCGACGTACCGCTGCGGTCGGTGCCCAAGGCCACCACGGAACTGTTCCTCGTCTTCAAGGGCGGCGAGGGCGCGCTCTACGACCTCGACGACTTCGAGATCAGCGACAAGGCCGCCGGCAAGACCGAGAAGCGGGTCCTCGTCTTCTCCAAGACCGCCGGGTTCCGCCACGACGCCATCCCGGAGGGGATCGCGGCGCTGAAGGAGCTGGGCAAGACCAGCAACATCACGATCGACGCCACCGAGACCGGGGCGCAGTTCACCACCAACAACCTCGCCCGGTACGACGCGGTGGTCTTCCTGTCCACCACCGGTGACGTCCTCAACCCCGAGCAGCAGAAGGCCTTCGAGTACTACATCTCCACCGGCGGCGCCTACATGGGCGTGCACGCCGCGTCGGACACCGAGTACGACTGGGCCTACTACGGCAAGCTGGTCGGCGCGTACTTCTCCGGCCACCCGCAGATCCAGCCGGCCACCGTGCGGGTCGAGGACAAGACCAACCCCGCCACCGCCCACCTGGACGACGAGTGGCAGCGCACGGACGAGTGGTACAACTACCGTGACAACCCCCGCTCGAACGTGAAGGTCCTCGCCACCCTCGACGAGACGACCTACCAGGGCGGCACCATGAAGGGCGACCACCCGATCGCCTGGTGCCAGACGTACGAGGGCGGCCGGTCCTTCTACACCGGCGGCGGCCACACCAAGGAGTCGTACGCCGAGCCGGCCTTCCGCGAGCACCTGCTGGGCGGTCTGCGCTACGCGGCCGGCCAGGTGAAGGCCGACTGCAAGCCCGACACCGGCTACCGGGACATCTTCAACGGGAAGACCCTGGAAGGCTGGAAGCAGGCCGGACCGGGCAAGTTCAACATCGGCGGCGGCGAGCTGCACACCGAGGGCGGCATGGGCATGCTGTGGTACCAGCCCAAGTCCCTCGGCGCGTACTCGCTGAAGATGGACTGGAAGATGGACGGGGACGACAACTCCGGTGTCTTCATCGGCTTCCCGGCCTCCGACGATCCCTGGTCGGCCGTCAACAACGGCTATGAGATCCAGATCGACGCCTCGGACGCGGCGGACCGCACCACCGGTGCGATCTACACCTTCAAGTCGGCCAACATCAAGGCCAGGGACCAGGTTCTGCGGCCTCCGGGCCAGTGGAACAGCTACGAGATCAAGGTCCAGGGTGAACGGGTCCAGGTCATCCTCAACGGAGTCAAGATCAACGACTTCACCAACACCGACCCGGCGCGCAGCCTGAAGGACGGCTACTTCGGCATCCAGAATCATGGTGCCGACGATCAGGTCGCGTTCCGCAACATCCAACTGAAGGAACTGGCCTCCTAGCACCGGCTAGGAGCGCCACCCGGCCTCCTGGCCACCCACCAGGAGGCCGGCCGCCAGCCGGCGGCGGGCGGGGAGGCGCCGTACCCCCCGCCCGCCGTCCACCAACACACCCACCCGGCAGGGAGGCAGCCCGTGACCACCAACGATTCGACTGCAGGACGTACCGGAGTCTGGTTCGTCGGAGCACGCGGCTCCGTCGCGACCACGGCCGTAGCGGGATGCGCGGCGGTCGTCGCCGGGCTCCACCCCGCGACCGGCATGGTCGCCGAGACCCCGCCCTTCGCGGAGTCCGGCCTCCCGGCACTCTCCTCACTGGTCTTCGGCGGCCACGACACGGCGAGCTGCCCCCTGCCCAAACGGGCCGAGGCGCTCACCGCGGCGGGAGTCCTGCCGCACGGTCTGCCCAACACGATCGCCGCGGAACTCGAAGCGGCCGACGCGGAGATCCGCCTCGGCGGGCCGATGCCAGGCGACACCCGCGACGACGACGAACTGATCGCCGCGTTCGCCGACGACATCACCGCGTTCGTCCGGCGCACCGGCGTCGCGCGCGCCGTCGTCGTCAACGTCTCCTCCACCGAGCCCGAGCCCGCCGCGGACGACCCGCGGCTGCCGGCCAGCTCCCTCTACGCGGCGGCGGCCCTCAAGGCCGGCTGCCCGTACGTCAACTTCACCCCGTCGACCGGGCTGCGCAGCGCGGCCCTCGCGGACGCCGTCTCGACCAGCGGACTTCCCCACGCGGGCCGCGACGGCAAGACAGGCCAGACGCTGCTCCGTTCCGTGCTCGCCCCGATGTTCGTCCAGCGCGCCCTCGACGTCAGGGCCTGGTCGGGCACCAACCTGCTGGGCGGCGGGGACGGAGCGGCGCTGGCCGACCCGGCGGCCGCGGCCGCCAAGAACGCGGGCAAGGAGCGGGTCCTCGCCGACACGCTCGGGATCGCGCCCGAGGGCGAGGTGCACATCGACGACGTGCCCGCACTCGGCGAGTGGAAGACCGCGTGGGACCACATCGCGTTCGACGGGTTCCTCGGCTCCCGCATGATCCTGCAGACCATCTGGCAGGGCTGCGACTCGGCGCTCGCCGCGCCGCTCGTCCTGGACCTGGCCCGACTGGTCTCCCGCGCCCACGAGGCCGGACTGACCGGACCGCTGCCCGAACTGGGCTTCTACTTCAAGGACCCGGACGGCGGACCCGCCGCGCTGGCCGAACAGTTCGACGCGCTCCTCTCCTTCGCCGAGCGTCTGAAGGAGAGCAAGTGACGCCAGGTCCTGTCCGGCGGATCTTCGGGGGCCCGGGGCGTCTGGTACGGCACCTCGCCGCGTTGTCGGAGTCGGCCAAGTACGTCCAGTACGAGACCGATCCTCCGCCTTGCGATGCACCGCACCAGCCGCCCCGGGCTGATCCCCGAACATCCGCCGGACAGGACCTGCGCGCCTGGGCCGAACTCCTGCGGGTGTCCGCGCTGTTCACGGTCCCGGGCGACGCCCTGGCCGGCGCGGCGTCCGCCGGAGTCCGCCCCAACCGCGGCACCGCGCTCGCCGTCGGCGCGTCCCTGTGCCTGTACGAGGCGGGGATGGCGCTCAACGACTGGGCGGACCGCGACGAGGACGCCGTGGAGCGCCCGCACCGTCCGATCCCCTCGGGCCGCATCACCCCGAACGCGGCGTTGGCGGCGGCGGGCGGCCTCACGGCCACCGGCCTCCTCCTGGCCTCCCGCGCCGGCCGCCCGGCCCTGGCCCTGAGCACGGCGCTCGCGGCGACGGTCTGGGCGTACGACCTCCGCCTTAAGCACACGGCGGCGGGCCCGGCGGCGATGGGCGCGGCGCGGGCGTTGGATGTCCTGCTCGGGGCGACGGCGACGCGGTCGGCGATCGGCGCGGCGCCGACCAAGCCTGCCGCCACCGGCCGCCGCGCGGCCCCGCCGGTGACCGGCCCGGTAGGCGCCCTGGCGGCCAAGGCCGCCGGTTCGGTGGCCCGTTCGACGGTCCGCTTCTCACCGCCGCCCGCGCGGAGGGGCGTGTTCGCCCGGCTGTCGGCCTGGGCGGGCGGCCCGGCGAGCCGTTCGGCGGCGCCAGAAGGGCGCGCCGTGGTCGCCCGGCTGTCGGCGTGGGCCGGTGGCCCGGTCGTGCCGCACGGCACGGCAGCCGGTCCCGTTCGGACGCCGGTGGAGGCTTTGGCGAGCAAGCTCGCCGGGTCGACCGGCGGCCAAAGCCGTACGACCCCGTCGTTCATCGCCCCGCTTGACGCTCTGGCGGCCAAGGCCACCGGCTCGGCCGCGCCGCGCGGTGCGGGGGCCGGTCCCGTTCGGACGCCGGTGGAGGCTTTGGCGAGCAAGCTCGCCGGGCCGGTGGGCCCGCGCCCGGCGACACTCCCGTGGCACGGGGGCACCGGCAGCCGGTCCGTGCCGCGTGGCGCGCTCCTGCCCGCCGCGCTCCTCGGCGTGCATACCCTCGCCGTCACCACCGTCTCCCGACGAGAGGTGTACGGCGGGTCCGTCGGGGCGCCCCTGGCCGCGCTCGCCGTCACCGGGGTGCTCGGTGGGGTCGTCGGGCGGCACCGTGGTGACGGCCTGGGCGGGCTTCTCGGGCCCGCGCTCGCCGCCGCCTTCGTCGTGACCGCCGGGCGGCCCTATCTGCATGCCGCGCTCAATCCGTCCCCGCAGCTCACGCAGCGCGCCGTCGGCGGGGGGATCCGGGCCATGATCCCCTTCCAGGCCGCGCTCGCGGCGCGCGGTGGGGCTCCGGCGGTCGGGCTCGCCGTCATGGGGCTCGTACCGCTGGCCAGGAAGCTCGCGAAAAAGGTGAGTGTGACATGACCATCCGCTACGGATACGGCACCAACGGGCTCACCGATCTGCGTCTGGACGACGCCCTCGGGCTGCTCGCGGACCTCGGGTACGACGGGGTCGGGCTGACCCTCGACCATATGCATCTCGACCCGCTCGCCCCCGAACTCGCCGCCCGCACAAGCAAAGTGGCCGCGCGGCTGACGGAACTCGGCCTCGGCGTCACCGTCGAGACCGGCGCCCGCTACGTGCTCGACCCGCGCCGTAAGCACGGGCCCACCCTCCTCGACCCCGATCCGGAGGGCCGCGCCGCCCGGACCGCGCTGCTCGTCACCGCCGTGCGGGTCGCCGCCGACCTCGGCGCGCACGCCGTGCACTGCTTCAGCGGCATCACCCCCGACGGCACCGACCCGGACACCGCCTGGAAGCGGCTGGAGGAGTCGATCACCCCGGTCATCGACGCCGCCCAGGCCGCCGGTGTCCCCGTCGCCATCGAGCCCGAACCAGGCCATCTCCTCGCCGACATCGCGGGCTTCCACCACCTCAGAAAGCTCCTCGGCGACCCCGAACCCCTCGGCCTCACCCTCGACATCGGCCACTGCCAGTGCCTGGAACCGGCACCGCCCGCCGACTGCGTCCGCGACGCCGGCCCGTGGCTGCGCCACGTACAGATCGAGGACATGCGACGCGGCGTGCACGAGCATCTGCCCTTCGGCGACGGCGAGATCGACTTCCCGCCCGTCCTGGCCGCGCTCGACGCCACCGGCTACCAGGGCCTGACCGTCGTGGAGTTGCCCCGCCACTCGCACGCCGGGCCCGAGATGGCCCGCACCTCCCTGGACTTCCTGCGCTCGACGGGAGCACCGGCATGAACCGTGAGGAGATCGACGCACGCCTGGACGCGACGGCCGTCGCCTGGCTGGACCAGGCACTCGCCGAAGCGGCCGAGAAGGACGACAACGTTGCCCGCCGGCGCTGGGAACTGCGCTTCGCCGCCGCCGGCCGCCACTGCGGTCAGGAGAACGCCGACGCCGTCCGCACCCTGCTCCTGCGCCGCGCCGCCGCCGACGTCAGCACCCTCACCCGCCTCTACCAGCAGGGCGCCGCCGCCGAGCGCCGCGCCGTACTCCTCGCCCTGCCGCACCTCGTGCCCGGCCCCGAGGCCCTGCCACTCGTCGAGGACGCCCTGCGCACCAACGACACCACGATCGTCGAGGCGGCCGTCGGCCCGTACGCCGCCGACCATCTCGACCCGCACGCCTGGCGGCACGCCGTACTGAAGTGCCTCTTCACCGGCGTGCCCGTCGCCGCCGTCGCCGGCGCGGAACGCCGCGCCCACGGCGATGCCGAACTCGCCCGGATGCTCGCCGACTTCGCGTCGGAGCGCACCGCGGCCGGACGGTCGGTCCCCCCAGACCTGCACCGTGTACTGAACATGACCGGCGAGGAGTCCTGATGCGTATCTTCGACCCCCACATCCACATGACCTCCCGCACCACGGACGACTACCAGGCCATGTACGCCTCCGGAGTCCGTGCGCTCGTCGAGCCGTCCTTCTGGCTCGGCCAGCCCCGCACGTCGCCCGCCAGCTTCTACGACTACTTCGACGCGCTGCTCGGCTGGGAGCCGTTCCGCGCCGCGCAGTACGGCATCGCGCACCACTGCACGCTCGCCCTCAACCCCAAAGAGGCGAACGACCCGCGCTGTACGCCCGTCCTGGAGGAACTGCCCCGCTACCTCGTCAAGGACGGCGTCGTCGCCGTCGGCGAGATCGGCTACGACTCCATGACCCCCGCCGAGGACGTCGCGCTCGCCACCCAGCTCCAGCTCGCCGCCGAGTACGCGCTGCCCGCGATGGTCCACACCCCGCACCGCGACAAGCTGACCGGTCTGCGCCGCACCATCGACGTCGTCGCCGAGTCGAATCTCGACCCCGAGCACGTCCTGCTCGACCACCTCAACGAGACGACCGTCAAGGACGCGGCGGAGTCGGGCAGTTGGCTGGGCTTCTCCATCTACCCCGACACCAAGATGGACGAGGACCGGATGGTCTCCGTGCTGCGCTCCCACGGCACCGACCGGGTCCTCGTCAACTCCGCCGCCGACTGGGGCAAGAGCGACCCGCTCAAGACCCGCAAGGTCGCCGACGCCATGCTCGCCGCCGGCTTCTCCGAGGACGACGTCGACAAGGTGCTCTGGCGCAACCCCGTCGAGTTCTACGGCCTCAGCGGCAGACTCCAGCTCGACGTCCCCGCGCCGGAAGCCCTGCACGAGGGGAACTCCATCCTTCGCGGCGGTGAGTGAGCCATGCGCTTCCGCCACCCCGACGGCTCCACCGTCCATCTCTCGTACTGCACGAACGTCCACCCCGCCGAGACCCTCGAAGGCGTACTGGCCCAACTGCGCGACCACTGCGAGCCGGTACGCAAGCGCCTCGGCCGCGACCGCCTGGGCATCGGCCTCTGGCTCGCCAAGGGCGCGGCCCGCTCCCTCATCAACGACCCCGCCCAACTGCGCGGTCTGAAGGGCGAGTTGGAGCGGCGCGGCCTGGAGGTCGTCACCCTCAACGGATTCCCGTACGAGGGCTTCGGCGCCGAAGAGGTCAAGTACCGGGTCTACAAGCCGGACTGGGCCGACCCCGAGCGCCTGGCCCACACCACCGACCTCGCCCGCCTCCTCGCCTCTCTGCTGCCCGACGATGTCACCGAGGGCTCCGTCTCGACTCTGCCGCTCGCCTGGCGCACCGCCTTCGACGACGCCGCGGCCCGCACCGCCCACGCCGCCCTCACCACCCTCGCCGAACGGCTCGACGCGCTGGAGGAGTTGACCGGCAAGTCCATCCGGATCGCGCTCGAACCCGAGCCCGGCTGCACCGTCGAGACCACCGCCGACGCGATCGGACCGCTCACCGACGTCGCCAGCGCCCGTATCGGCATCTGTGTGGACACCTGCCATCTCGCCACGTCCTTCGAGGACCCGGCCACCGCGCTCGGGGCACTCGCCGACGCCGGTGTCACCATCCCCAAGGCCCAGCTCTCCGCCGCGCTGCACGCCGAGCACCCCCATCTGCCCGAGGTGCGCGACGCGCTGGCCGCCTTCGCCGAACCGCGCTTCCTGCACCAGACCCGTACCCGCACGGCGGCCGGCCTGCGCGGCACCGACGACCTCGAAGAGGCACTGGCCGGCGAGGCGCTGCCCGACGGCGCCCCCTGGCGCTCGCACTTCCACGTACCCCTGCACGCACCCCCCGCCCCGCCCCTCACCTCGACCCTCCCCGTACTCCAGGACACCCTCGCCCTGCTCGTCGGCGGCGCCGAACCGCTGACCCGCCACCTGGAGGTCGAGACGTACACCTGGCAGGCGCTCCCGCCCGAGCTGCGCCCCCGCTCACGCGGCCGGCTCGCCGAGGGCATCGCCGCCGAACTGACGCTGGCCCGCGACCTCCTGGTCGACCTGGGTCTCAAGGAGCTGCCATGACCGCCGACCCCACCCCCGAGCCGACCGCGAAGGCCACCGAGGCCACCGAGGCCGCCGGGGCCCCCGCGCGCCCCACGCCCCTCCTCGTCCTGGACGTGGTCGGACTCACGCCCCAGCTCCTGGCGTTCATGCCGAACCTCAAGAAGCTGGCCGCCGCGGGCTCGCAGAGCCCGCTGACCACCGTGCTGCCCGCCGTCACCTGCAGCGCGCAGTCCACGTTCCTCACCGGCACCCTGCCGTCCGAGCACGGCATCGTCGGCAACGGCTGGTACTTCCGCGAACTGGGCGACGTCCTGCTGTGGCGCCAGCACAACGGACTGGTCTCCGGCGACAAGCTCTGGGACGCGGCCCGCCGCGCGTACCCCGGCTACACCGTCGCCAACATCTGCTGGTGGTACGCGATGGGCGCCGACACCGACTACACCGTCACGCCCCGCCCCGTGTACTACGCGGACGGCCGCAAGGAGCCGGACTGCTACACCCGGCCGCCGGCCCTGCACGACGAACTGCACGACAAACTCGGCACGTTCCCCCTCTTCCACTTCTGGGGCCCCGGCGCCGACCTCGTCTCCTCGCAGTGGATCATCGACGCCACCCGCCACATCATCGACACCCGCCACCCCGACCTGGCGCTGTGCTACCTCCCGCACCTGGACTACGACCTCCAGCGCTACGGCCCCGACGACCCCCGCTCCCACCAGGCGGCCCGCGACCTCGACGCGGCGGTCGGCCCGCTGCTGGACGACGCGCGCGCCGAAGGCCGTACCGTCGTCGCCCTCTCCGAGTACGGCATCACCAACGTCTCGCGGCCCGTCGACATCAACCGGGCCCTGCGCCGCGCCGGACTCCTGGAGGTCCACACCCAGGACGGCATGGAGTATCTGGACCCGATGGCGTCACGCGCCTTCGCCGTCTCCGACCACCAGATCTCGCACATCTACGTGCGCCGCCCCGAGGACCTGGACGCGACCCGCGAGGCGCTGAAGGACCTCAAGGGCATCGAGGAGATTCTGGACGACGAGGGCAAGAAGAACTACGGCCTCGACCACCCGCGCTCCGGCGAACTGGTCGCCGTCGCCGAACCCGACGCCTGGTTCACGTACTACTACTGGCTCGACGACGCCAAGGCGCCCGACTTCGCCCAGCTGGTCGAGATCCACCGCAAGCCGGGCTACGACCCCGTCGAGCTGTTCATGGACCCCCTCGACCCGTACGTGAAGGTCAAGGCGGCCAAGGCCATCGCCCGCAAGAAGTTGGGCATGCGCTACCGGCTCGCGGTCGTCCCCCTGGACCCCTCACCCATCCGCGGCAGTCACGGCCGCCTTCCCACGAGCGACGACGAAGGTCCGCTCATCCTCTGCTCCACCCCCGAAGCCGTCACCGGCCGTACCGAGGCCACCGACGTGAAATCCCTGCTCCTCAATCTCGCAGGACTGCACTGATCTAAGGAGTTCCACGCATGAGCCGCAAGAAGTCAGTCGACCCGGAGCTGGCAGCCAAGCTCAGCCGGCGCAACATGCTGGGTGTGGCCGCGGGCACCGGTGCCGCCGCCATCCTCGGCCTCTCGGCGGCCACCCCCGCCGCCGCGGGCGAGCGCGGCCGTGGTCACGGCCACGGGAACGGACACGGCCACGGCAAGACCGAGCCCGTCCTCACCCCGGGCCACCTCGGCATACAGCTCTACTCGCTGCGTGACAAGGTCAACTCGCTCGGCTTCGCGAAGGTCTTCGAGGAGCTGGAGCGCTTCGGCTACGACGAGATCGAGTACGCGGGCTACACCCAGGGCAACGCCGGGGCCATCACCATCCCCCAGCTCCGCAAGCTGGCCAGGAACCACGGTCTGCGTCCGATCGGCAGCCACGTCAACTACGCCGACGACAACAACCCCGACGCGTACAGCTTCGCCCAGAACCTGGAGAAGGTGCTGGACGACGCCCAGGCGCTCGGCCTCGACCACATCGGCACCGCGTCGGGCCCCTGGCGCCACGGCGACACCGTCGACGCCTGGAAGAAGGCGGCCGAGGACTTCAACACCTACGGCGCCGCCGCCCGCAAGCGCGGCATGAAGTTCTACCAGCACAACCACGCCGAGGAGTTCTCCTTCGCGAGCGACCAGCCGGGCGTCCGCCTCTACGACGTCCTGCTCGCGGAGACCGACCCCAAGCTGGTCTATCTGGAGATGGACATCTACTGGGCGTTCGCCGCCAAGCACCGCTTCAGCGTGACCGGCGACGGCAGGCCCGCGCCTCTCGACCCGCTGAAGTACGTGCTCAAGCAGCCCGACCGCTACCCCCTCTTCCACGTCAAGGACGGCGTGAAGAACGAGGAGGCGCGCGACGGCTACGACATGGTCGACGTCGGCGACGGCGACATCGACTACAAGAAGTTCATCTCGGCCGTGAACAAGACCCACAACGGCCGCAGGGACCACCACTGGCAGGCGGAGCACGACAACCCCGTCGACTCCATCCTGTTCGCCCAGAAGTCGGCGGACCACCTGCACTCGCTGCGCGAGAAGCGCGGCCACCACTAGGACGCGACACGAACGGCGGCTCCCCGTACGGCGGGTGGCCCGACCGGGAGCCGCCGGCGGTTGGTCCGCGGTTTTACCACCCCCGCACGGGGGCTCCCGCCCCATCGGATTACGATTCGCCGGGATAGTATTTA
>NZ_JBHUUW010000084.1:0-29613 GCF_042670825.1 Streptomyces sp. NPDC057137 | reverse complement strand
GACCGGGACGGTCTCGTCCCGGTCGGCGCGGCCGTGGGGGGGGCAGGCGGCGATGCCCGGCCCGGCCGACAGCCGGGGCACGCGGCCGCCGTCGAGGACGCCCCCGACGTCCCCGACGTGACCGCTGAGCGGTCCGTTCGCGGTTCGGTGATCCCCGCCCGCGCGGTGATCACCGACAGCGGGTCGGTGGCGGCTACCGGGCTCCTCGCCGAGGCGGACGGCAGGGAGAACCCGGCCGCGTATCCGCTGTTCCTGCCGGGAACGGCGTCCCCGGCACCCATCCCACGGCGGGCGCGTGGATCGTGACCAGCCCGGTGTCCGCCCCCGGCGCGTACGACCGGCCCGCCGCCGCAAGGCATGGGCCGCACCCGCCAGGAGGCCCGGTCCCGGCGTCTCCGTATCACCGCCCGCCCTCCCGCGTGCCGGTGTCGTCGGAATGATCAAGACCGGTCCGAAACAGGCGAGGCGGGCGCCCGCCCGGTGGCCAGAATCCGTCGTGGAGCTACCGGCTCCGGGCAATAGCGGCCATGCCGACGCGCTTCCGTGACCGCCGCGCCTAGCGTCCTCCACGACAGAAAGTCCGTACGAAGCAGCGCCTCCTCGCGAGAGCCGGACCGAAGAAGGATGTGGACGCCCTCGTGGCAGCGCACCGCCGACCCCGATCCAAACACCGACCGTTCAGCGGCCCGTACGGCCGTACGGCGGCCACGCTCGCCCTCGCGGGCGCCGCGACGGCCACCGGTCTCGAAGGGCCCGCGCACGCCGACCCGCAGCTCAGCACCGCGCAGGTGAAGGCGAAGGTCGACAAGCTCTACCACGAGGCGGAGGCCGCCACCGAGAAGTACAACGGCGCCAAGGAGAAGGCCGCCGACGCGAGCGCCTCGCTCGACAAGCTGCGTGACGAGGCCGCCCGGCGGACGGAACGGCTCAACGTCTCGCGCAACGCCCTCGGCTCGATCGCCACCGCCCAGTACCGCGCCGGCACCCTCAACCCGGCCGTACAGCTCGCCCTCAGCTCCGACCCCGACGAGTACCTGCGCGGGGCAGCCCTCGCCGAGCGGGCCGGCTTCCAGCAGGCGCAGGCCGTCAACAGGATGCGCGCGCAGCTCGGCGAACTCGGCCGCTTACGTACGAAGGCCGACGGGAAGCTCGACGAGCTGAAAAGCCGTCAGGCCGACCTGGCCGAGCACAAGTCGATCGTCAAGAAGAAGCTCGCGGACGCCGAGAAGCTGCTCGACAGGCTCACCGCCGCCGAACGCGCGCGGTACACGGCGAGTGCCGGGTCCGCCGATCCACGCGCCGACCGCGCGCAGGGCCGCGCCGCGACGGGTGCCGTACCGGCGCCGAACGCCCGCGCCGCCGCCGCGATCGCCTACGCGCGCGGGGCGCTCGGCAAGCCGTACGTATGGGGCGCGACCGGGCCCGACGGATTCGACTGCTCCGGTCTGACGCAAGCCGCCTGGCGCGCCGCCGGAGTCTCCCTCCCGCGCACCACGTACACCCAGATCAACGCGGGCCGACGGGTCTCCCGATCCCAGCTCGCCCCGGGCGACCTGGTGTTCTTCTACTCCGGCATCTCACACGTCGGGCTCTACGTCGGCGGCGGGCAGATGATCCACGCCCCCCGCCCCGGCGCCGGTGTGCGGATGGCCCCGATCGACCAGATGCCGTTCGCGGGCGCCACCCGCCCCGCGTAACGGTCGCGAGGCGCCCACCCGGCCCAAGCCCGGGTGCCGTACCGCCCCCGCCGCACCACGATGAACGCCATGAGACACCGACGGGCCCGCGCGGCCGTCCTCACCCTCGGCGCGCTGCTCGTCCTGGCCCCGGTCGGTGTCACGCCCAAGGGCTGCGGCGAGCTGACCGGCGGCCGGCTCTGCGTCGAGGGCCCGGTGGGCGGCGAGGGGGCGTTCACGACGCGCTACGTACGACACGGCGCCGGCCACACCGAAGACCCCGACCCGGCCCTCGACGTCCAGCTCGGCTACCAGCGCAAGGACACACGGATCACCGCGTTCCCCGGCTGGTTCGGCACCCTCCGTACAGAGGACGGCTCGGCCGCGCTGACCGGCAGGCTCGACACGGCACGCGGCGAGTGCGTCCGGGGACTCATGAACCACGACGGCCGGGACTACGTCACCGAGTGGCTCTGTTCGAACTGAGTGCGCTCACACCAGCCTGCGTGCCGTCGCCCACCGCGTCAGCTCGTGCCGGTTCGAGAGCTGGAGCTTGCGCAGGACCGCCGAGACATGGGACTCGACCGTCTTCACCGAGATGAACAGCTGCTTCGCGATCTCCTTGTACGCGTAACCGCGCGCGATCAGCCGCAGCACCTCGCGCTCGCGCTGCGTGAGGCGGTCCATATCCTCGTCCACCGGCGGCGCGTCCGTCGAGGCGAACGCGTCGAGCACGAAGCCCGCCAGGCGCGGCGAGAAGACCGCGTCGCCGTCCTGGACGCGGAAGATCGAGTCCACCAGGTCCGTGCCGGTGATCGTCTTGGTGACATAGCCGCGCGCACCGCCGCGGATCACGCCGATGACGTCCTCGGCCGCGTCGGAGACGGACAGCGCCAGGAAGCGCACCGGGTCCTCGGCCGCCGCCATCAGCGGGGCGCAGCGCCGCAGGACCTCCACGCCGCCGCCGCCGGGGAGGTGGACGTCGAGCAGGACGACCTCGGGGCGGGTCGCCGTGATGACCGTGACGGCCTGGTCGACGTCGGCGGCCTCGCCGACGACCTCCACGCCCGTGGTCGCGGTCTGCCCGATCTCGGCCTGCACTCCGGTGCGGAACATGCGGTGGTCGTCGACCAGCACCACACGCACCCGCCTGGCCTCGGCCTCTTCCCCGCCGCTGTCGCCGCTCGTGCCCGTCGTCCCGCTGGTGCCGGTCATGCGTCCGCCGCCCTCTCCATCTCAAGCTCCACTTCCGTGCCCCCGTCGGGCGCCGAACGCACCCTCGCCGTACCGCCGTTGCGTTCCATCCGGCCGAAGATCGATTCTCGTACGCCCATCCGGTCGTCCGGCACCGAGTCCAGATCGAACCCGGGCCCGCGGTCCCGTACGGAGAGGAAGACCGTCCGGCCCTCGACCTCCGCGAAGACCTGTACGGCGCCTCCCTCGCCACCGTACTTGGCGGCGTTGACCATTGCCTCGCGTGCTGCCTGCATCTGTGCGGTCAGTTTCTCGTCGAGCGGGCAGTCGCCGACGACCACGACCTCGATCGGTACGCCGTGGTAGTCCTCCACCTCGGCGGCGGTCGCCTTGACGGCCTCGGCGAGGGTGTCGGGCTCGTTCTCCTCGTCCTTGCCGGTGCCTTCCGGCTTGTACAGCCAGGCCCGCAGCTCCCGCTCCTGCGCGCGGGCCAGCCGCCGGACCTCGCCGCCGTCGTCGGCGTTGCGCTGTATCAGCGTGAGCGTGTGCAGGACGGAGTCGTGGACGTGCGCGGCGACCTCGGCGCGTTCCTGGGCGCGGATGCGCATCAGGCGCTCGTCGGACAGGTCCTGGGTCATGCGTACGAGCCAGGGGCCGGCGAGCAGCGCGACTCCGGCCACGACGGCGATGGCCGCCGTCAGGACGTTGCCGAGCTGGGCGGCCGAGCCGCGTACGACCATGAAGACGGTCAGGCCCATGCCGACGAGGGCGACACCGGCCAGTCCGCGCGCCAGTTGGAAGATCCTGCGGCGCCTGCTGTCCGTAGAGAGGGACGCCCACTGCGCGCGGCGTGCGTTGTCCGCCTGGCGCCAGACCAGGACGACACCGGCGCCGATGAGCAGCGTCGGCCAGATGTAGTGCCCCGCGCCGCCGCGGCCGAGGTCCGCGCTGGCGACGAAGATCGTCCCGACGACGAACAGCGCGATGAGCGCGAAGGTCTGTCCCCGGTCGGGTTTACGGAGCCGGCGCCGCCCGTCACTGGTCGTCTCGAACAGCGGCCGGGACCGGGTGGGCGTACCGCCGAGGCCGAGCGGGACGACGATCCAGAAGATGGCGTACAGCAGCGCGCCCAGCCCCTGGGCCAGGAACAGGGCGAGGAAGACCAGCCGCACCCAGCCCACCGGCAGCCCCAGATGGCCCGCGAGGCCGCGTGCGACGCCGCCCAGCAGCCTGCCGTCCGCGCTGCGGTAGAGCTTGCGCAGCGGCTGCTCGTCGGCCCCGGGTGCCGTCCCCGACGTACGGCTCCGGCTCCGGGCCGCGTTCGACGAACCCGAAGCCGGTCCCGCAGCCGATGACGACGAGGACGACGAGGACGAGGACGAGGAAGGGGGCGGAGTGGGCGTGGCGACCGGCATGCCACTGATGGTCACACGGCCGGGCGGGCCCTGGCATCAGGGCTGCGCCCTGAGAGCGGCCCCGAGAACGACCCTGACACCCCTCGCCCGCCCGCCGCGGAATATCAGGGACCGGCCAGGGTCGGGACGGGTGGAGACCGGGCGGCCGGGCCGTCACCATGGACGCATGACTCGGTCCGTACCGCACACCTCGACGCAGCCACCGCCGTCACCGGCTCCTCAGCTGGTGCGCGCGCCGCGCCAGAAGGTCGTCGCGGGCGTCTGCGGCGGTCTTGGGCGGTACTGCGACCTGGACCCGGTCATCTTCCGGATCGTCATCGTCGTGCTCACGCTGACCGGCGGCATCGGACTGATCTTCTACGGCTTCGCCTGGCTGCTGGTCCCGGTCGACGGCGAGGACGAGAACGAGCTGCGCCGGCTGCTGTCGGGCCGCGTCGACGGCGCCTCCCTGATCGCCGTGCTGCTCGCGCTCGTGGGCTGTGGCCTGTTCCTGTCGATGCTCAACAACAGCGACACCCTCGGCTTCGCCACGATGCTGTCGATCGCCGCGATCGGTGCGGCGGTCTGGTCCCACCGGCGACGCGCCACCAGTCAGGACGGCGGCCCGCTCGACCCGGGGACGGCGGCGGCCGTGGCCGAGGCTCCCCCGGAGACGAAGGCACCGCCGACGCCCGGCAGCCCGTCGTGGTGGCGCGACCCGATCGTCAAGGACGGGACGACGGGACCGACGTCGCCGACCGGCTATCTGTGGGGTCCCGACGACGAGGCCGACGAGCCGGCCGGCGCGTCACGTCGCGGGGCGGGAAAGCGGAAGGGGTCCGGGGCGTCCTGCGGGCGGCAGGCCCCGCACGGGATCGGCGGCAGCGTCTTCACACTGGCGATGCTCGCGGGCGGCCTCGGCCTGGGGCTGTCGTGGGACACCCAGCCGCTCGGTACGAGCCTGCAGATCGGCTTCGCCGCCGCGCTCGGCGTGTTCGGCCTCGGCCTCGCCGTGAGCGCCTTCCTGGGACGTACGGGCTTCGGCACGATCTTCCTCACGGTCCTGACGGCCGGACTCCTCGGGGGCTCGGCGGCCATCCCGAAGGACATCGGCACGGACTGGGTCCGCACGACATGGCGCCCGGCGGCCGTCGCCTCGGTGTCGCCGTCGTACGAACTGGGCACCGGCGTCGGGACACTCGACCTGGCCGGTGTCGACGTCCCGGCGGGCGAGACCCTCCGTACGAAGGCTGAGGTCAGCGCCGGGAAGCTGAAGGTCGTCGTACCGCGCGACGTGACGTTGAAGGTGCACGCGGAGGCGGGGTTCGGCGACCTCCGGCTCCCCGGTGAGCCGCCGAACGACATCGACATCTCACCGGCGCAGGAACGGACGCGTACCGTGGCCCCGCCCAAGGGCGTGAAGCCCGGGGGCACACTGGACCTTCGGCTCGAAGTCGGTGTCGGACAGGTGGAGGTGACCCGTGCTGCTGCATGAGTTCAAGCCGGGCAAGCTGGTGGCCGGCCTGGCCGTGATGGGCGCGGCCACCGTGTTCGCCGGTGACGCCGGAGGCTGGTGGGACGCCCCCTGGTTCGTGGTCGTCCCGATCATCTGCGGCGGCCTCTTCCTGGCCTCCGCCGTGTCGATGGCGGACTACCGCATTCGGCGCCGCCTGTCGGCGAGGGCCGCGTCCAAGGAGAACACCGAGGCGCCGGCGAGCACGAGCGGCAGCCAGGCCATGAGGTAGGCGAGGTCGTTGCCGTAGTAGTACGGATCCGACTGCCAGCTCACCGTCAGCCACAGGCTCAGTGAGATCAGCGCGCCACCGAGCGCGGCGAGCCGGGCCAGCAGTCCGACAAGGGTGCCGAGTCCGACGGCCAGTTCACCGATGGCGATGGCGTAGCCGAAGCCCTCGGGGCTCTTGAGGGACAGGTCGACGAGCGCGGGTATGGCCGAGCTGTCCCGTACGCCCCGCATCAGTTCGCCGACGGAACCGGTCCCGTTCGCCGACATGAAGGCGCTGTCGGTGAGTTTGTCGAGTCCGGCGTAGATGAAGGTCACTCCGAGGAAGATCCTCAGCGGTACGAGCGCGTACTTCGTCGCCAGTTCCTTCCAGCCGTGCCGCTCACCGCCCATCGTCCCGTAGGAGTCCGTCCGATATCCATGCGTCATCGCGCACCCTGCCTTTCCGCCGCCCACGTCGCTCGCAGGGCTCGATTGTCCCCGCGTGCCTCGTGCATGCATACGGATGGGACCGACAATGCGCTCAGCGGCCGCCGGCCCGCACTGTCGGTCCTGGCCGGGGACGTCTCAGTCCACGACGTCGATCGCCACCCGGTTGGTCTCGACACCGGCCGCCGTCACGACCTGCACATCGAGGCGCCCCGGCTCCACGTCGACCGGCACGGGCACGGTGAGCACCGTGTCCGACGGGTTCTGGAAGCCGCCGGGGACCGGGACCAGCGGTACATGGATATGGACGGGCCCGATCCGTACGACCATCCTGGCCAGCCGGTCCGGTGTGCCCGCGCCCGGCGGCACGAAGCCCGTCCCCCGGATCTCGATGTCGTCGCCGGTGCGGATCGGCGCGTCCAGGTCCCCGGCCTCCCGGGCCCGGACGACGGACAGCACCACCGGACGGCCGCCCTCCGCCCATTTGCCGGCGAAGTACGTCGCGGCCGAGACGGTCACCAGCAGGGCGAGCGCCCACGGCAGGTCGGGCAGCTGCTCGGGGCGGCGGGCGAGGCGCACCCCCGAGAAGACCACGGCGACGGCCGTCACCAGCGTGTACTGGACGTCGGCGAAGCTGCCGCGCCCGGCGTCGTCGCAGAGCAGGTCGGCGAGGCGCGGACGCTCGGCCCGTACCTTCTGCAGCCGCCGGTCCGCGACGCGTACGCCCACCACGCGGCGTACGACGACGGCTATCGCGCACACCACGGCCAGCACGGTCAACATGCCCGCGCCCCGGGCGAGTTCGAGCCCCGCGATCAGCTCGTCGCGCGCGTCGTTGTCGGACGCCCCGGCGAGCTGCAGCGCGAGCACCAGCACGGCGAAGACGAGGAGCAGCACCCACGCGGAGGCGACGGTGCGGGAGGTGGACAGCCGGTTGTCCTCGCCGATGAGCGGGGCGAGGAGACCGCCGCGCGTACGGTGCAGCCTGGCCGCGCCGGTGAGCAGCCCGGCCACCGCGAGGGCGGCGACGAGGCCCGCCGTACGGGCGACGCTCCAGCCCGCGCCGATCGCGGTCCCGGCCAGCGCGAGCGCGAACACCGCGACGGTCCCCCACACGACGAGCAGCGTGTGTCGCCAGACGGCCGGCAGCCAGGCGTCGCCGGCCTCGCGGCTGCGGTCGGCGACGGCGCGCGCGGACTGGGTGAGTTCGTCGGACACCCACTGCCTGGACGCGCCGGGCGAGTGCGCGAGCGCGGCGGGCAGGCCCTGACCGGCCGCGAACTCCTCCCGTTTCGCGAGGAAGGCCGCGACTGCCTGCCGGTGTCCCTCGTGCGCCCCGTGCGGGCAGTTCCCGCAGGTACAGCCCCCGCCGTGCGTGCCTTGTCCCGCCACTTGCACCGCCACGCCGAATGCCGCCTTTCCCGCCCCTGAACTACCGTTCCGTGACTGGGAATTGTGCCGTATCCGGGAGGGTCTCAGACGCCGAGGACGAGATACGCGAAGCCGAAGTACCCCCGGTAGCCGCCGAGATAGCCGGCGCGGTGCTTGGCGGCGGTGGCGCGGGCGGCCCCGTGCAGGGGGTGGTCGGGGTGGTCGAGCGCCCAGCGCTCGCCCCAGCCCGCCCGGCTGTTGGACTCGAAGAGGTCCCATTCGCGCTGGTCGGCGACGGTCGTACGGAGCGGTGCGAAGCCCGCGTCGGCGGCGGCCCGGACCAGGTCGTCCAGCGAGCCGACGAATTCCTCCTCGACGGCGCCAAGTCCGGTCAGGGCGGCGGAAGTCGGCTTCTCGATCCAGTAAGCGTCTCCGAAAAGCACGCGCCCGCCGGGCTTCACGGTCGCCCGCAGGGCGCGCAGCGCCTCGCGGGTCGTGCCGGGCCAGGCGTGCACGGCACCGATGGAGACGGCGAGGTCGTAGCCGGTCCGGGTCCACGCGTCGGCGGATCCCTGGTGGAAGGTGACGCGCCCGTCCAAACCCCGCTCCCGGGCGAGCCGTTGTCCCCGCACGACGGCGACGGGGTCGCTGTCCACACCGTCACCGGTACTGCCGGGGGCGCCGTCGACCATCCGCAGCAGCAACTCGCCCCAGCCACAGCCGAGATCGACCACCTGCCCACCGTCGGGCAGGGCGCAGGCGTCGATCAGCGAGCGGGCGTGGTCTTCGGAGAGGGGGGCGTTCCAGGTCAGGAGGGGGTTGTTGGGGGCGGCGAGGATGGCGTGGAGTTCGTCGTGTTCGGGCATGGTCGCCAACGCTCGCACAGGCGGTCGGCGGGTGCGAGTGAATTGCAGGGGGCCTACAGGTTGTCGACGTCGGCGAGGTCGATGTCGATGTCGAACGGGACGGAGAGCTTCAGCCGCTCGTGGAAGATACCGACCAGGGCGTACGACTGCGTGTCCTCGGACAGGTCGTAGACCCGAACGACCGGATGCTTGTCGGTCCCCGCCCTCTCCACCAGCCAGAAGTGCTGGATGCCCGCCCGCGCGTATTTGTGGGGCTTGGTGTCGCGATCGCGGGACTCGGAGTCCGGCGAGACCACCTCGACGGCGAGGCAGACATCCGCCACGTCGAAGTAGGTCTGGTCGGGGTCGATCTCCGAAGTCCGGACGACGCAGATGTCCGGCTCGGGGGCGTTGCGCTCATCGAGCTTGACTGTCATCTCGCGCCGGACACGCACTTCTGGTGGAGCCGTGCGGCGTAGTCCGGCCACCAGCATGTCAATCACGATGCTGTGGAAATCTCGCTGCGGACTCACAAAAACCAGGCTCCCGTCGATCAGCTCTGTGTGCGGCGGGAGCCCGGGCAGCGTCAGCAGGTCGTCCACGGTGTAACCGTCCTTCGGCGGCACCGGCCACGAAGTGGTGGTGCGCAGCGGCTCAGCGGTCATGGTTCCTCCCATGGACGGAATTCTGGTCCGTACGGCAAGCCTACCCAGGGCATATGCCAATGCCGCCACTCAAACGAATGAGCGGCGGCATCGGCATTGACCTGGCAGAAACGGTCACTCCCACTCGATCGTGCCCGGCGGCTTGCTCGTCACGTCCAGGACCACCCGGTTCACGTCCGACACCTCGTTGGTGATGCGGGTGGAGATCTTCGCCAGTACGTCGTACGGCATCCGGGTCCAGTCCGCCGTCATCGCGTCCTCCGACGAGACCGGGCGCAGCACGATCGGGTGGCCGTACGTGCGGCCGTCGCCCTGGACGCCCACGGACCGTACGTCCGCGAGCAGGACCACCGGGCACTGCCAGATGTCGCGGTCGAGCCCGGCCGCCGTCAGCTCCTCGCGGGCGATGGCGTCCGCCTCGCGCAGCAGGTCCAGGCGCTCGCGCGTGATGTCGCCGACGATACGGATGCCGAGGCCCGGTCCCGGGAAGGGCTGGCGCTGGACGATCTCGTCCGGGAGGCCCAGCTCCTGGCCGACCATCCGGACCTCGTCCTTGAACAGCTGGCGCAGCGGCTCGATGAGGGAGAACTCCAGGTCCTCGGGGAGCCCGCCCACGTTGTGGTGCGACTTGATGTTCGCGGTGCCGCTGCCACCGCCGGACTCGACCACGTCCGGGTAGAGCGTGCCCTGGACGAGGAATTCGACCGGCTCGCCGGGCTCGGCCTCGGCGATGATCTCCGCCTGGGCCTGCTCGAAGACGCGGATGAACTCGCGGCCGATGATCTTCCGCTTCTGCTCGGGGTCGGACACCCCGGCCAGCGCGGTCAGGAAGCGCTCAGCCGCGTCGACGACCTTCAGCTGCACGCCGGTCGCGGCGACGAAGTCCTTCTCGACCTGCTCGGTCTCACCCTTGCGCATCAGACCGTGGTCGACGTACACGCAGGTCAGCTGGGAGCCGATCGCCTTCTGTACGAGGGCGGCGGCGACGGCCGAGTCCACACCGCCGGAGAGACCGCAGATCGCGCGGCTGGAGCCGACCTGTTCGCGGATCGCGGCGACCTGCTCCTCGATGACGTTGCCGGTCGTCCAGGTCGGCTCGATGCCGGCGCCTCGGTAGAGGAAGTGTTCGAGGACCTGCTGGCCGTGCGTGGAGTGCATGACCTCGGGGTGGTGCTGGACGCCGTACAGCTTCTTCTCGTCGTTCTCGAAGGCGGCGACCGGCACGACATCTGTGGAGGCGGTGACGGTGAAGCCCTCGGGGGCGGCGGAGCAGGCGTCGCCGTGGGACATCCAGACCTGCTGCTCGGCCGGAGTGCCCTCGAAGAGGGTGGAGCCGGGCTTGGAGACGTGCAGTTCGGTACGGCCGTACTCGCGCGAGCCCGTGTTGTCGACCGTCCCGCCGAGCGCCGTCGCCATCAGCTGGAAGCCGTAGCACATGCCGAAGACCGGGACCCCGGCCTCGAAGAGCGCGCGGTCGACGGTCGGGGCGCCCTCCGCGTACACGGAGGACGGACCGCCGGAGAGGATGATCGCCTTGGGGTTCTTGGCCAGCATCTCGGCCACCGGCATCGTCGAGGGGACGATCTCGCTGTAGACCCGGGCCTCCCGGACGCGGCGGGCGATGAGCTGGGCGTACTGCGCGCCGAAGTCGACGACGAGTACGGCGTCGGGGGCGGCGGGGGGTACTGCTGGCACGGGCGCGGCCTTCCGGCGGTGAAGGGGTTCGGTACGCCGATTCTAACGGGGGGCGAAGACAGCTTTTCGTCTCAGCATCCGAACCCCCGCACAGGGCCCCCGGACCCCTCCGGCATACTGGCTGCCATGCGCGAGCACTCGACCTTCGTCTTTACCTATGGCACCGGCCCGTCCGGCTGCCATGGTCGTGCCGCTTGAGCTGACAAGCGACTTCCCAGGCGCCCCGGGCCGACAAGGCCCGGGGCGTTCTGCGTTGTCCGGGCCGGATGTTCGCCGCTCGGGGTCTCCCCCTTCGTACAGAGGAGCCCTTCATGACCGTCACCGACCGCACCGGCGCCCGTACCGACGAGGCCGCCGCGGTGATCGACGGCGCGCGCGAGCGCATCGACGCACTCGACGACCGGATCATCGGCCTCGTGCAGGAACGGATGGCCGTCTCGGCCGTCATCCAGGACGCCCGTATCGCCTCCGGCGGACGCCGGGTCAACCTCGCCCGCGAGAACGAGATCCTGGGCCGCTTCAGGGACGCGCTCGGCACGCCGGGCACCTCGCTCGCGATGACGCTGCTGGAGCTGTCGCGGGGCCGGATCTGAGCGGGCACGGCTCGGTGCGGACATGGGTTCGGGCGCATCCTCACCCGTACGGCGCGTGACCGGACCCGCCGGGGCTTCGTTGGTCCCGATGTCCGTGCCAGCCAGGGGCGGGCCCGAACAAACCACGCGTGGCTTCGCTGGGGCGTGTGACGTACCGCTGCTGGTGCGTCGTGGGACCTCGTCTCAGCGCGAGTGACCGGTCGGCAGGGGACAGCATGCCCGGTCACCCCAAGAGCGGTCGGCACCGGGGACGCCCGGCGCCGACCGCATACGGACACGGATCCCCCCGTGTCCAACCGTCCGTCCGACAGTCGGCTCCTCCCGCTCACCCGTCCACCGTCCCGAACTCGCGGCGCTCACCCCCCCCCAGCGCCGCGATCCGGCACCGGCGCGCCGCCCTGACGCCATGGTGCCGACGACAAGGGCCCCGCAGGCGCCCGTCCGATTCGCTTCGGACCGGGCCCGCGGGGCCCTTGTCGCGTGGGCACGGCCATGGCCAGGAGATGTGACGCGCACCACATAAGGATTCCGTGAGGAAAAGGGCAACCATCTGCCCAGGTCACAGGTCCACCATGCGACACAACGGTCACTCTTGTGACCGGAGGCGCTGCACTCGGAGGGGGGTGCAGCGCCTCCTTGCTGCCGGCTACGACTTCTTCTTCGCAGGGCTTTTCTTCGGCGGCACCGTCGGCATCCCGAGGAACGGCAGCTTCAGCGCCCCGAAGGCCGACGCCGGGACCGCCGGTGACTTCGGCGCGACCGCCTCCCGCTGTACGTACGCCGTGCCCGCCGACTGCTCCGGACGCGGGTCCCGCTCCCCCTTGTTGGGCCAGAAGGACATCGCGCGCTCGGCCTGCGCGGTGATGGTGAGCGACGGATTGACACCGAGGTTCGCCGAGACCGCCGAACCGTCGACCACCGAGATGCCCGGGTGGCCGTACAGCCGGTGGTACGGGTCGATGACGCCGTGCTCCGCGTCGGCGCCGATCGGGCAGCCGCCGAGGAAGTGCGCGGTGAGCGGAGTGCCCATCAGCTCACCGACGTTCGAGCCGGCGAAGCCGTTGATCTCGTCGGCGAGCAGCGTCGCCGTCCGCGTACCTTCCGCTATCTGCTTGGGGTTGGGGGCGCCGTGCCCCTGACGTGCCGTCAGCAGACCCTTTCCGACGCCGCCCTGCTTGCGGTAGGTGGTCAGCGAGTTGTCCACGGACTGCATGACCAGACCGATGATGGTCCGCTCCGACCAGTGCCGGTTGGAGAGTGAACGGGCCGCCTGGACCGGGTGCTTGACCATGCTGCCGAGCCAGCCCGCGATCCGGCGGCCGTTCTCGCTGTAGGGGACCTGGAGGATCGAGAGCGAGCCCATCGCGTTGGAGCCCTTGCCGTAACGGACCGGCTCCACATGGGTGTTGGCGTCGGGGTGGAAGGACGAGGTGATGGCCACGCCTCGCGTGAAGTCCGCCCCGGACCGCCCACTGCCCGCCGTGCCCGCGCCGTGCTTCTTCCGGTAGCGCCGGTCGGTGGTCTGGGCGCCCACCAGGGCCTCGGAGTTGGTACGGGTCAGCTCACCGAGCCGGTCGGACAGCCGGGGCAGCCGGCCCCGGTCCTTCATCGTGTGCAGCAGGGTCTGCGTCCCGTACGTCCCCGCCGCGACGACGACATGGCGGGCCCGCAGCACCCGTGGGGCCGACTTGCGCCGGTGGGTGGGGACGGTCGCGACGCGATGGCCGCCGGCCGGGTCCTCGGTGATGTCGACGACGGTCGTCATGGGGCGGATGACCGCCCCGGCCTGTTCGGCGAGGTAGAGGTAGTTCTCGTTGAGCGTGTTCTTGGCGCCGTGACGGCAGCCGGTCATGCACTCGCCGCACTGGGAACAGGCCTTGCGGGAGGGCCCCGCGCCGCCGAAGTACGGGTCACCGACCGACGCGCCCGGCTCGGCCCGCGCCGTACCGTCGGCGTCCCGGCCGTCGCCGAAGAAGACCCCGACCGGCGCCAGCTGGAAGGTGTCGCCCACGCCCATCGCCTGCGCGGTCGCCTTGAGATGGACGTCCGACGCGGTCATGGTCGGGTTGAGCCGGACGCCGAGCATGCGCTGCGCCTGGTCGTAGTACGGCGCGAGTTCGGCCTGCCAGTCGGTGATGCCGGCCCACTGCTTGTCCTCGAAGAACGCCTTCGGCGGCACGTACAGCGTGTTGGCGTAGTTGAGCGAGCCACCGCCGACGCCGGCGCCCGCGAGGACCATCACGTTGCCGAGCAGATGGACCCGCTGGATGCCGAAGAGGCCGAGGGCCGGGGCCCAGAGATAGTTCTTGATGTCCCACGAGTTCTTCGGGAGCGTGCCCGGTGTGAAGCGGCGGCCGGCTTCGAGGACACCGACGCGGTATCCCTTCTCGGTCAGCCGCAGCGCGGCGACCGAACCGCCGAAGCCGGACCCGACGACGATGACGTCGTAGTCGTAGCCGTCGTGCTCTCCTCGGTCGTCGTCCCGGTCACCTCGACCGTCGGCATGGGTGTCCCGTGACATCGGCTCTCCTTCTTCGATTCGGCTTCGAACCGGCTTCGGATCGGCTTCCGACCGGCTTCCGACCGGCTTCGGATCAGCGCAGCCGGAAGGCCTTGAGCGCGCGCAGGCTCCTGGTCATGAACGCCGCGTACTTCTCGTCGTCCATGCCCATCGACGGAGCCATCGGCAGCACGCGCTGCTGCGCGACGGTCTGCACCTCGGTGTATTTGAGAATGCCCTCGGAGCCGTGCCTGCGGCCGAGGCCGGACTCCTTCATGCCGCCCATCGGCGCCTGGACGCTGCCGTACGCGGGGGCGTAACCCTCGTTGATGTTGACGGTGCCGG
Organism: Streptomyces sp. NPDC057137; assembly: GCF_042670825.1. Classification (NCBI taxonomy): domain Bacteria; kingdom Bacillati; phylum Actinomycetota; class Actinomycetes; order Kitasatosporales; family Streptomycetaceae; genus Streptomyces; species Streptomyces sp. NPDC057137. The sequence continues at coordinate 15,165 of NZ_JBHUUW010000084.1, read as the reverse complement.
TACGCAGCCGGGCGGCGATCGCGTGACCGCGCCTGCCGTCGCGCGTCCACACGCTCGAATTGAGCCCGTACGGCGTGGAGTTGGCCAGCTCGACGGCCTCGTCCTCGTCGCCGAACCGGTAGACGGAGACGAGCGGCCCGAAGGTCTCCTCGGTGCAGACCGACATCGGCGCCTCGACGCCCTCCAGGATGGTGGGCTCGTAGAAGTACGGCCCGATGTCGGGCCGCGCCACCCCGCCCGCGAGGACCGTGGCGCCCTTGGCGACGGCCTCATCGACATGGCTGGTGACGGTCTTGAGCTGGCGTTCGCTGATGAGCGAGCCCATGTCCGCGCCGTACGCGAGCGCGCTGCCCAGCCGCATCGCCTTCGTACGGGCGACGAATCGCTCGACGAACGCGTCGGCGACCGACTCGTGGACGTACAACCGCTCTATGGAGATGCAGAGTTGACCTGCGGTGGAGAAGCAGGCGGGCACCGCACCGGCCGCCGCCTTCTCGATGTCGGCGTCGTGCAGGACCAACATGGCGTTCTTGCCGCCGAGTTCGAGGGAGGCGCCGACCAGTCGGCTCGCCGCGCGCTGCGCGACCTCGCGGCCGGTGCGCGTGGAGCCGGTGAAGGAGATGTAGTCGCCGCGCTCGACGACCTCGGGCCCGACGACCGGCCCCTCGCCGAGCACCACCTGGAACACCCCGGCCGGCAGACCCGCCTCGACCAGCAGGTCACGCGCCCACAGCGCGGTGAGCGCGGTCTCGGTGTCGGGCTTCATGACGACGGCGTTGCCCGCGACGAAGGCGGGCAGGGCGTCGCCGACGGACAGCTCCAGCGGGTAGTTCCAGGGCGCGATCTGCCCCACGACACCGCGCGGCTGGCGCTGCTCGGTGACCTTCGTCAGGACGGGCACGGCGCCGGTGTGGCGGCGCGGCCGGAGATACGAGGGAGCCTTGCGCCCGTAGTGGCGGGCGGCGACGGCCACGGCCTGGACCTCTTCGTGCGCGTGCAGCCTCGCCTTGCCGGTCTCCAGCTGGATGAGGTCGAGCACCTCGGCCTGGCGCTCCAGCAGGAGGTCGTGGAAGCGGAGCAGGACGGCGGCCCGCTTCCGTACGGAGGTCGCCGCCCAGACGGGCTGCGCGGCGCGGGCGCGCGAGAAGGCCTCGGCGACGTCCTCGGGGGTGGACTCGGGCAGGTCGGCGAGCTTCTCGCCCGTGGACGGGGTGTGGTTCGAGGTGAGTCCGGAGCCCACGACGCCCCTGATGAGCTGGGCGAGCACTTCGGGAGTGACCACGTCGGCGGCGGTGCGGACACCGGCGGGCACCGGAGCCACGGGGTTGGTCGTGGGGGCCTGTGAGTCCGTCATGAGGGCGAGAGTATGCCGCATCCGGAACTTTGGGTACCCGCCGGTAACACCTTTTCGCCGGTCGTCCGCCGCTCGCCTGCCGGTCGCCCGCCGACCCCTCGGACGACCGGCCACGAACGCGCCAGTGATCGCTGGCAGATAAGCCCTGATCAGGCGCTCAGGGCAGGTAATTGCTCTCGATCACGAGGTGCTTGACGACGTTCGAGAAGAGTTCCTCGCCGTCCTTGACGGCTTCTCCCTCGGCGGGCATCGACACACGGAGCCGCCAGTGCACATTGTCCTTACCCGGGACGATCAGCTCGTGGTAGCGGTAGTGGAGCGGGTCGTCGGACGAGTCGCTGTACGGCGTGAAATCGACGATGTTCTCGAAAGCCTTGTCGGAGCCCGTGAACGGCGAATCCGCCCACTCGTATTTCGCGTCCTTGATCTCCGTGCCGTCCTCGCCGCCGTCCTTGTAGTACGTCTCCCAGGCTGCCCGCTTGGGGTCCAGGACCTCAGGGAAGTCCGGCGACTTCTGGACCTGTTCCATGGCGATACCGAAGACGCCGCTCGGATCCCTGAAGCTGACGCGCGTCTCCTCGGTCGAGCTGTCCTGGAAGCGCCGGTAGTCCTTCGGCATGGAGATCTCGGCGCCCAGGATCTCGGCCTCCGGGCGGACGGCCCAGCCCTCCGGCAGCTCGTCGCCCCCGAACGGGTCGAGGAGGATCAGCACCAGCGCGACGACCACCGCGAGCACGCCGCCGACGAGACCGAACTGCGCCGGGCGGTTGCGGTGCAGGACCGGCGGGACCCACTTGCTGCCGCCCCCCGCGCCGCCGCCGGTTGCCGCGTTCTGGTAGATCCTCGTCGCCTCCGCCGAGAGCTGCGGCGGACGCGCCACCGACTCCAGCACCGCGCGGACCTCGGCCGCGGTGGGACGCGCCGCCGGGTCCTTCCGCAGGAGCTGCATCACGACCGTACCGAAGGCGCCCGACCCGCGGGCCGGCATCTGCGGCTCGGCGGAGAGCACGGCCTGGAGCGTCGCGGGGATGTTCGAGCGGCGGTACGGGGACATGCCCTCGACCGCCGCGTACAGCACGACGCCCAGCGACCACAGGTCCGACTCGGGCCCGGGGCGCTGCCCGAGCACCCGCTCCGGCGAGATGAACTCCGGTGAGCCGACGAAGGCCCCGGTCTCGGTGAGTCCCTGCTGGCCCTCGACCTGGGCGATGCCGAAGTCGCTCAGCACGACCCGGTCGGCGCGCCCGAGCAGGACGTTGTCCGGCTTCACGTCACGGTGCAGCACACCGGCCTCGTGGGCGGCGTTGAGCGCGTTCAGTACGTCGAGCCCGATCCTGGCGGCCTCGCGGGGGTCGAGCGTGCCCTCCTGAAGACGGTCGGCGAGCGACTGGCCGCGCACCAGCTCCATGACGATCCACGGTTTGGAGTCCTCGACGACCACGTCGTGCATCGTGACGACCGCGGGGTGGTCGATCCTCGCCGCCGAGCTGGCCTCGCGCCGCATCCGCCGGTGGACGGTGTCGCGTTCGTGCTCGCTCAGGTGCTCGGGAACGCGCGGCTCCTTGACCGCGACATCGCGGTCCACGACCTCGTCGTGCGCCAGCCAGACCGTTCCCATGCCGCCGTGGCCGAGCCGCGAGACGAGCCGGTAGCGGCCACCCAGGAGGCGTCCCACCGACGGGTCGGGCTCCATCGGGGTGTGCGGTGCCGCGGGGGTGTGCGCTCCGGCCTGCGTCGGCTGGTACGGGGAGCCCTGCGGGCCGCCGTGGGGAGCCTGGGGCGGCACCTGCGGCTGCTGCGGTTGTCCCTGGTGCGGCGGGTACGACTGCTGTGGCTGCTGCTGCGGCGGTCGGAGTCCGTAGCTGGTGGGCTCGTTCGCACGTCCCCCGTCGTTCGTCATGACCACATCTTTACGGAAAGCGCGTCGCGATATCCACCGGGGGGCGGGAGCGGGTGCAGAGCCGTGACATCGGCTCCCCTCAGCCGCCCGTGCCCGGCGCCTGCCAGCCCTCCAGCATGACCTCGAACTGCGACCGGGTGGTGGACCAGTCGTCGGCGGGGCCCGACATGTAGAGCGCGTACTCGGTAGCGCCGTCCGCCGTGAAGAACATCTGGTCGATCGCGCGGCGCGGGCCGGCCTTCGTCTGCGAGCTCTTCTCGGTGTAGCTGAACTCCCAGAGCGCGGCCTTGGTCTGGCCGCGGAAGGTGTTGGGGGCCAAATGGATCCGCTGGTAGTCGGGCAGGCCGTCGACGCCCTTCTCCATGTCGAGCATGTGGTTGTACGGATCCTGGAAGTCCGGTGTGGTGTCCACGGCGATACGGAGGAAGTGCTGGCCGTCGTCGGGGGTGTAGTCGATCTGGTCGCCGTTCATCCGACGCTCCCAGCCGTCGGGGACGAGGAGGCTGAAGCCCGCCGGATCGTCCACCCGCTTCCAGCCGTCCGGGACGGACTCGGAGGGCTTCGGCGGCTCGGTGTCGTCTTCGCCGCCGTTCCCGGTGTTCCCGTTCTCGCTCTCGTTCCCGTCCTCGTTCCCGTTCTTGCCGTCGTCCGAGGACGTGGCGCCCGGGTCCGGCTTCGGGTTCGCGCCCGCGCTCGTGCCGGGATCGTCGTTGTCGTTCCCCCGCTCAAGCGCGAAGTAGCCCACGCCGCCGCCGATCAGCGCGGCGACGACGGCCGCGACGAGCACCGCGCGCCAACGGCCGTTCCTGGCGGGCGGCGTGACGGGCCCGGTCACCTGCGGCGGGTACGCCTGCGGGGGCGTGTGCCCGTACGGCGCGGGGTACGGCGCCTGCGCGTACGACTGCTGAGGCTGCTGAGGCTGCTGGTGTTGCGGCTGCGGAGGTGGCGTGTGGGACGGGGAGGACACGGCGCCTGCGGCCTGTCTCCGCTCCTCGTCCGTCACCAGCGATGTCGGCGCCTCGGGCGCGCGCCCGTCGAGCACCTCCCGCAGCATCCGCTCGGTCTCGGCGGAATCCGGCCGGGCCTCGGGGTCCTTGAGAAGCAGCGCGGCGATCACCGGGGTGAGCAGCCCGGCGCGTACGGGAGCCGGCGGGTCGTCGGTGACCACGGCCTGCATGGTGGCCACCGCGGACGTACGGCGGAACGGGGACGTGCCCTCCACCGCCGTGTGCAGCGTCGCGCCCAGCGACCACAGGTCGGAGGCAGGTCCGGGATCGTTGCCGCGTACCCGCTCGGGCGCCAGGTAGTCGATGGAGCCGACGATCTCACCGGTCCGGGTGATGGCCGAGTCGCCCTCGATGGCGGCGATCCCGAAGTCCGTGAGCAGCACCTGGCCGTCCCGCGCGAGCAGGACGTTGCCGGGCTTCACGTCGCGGTGCAGGACCCCGGCCGCGTGTGCCGCGCGCAGCGCGCCGAGGACCTGGAGGCCGATCCGGGCCGCTTCCCGCGGCGTGATCGGGTCGGGGGTGAGCGCGTCCGCGAGCGACGGGCCGTCCACGTACTGCATGACGATCCAGGGCCGGCCGCCGTGGTCGAGCACGTCATGGACCGTCACCACGGCGGGGTGACTGATCCGGGCCGCGGCTCTGGCCTCTTTCTGGGTACGGGCGTGCAGCACGGTGCGGTCGGCGGCCGTGACGTACAACGCCGCCGTCAACTCCTTGACCGCGACGGTCCTGTTGAGCAGTTCGTCGTGGGCCCGCCACACCTGGCCCATGCCGCCGCTGCCGATTACCTCGCCGAGTGTGTAACGCCCGGCGAGGACCAGTCCCTCGCGCGTTTTCGCTGAATCGTCCACGTGCCCCTGCCTGTTCCTCGGAATGCCAGGTTACGGAGGGGAGGCACGGACACGGAACCTGGGCCCGCGCCTGAAACCGCACCGTGACACACACGGCGCGGCCGGACGGCCCCTCAGGAGGCGGGCGGTCAGCGGGTGATCCGGTAGGAGCCGCTGGCCTGTTGGTAGATCTCGGAGACTTTGTCCTTCTCGTCCACGGGGCCGATGACCTGCACGATGTGGTAGCTGCCCTTCACGATCATGGCGAGGTTCCGGACGTAGACCTCCTGGCCGCTGCTGTTCTGCCAGGTGTACTGGCCCTCGGCCATGCGCTGTTGGCCGACGTCGATCCGGCGCAGACCCGAGGCGGTGGCCCAGGACGAGTCCCGGAAGGGCTGCAACTCCCGCTGCTTCTCCCGCTGGTAGACCAGCGGGTCGTCGCCGTTGTCGGCCACGGTGTCCCGGCCCGGCACCACGATGAGCGTGAAGTCGCCCCGCCGGTAACGGACTTGGCCGCTGTCGTTGATCGGGCGGCGCTCCCAGCTCTTGTCCACGCCGATCTCGAAGCCCTCGGTGTCCTTGCGCAGGACATATCCGGCCGCGAGGTCGGCCGGCGGGCCGGAGGTCTGCGGCGTGGAGGAGTTGCCGTCCTCCGGCTGGTCGGCGCCGTTGTCCGGGGTCGTGTCGGGGTTCTGCGGCTGCGGCGACGCCGGCGCGCTCGGGTTCGTCCCCGCGCCGTTCTGCGACTGCTGCTTCTCGTCGGCCTTCGGCAGGAACATCACGGCGAAGGCGATGGCCGCGACCATCAGCACGAGGATGACGACGAGCAGGATGCGCCCGAGTGAGCGCGGCGCACGTGAACCGCCGCCGCCCGACCGCACCCGCGGCTCCCGGTACTCCCTCTCCCCGAAGTCGTCCTCGCGGTGGTCCCGTTCGCGCTGGTCCCGTTCGCGGTAGGCGCGCTCGGGCTGCTCGTGGCGCGGCTCGACGTACGCCTCGCCGTGCGAGGCGCGCGCGACGCCGCGCTGTTCGGACGACCTGCCGCCGCCCTTCTCCTTGCGCTCCTTGACCTTCTTGTGGCGGTGCCGGCCGGCGTCGCCGCCACGGCCGCGGCCCCGGCGCTTACGGACCAGCTCGCCCCTGCGACGGACGATGGGCAGCCGCTCGTCGACGGAGGGTACGGCGACGACGTCGAGACCGGCGTCGGGCTCGGGCGCCGAGCGCACCAGCGAACGCAGCCAGCCGCGCAGCTCCTCGAAGTCGGGCCGCTCCGTGGGGTCCTGACGGAGCAGCGACTCGACGACGGGGCGCAGCGCGCCGCACTCCTCGGCGAAGGCGGGCGGTTCGGCGCAGACGAGCTGGACCAGCTCGGCCGCGCTCTCCTCGGGATACGGGGCGTGGCCCTGGACGGCGCGGTAGAGCAGCGCGCCGAGCGCCCACAGGTCGGTGGACGGGCCGATGGGCGGGGCGAGTTGCCAGTTCTCGTGGACCGGTCCCGCCTGCTCGGGCGCCCAGCGCTCGGTGACGGCACCGACGACGGCTATCCGTGCCTGGCGGGCGCGTTCGGCGGCGAGCGGGGTGGCGGGGCCCCGGTACGCGGGAGTCGTGTTGCCCGCGACGACCTCGTCCCAGCGGCCGGCAGGCGCGCTGGGGCCGGGGACGGCGGGCAGGTTCGAGGAGTGCCGCTGGGCGTCGGCGCGCATGGCGTCGCTGGTGCCCGACGAGGCGCGCCAACCGCCGCCACCACCGCCACCGCCCGAGCCGCCGGTGCCTCCGCCGCCCGTGCCCGCGCCGCCGCTCGCGTTCTCCTGGCGGAGGTACGGGGAGGTGCCGCCGGCCGGGGGCAGCGCCGGTACGCCCCGGCTGCCCGACGCCTGGTGGTACGGGTCGCCGCCACCGCCCGCGGACAGCGGGCGGGAGCTGTCACCGGCGCCCGACGGGCCGTCGTGCCAGGTGCCCGCCAGTTGGACGCGGCGGGGCGGACGCGGGTCGTCGTCGTCCGCGTCGAAATCCGTGTCGAAGTCGTCGTCGGAGTCGGAGTCGGTGTTGGTGTTGTCGTACGTCGCGCGCCCCGGCGGGTCGATCTCGCGGGGCGGCATCGCCCACCAGTCGGGATCGCGGTTCTCGCTCTGCGAGGGCCCGGCCGCTCCGGCCCCGCCCGAAGCGCCGTCCGGCGAACCGCTCCGGCCGGCGGGGGCCGAGGGGTCCGACAGATGCACGGGGCGCTGGGCGGGCAGGGTGCCGCTGTCGCGCTGCTGGTCCTCGGTGACACGGGCGGCGGCGCGCGCTCCGGCGCGGTAGGCGGCGATGGCTCCGGCGCGCGCGGCGCGGGTGTCCGCCGGGCCGCTGCGGGAGGGGGTGGCGGGCAGGGCGGGCGGGCCGGTGTACGGGACGACGGGGGCCGGTCCCGTACCGCCGGAGGTGTCCGGGTCGTCCTGTCCGTCTTCGGTGCCGGTACCGGTGTCGCCCGTGGGTCGGCCGAACGCGTCCGTCCCGTAAGGGACTTCGCCGTACGACCGGTCGCCGTACGCGCCGTCGCCGTACGTGTCGCCGTAGGTGCCGTCGCCGTAGGTGCCGTCGCCGTACGGACCGTCGGCCGAGCGGGCCGTCTCCAGCGCCGCGCGACCCGGCGACGCCGGTCCGACCGGCACACCCAGTGCGCCGGTCCCCGGGGGCAGCGCCTCCGAGGCGCCTGTCCGGCCGCCGGGAATGCCCGTGGCACCCGGGCCGCCGATCGGCACGCCCGAGGTCTCCAGACCGCCGCCGATGCCAGGCCCCGGCTCGGGACCGGGCTCCTGTCCGACGCCCGGAACGGGCCCCGGGATCTCTCCGGCGGGTCGGTAACCGGCTTCGAATCCGCCTTCTTCAGGCGTCGCCGGCACCGGCATGTAGCCGCAGAGCGCTTCCTCGGCCGCGCCGGCCGCGAGGCCGGTGAGCACCACGCGTCCGTCGTCGCAGACGAGCACCGTGCGGATGGTGATGTTCCGGTGGGTCCAGCCGTGGGCGTGCAGCACCCGCACGGCGGTGAGCACGTCCGAGGCGATCTCGGCCGCGCGGTAGGGGTTGAGCGGCTTCTCCGCGAGGAGGGCGGCCAGCGGCCTGGCCGCGACCAGTTCACTCACTATCCACAACGACCCGCCTTCGGCGAAGACGTCGAAGACCTGGTCGAGCCGTGGGTGGTCGGGGATCTGGGCGGCGCTCTGCGCGGCCTCGATGGCGCGCCGCACCGCCGGGTCCGTGGGCCTGCGTGTCGTACGCCCCGAGACCCGCCGCGTGGTCGCGGCGCCGTCCGGGTCGACCATCTCGGCGTCCACGACCTCGGGCAACGGCACCTGCCTGACGAGGACTTCCTGCCCGCTGTACGTGTCGAACGCACGCGTCTCGACGAGGTCGAACTCGTCGGACGGAGGCAGGGGCAGGCGGTAGCGGTCGGCAAGTACCCGTCCCGCGTAGTCGTCCACGACGCCTCCCACACGCGCGCTGTCCCTGGGTCTCCGGATCCTCGGAGACCTCGCGAAACCGCCAATTCCGGTCGTTTACCGGCCCATTGTGACTGCGTACGGTCCGCGAGTTCTCACGATACGTGGCCGCACACAAATATGCCGCCGGTCACCGCAACACAGGTCTTAACCTTCCCGGCAACCTGGGCCCGTACGCCCCGGTACACCGTGCGTCTACCTGCCGCCGCCCGTTCCGGTCCTGATGCGGGCCGCTTCACAGACAGTCGCATCAATCACCGGAACGGGTCGTACCGCCCACGAGTTCACGCCATCGCGACACGTTCGCGCCGGGGTCCTGCCCTCAGTCCGTCGGCTTGAAAGTGCTGTACGCCGTCTCACGAAGTGTCCGGCACTCGTCGTCGTCCCACTCGTCGGCCTTGCAGGTGATCATGATCGCGTAGCCATGGGTGGCGTCGACCTTGAAGCCGCGGTTCAGCACCCGCACCCGCTCGCCGCTCTGGTCGCGTTCGAATCCCCAGTCGGCGACGGTCGGATAGCCGTTGAACTCCACCGACTTGATACCGAGGCCCTTGTAGTTGCCCATGCTGCCCTTTATCTGGGTTTCCAGCTGCTCCCAGGCGCGCTTCGCGTCGTCGGTCGGCTTGGCGTTGAAGTCGACCTGGATACGCGGGAATCCACCGTCCTCGTTGTAGATGCCGCCCGAACTCTGGCCCGCTATGTCGGTGAGCCTGAAGTCCTCGGGCATCGCCATGGAGAAGTGGAACCGCTTGTCCGTGACCGTCTTGAAGTCCTCGGGCACGCCCTTGCCGCCCGAACCGGAGCCGGAGTCCGAGTCGCCGGAGCCAGGTCCCGAGTTGTCCGTGCCGGAGTCGCCGTCGGACGACGAGCCGTCCGACGCGTTGGCGTCACCGCTGTCCTTGGCCGAATCCTGCTGCTTGTCCTGGCCCGCCGTGCCGCCGGCGCCGTCCTTGGCGTCGCCGCCCGCCGTGGCCCCGGCCGACGCGGCGGTGTCGTCCTTGCCCGCGTCACCCTTGGCCGTGCCGTCCGAGTCGCCGTTGAGCGCGACCACCAGGACGACGGCGAGGATCGCCAGCACGACGACCCCCGCGATGATCATCAGTGTGCGGCGCGGGACGACATCGGTGAGCGACGCCCGCGTGGCCGTGGTCCGTGCGGTGCCCCCGCCCGGTGTGGCCGCGGGTGCGGACGGGGATGTGGTCGCGGCGGCCGTGCCCGCGGCTCCCGCGCCGCCGACCGCACCGCCGACCGCGCCGGCGCCCGCCGCCTTGCCCGACTTCGGCCTGGTACCGGCGACGCTTCCGCTCGCGGCGGCTTCCTTGGTCCGGCCCTTGCCCCGGGGCGCGGGCTCCGGGGGAAGCGGCGGCAGCGCCACGACCCGGGTCGCGTCGGCCGCCGGCTCGGGCAGCTCCGAGGGGTCGGGGGTGTCGATGACGTCCTGGAGCAGCGCCCGCGCGCCCGCGTCGTCGAGCCGCAGCGCCGGGTCCTTGGCCAGCAGACCGTAGATGACCTCTTCCAGCGCGCCCGCGTTCTTCGGCGGGTCGAGCGGTTCGGTCATGACGGCGGTGAGGGTCGCGATGGCCGAGCCCTTGTCGTACGGAGGGCAGCCCTCCACCGACGCGTAGATCAGTCCGCCCAGCGACCAGAGGTCGGCGGCGGGACCGGGCTTCTTGCCCCGCGCGCGCTCCGGCGAGATGTACGAGGGGGCGCCGACGAGCATGCCGGTCGAGGTGACCGACGGGTCGCCCTCCACCTGCGCGATGCCGAAGTCGGTGAGGACGACACGGCCGTCCTCGGAGATGAGCACGTTGGACGGCTTCACGTCGCGGTGCAGGATGCCTTCGCGGTGCGCCGAGCGCAGCACGTCGAGGACCGCGAGCCCGACCTCGGCGGCGCGCCTCGGGGTGAGGATCCCGTCCTCGCGCACGACCTCGGCGAGGGACTTGCCCTCGATGAGTTCCATGACGATCCACGGCCGGTCGTCCTCGTCGACGACGTCGTAGACCGTGACCGCTCCGTTGTTACGGATACGGGCGATCGCCTTGGCCTCGCGCAGCGTGCGCGTGATCAGGCGTCGCTTCTCGTCCTCGTCGATGCTGGTGGGGAAGCGCAGCTCCTTGACGGCGACCGTACGACCCAGCGTCTCGTCGACGGCCCGCCAGACCGTGCCCATTCCGCCGCGGCCGAGCACCTCACCGAGCCGGTACCGTCCGGCGAGAAGGCGCCCCTCAGGGCTCGCGTCGGCCCCGCGCTCGGTGTCGTCCGTGTCGTTCTCGGGGTCCCGCGCCGTGTCCCGCGACTGCTCCGCCTCCGCCATGCGTCCCCTCTGCGATCCCTCATGTCCCGCGCCTGGCGCCTGCCCGCGCGCGGCGCAGTAACGCGCCCTGACAGAGGCTCCATTGTCCCTCACTCCGGGGCATGCGATGCTCCCGGGTCCGCCATCCGCCGGTACGAAGGCCCAAGCGGACTCCGATGCGGGGCCGTTGGGCGGGGTGCGGCGGACAGCACCGCTGGTCATGCCCCTGTTCGGGGCTCGAACAGGCACGCCCGGAACAATCCCGTAAAGGATCGCACCGGGCGCCCCACCCGCCCCAACTCACCTCAGAAACCACCGCAAGCCGGTCCCGTACCTCGGCGGACCTCCGCCCTCCCGCCCTACAGCGGCACGATGTCCGGCGCCCCGAGCCTCGCCGCGTCCGCCGTCAGGTCGTCCGGCTGGCGCTGCGACTCGCGCTCCGCCTCCACCCGCTTGCGGTAGTGCTCGACCTCCTTCTCGATCTGGTCCTTGTCCCAGCCGAGGACCGGCGCCATCAGCTCGGCGCACTCGCGCGCGCTGCGCGTGCCCCGGTCGAACGTCTCGATCGAGATGCGCGTGCGCCTCGTCAGGACGTCGTCGAGATGGCGTGCCCCCTCGTGCGACGCCGCGTACACGACCTCGGCGCGCAGATAGTCCTCGGCGGCGCCCAGCGGCTCCCCGAGTCCGGGGTCGGCCGCGATCAGCTCCAGCAGCTCCTCGACCATCGCCCCGTAGCGGTTGAGCAGATGCTCCACCCGGACCACATGGAGTCCGGTCCGCGCGGCGATCCCCGCCCGCGCGTTCCACAGGGCGCGGTAGCCCTCGGCGCCGAGCAGCGGGGTGTCCTCCGTCACGCAGGCCGCCACCCGCTGGTCGAGGCCGTGCACCGCCTCGTCCACCGCGTCCTTGGCCATGACCCGGTACGTCGTGTACTTGCCGCCGGCCACGACGACCATGCCCGGCACGGGGTGCGCGACCGTGTGCTCGCGCGACAGCTTGCTCGTCGCGTCGGACTCGCCGGCCAGCAGCGGGCGCAGCCCCGCGTACACCCCCTCCACGTCGTCACGCGTCAGCGGTACGGCGAGGACCGAGTTGACGTGTTCGAGGAGATAGTCGATGTCCGCGCTGGAGGCCGCGGGGTGCGCCTTGTCGAGGTCCCAGTCGGTGTCGGTGGTGCCGACGATCCAGTGCCTGCCCCACGGGATGACGAAGAGGACCGACTTCTCGGTCCGCAGGATCAGTCCGGTCGAGGAGTGGATGCGGTCCTTGGGGACGACCAGGTGGATGCCCTTGGAGGCCCGGACGTGGAACTGTCCGCGCTCGCCGATCAGCGCCTGGGTGTCGTCCGTCCACACCCCTGTCGCGTTGACGATCTGCTTCGCCCGGATCTCGTACTCACCGGCGCCGTCCACGTCCCGCACGCGGGCACCGACGACCCGCTCGCCCTCGCGCAGGAAGCCGACCACGCGGGCCCTGCTGGCGACGTGCGCGCCGTAGCTCGCGGCCGTACGCACCAGGGTGGCCACGTAGCGCGCGTCGTCCATCTGCGCGTCGTAGTACTGCAGGGCGCCGACCAGCGCGTCTTTCTTGAGCGCGGGGGCCACGCGCAGCGCGTGGCGGCGGGAGAGGTGCCGGTGCGTCGGCAGGCCCCGGCCGTGGCCGGACGAGAACGACATCGCGTCGTAGAGCGCGACGCCCGATCCGGCGTAGAGCCGCTCCCAGCCCTTGTGCTGCAACGGGTAGAGGAACGGCACCGGCTTCACCAGATGCGGGGCCAGCCGCTCCAGCAGCAGTCCGCGCTCCTTGAGCGCCTCCCTGACGAGCCCGAAGTCGAGCATCTCCAGATAGCGCAGCCCGCCGTGGATCAGCTTGCTCGACCGGCTCGATGTGCCGGAGGCCCAGTCGCGGGCCTCCACGAGCCCCGTCGAGAGTCCGCGTGTCACCGCGTCGAGCGCGGTCCCGGCGCCGACCACGCCCGCGCCCACCACCAACACGTCCAGTTCACGCTCGGCCATCTCCGCAAGAGCCGTGGCGCGCTCCTCCGGTCCCAGTGTCGCTGTCCTCACCGCTGCCTCCCGTCGCCCCCGTGTTGTTCGGGCACTTCGATTCTGTCCGGACTCACCGACTTCAGCCACCGGCTGTGGACAACACCGGCTGAAGATCGGATCGGACCAGTGAAATCCGCAGACATGTCCTGCCATGTCCGGCCATGTAATGACGCATATCGGTCATATTTACGCCTAGTCTGACATTGCGCTCGCTCGTTCTGTCCACACGGGTTGCGCCCTCTGTCCCCTCCGGTTATGGGAAAGGACGGCCCACATGCCCGCAGACCTCGCCGTCATCGGACTCGGCCATCTCGGCCTGCCCCTCGCCCAGGCCGCCGTGGCCGCCGGCATCGAGACCATCGGCTACGACACCGATCCACGGCCCGTGGCCGAACTGGCCGCGGGCCGCACCCCCGTCGACGGCTCACTCACCGCCTCCGACGTCCGGCGCATGCTCTCCGGCGGCTTCCGGCCCACCACCAACCCGACCGAGCTGGGCCGGGTCCGTACCGCCGTCATCTGCGCGCCCACCCCGCTGGGCCCCGACCGCACCCTCGACCTCACCGCCGTCGGCGAGGCCGCCCGCGCCCTGGCCGCCCGGCTGCGCCCGCACACCACCGTGCTGCTCGAATCACCGGCGGGCCCCGGCACCACGGAGGGGTTCCTGCGCACCATCCTGGAGGAGGGCTCGGGCCTGCGCGCCGGGCGCGACTTCCACCTCGCGTACTCCCCCAGCCGCCTCGACCCCGGCCGCCGCACCCACGGCCACACCAACACCCCCAAGGTGATCGGCGGACTCACCCCGGCCTGCACCGAATCGGCGGCCGCCTTCTACGGACGCCTCACCGACAAGGTGGTCCGCGCGCGCGGGCCGCGCGAGGCCGAGACCGTCAAGCTCCTCGAAACCAACTTCCGGCACGTCAACATCGCCCTGGTCAACGAGATGGCCGTGCTCTGCCACGACCTCGGCGTCGACCTCTGGGACGTCATCCGGTGCGCCGAGACCAAGCCGTTCGGCTTCCAGGCCTTCCGCCCCGGCCCCGGTGTGGGCGGCCACGGCGTCCCCATGGACCCCAGCTACCTCCCGCACGCGGGCCGTACCCCCGGCCACCCGCTGCGGATGGTCGGCCTCGCCCAGGAGATCAACACGCGCATGCCGCAGTACGTGATCCAGCGCTGCGCCACCCTCCTCAACGAGCACGGCAAGTCCGCGCGCGGCGCCCGCGTCCTGCTGCTCGGCGTCACCTACAAGCCGGACCACGCCGACCAGGAGAGTTCACCGGCGACCGAGATCGCCTGCCGGCTGATGGACCTGGGCGCGACCGTCAGCTACCACGATCCGTACGTCCCCGACTGGCGGGTACGCGATCTGCCGGTGCCGCGCGCCGACTCTCTTTACGAGGCCGCGGCGCACGCGGATCTGACGGTGCTGCTCCAGCACCACCGTACGTACGACCTCCAAGGCCTCGCCGTGAAGGCCCAGTTGCTGCTCGACACCCGGGGAGCGAGCCCGGCGGGCGCGGCGTACCGGCTCTGACGCGGCGGCCCACCGGCCCCTCGTGGTCCGGCAATTGCCTACGGCGGTGTCGTAGCCGACTGCTATGGTCCAGGGCGCTCGCACAACGGTGCGGGCATTCCTTGGGGGGATCCTTCATATGAGCCAGTCCGTTCCGCCGCCCGGAAACCCGTACGGCAACAACCCCGGCGGTCCCGTCCCGCCCGGTTCGGGCAACCCGTACGCCAACAACCCCGGCGGCCCCGTCCCGCCCGGTTCCGGCAACCCGTTCGCGGGCGGCTCCGGCAACCCCTTCGCGCCGGCCCCGCCGGTCCGCGACGCCGTGGGCCTCGGCCTGGCGGCCGCCGCCGGTACCGCGATCGCCGCCGCCGCGATCTACGGCGGCATCGCCGGTGCCATCGAGAGCGAGATCAGCTTCGCCGCCATCGGCGTCGGCTTCGTCATCGGCTGGGTCGCGGGCAAGGTCGGCGGCCGCAACCCGATCCTCGGCGTGGTCAGCGTCGTACTCGCGCTGGCCGCCGTCTACCTGGGGCAGATCTTCGGCATCGCGATCATCGGGGCCGAGGAGTTCGGCGTGTCGACGACGGAGATGCTGTTCGACAACTTCAGCCTGCTGACCGACGCGTGGAACGCGAGCAAGGACATCATGACGTTCCTCTTCCTCGCCCTCGCCGGTTTCGCGGCGTTCTCGGGCGCCAAGAAGGCCTGACGCCCGGAAGCCGGTCGCGCGCGGCC
>NZ_JBHUUW010000083.1:0-30692 GCF_042670825.1 Streptomyces sp. NPDC057137 | reverse complement strand
GTGGTACCCCGGGCCCGGCCCTTCAGCCTGCCGACGGCTGTGCGCGACTACCGCGCCCAGCGCCCGTCAGTTGTCGTCCTCGTCGATCAGGAACCCACGCATCGGCGACGGAGCCTGCTGCATCGGCTGCATGGGCTGCGGCGCCTGCGGCCGGACCGGTGCCATCGGCTGGGTCATCGCCGGGGACATCTGCTGCTGGTTCCCGTACGACGGTCCACCCGACGAGGGACCGTGCCCGCCACCCATGGACGGGTTGCCACCCATGGTGTGACCCATCGCGCCCGCACCGGCCGGTGCCATGGACGGCGACGGCGGCAGTGAGGCCGCGGCCGGCGTACGCGGCGGGGCCAGCGAGTCGTCGGCCTGGGTCTCCAGCTGACGCAGCTGGCTCTCCAGGTAGGACTTCAGCCTCGTCCGGTACTCGCGCTCGAAGCCACGCAGGTCTTCGACCTTGCGCTCCAGCGTGGCGCGCGCGGACTCCAGGGAGCCCATCGCCACGCGGTGCTTCTCCTGCGCGTCCCGCTCAAGGGCGTCCGCCTTCGCACGGGCGTCCCGCTCCAGACCCTCGGCACGCGAACGCGCCTCGCCGACGATCTTGTTGGCCTCGGAACGGGCCTCCGCGATCGCCTGGTCGGCGGTCTGCTGCGCCAGCGAGAGCACACGTGCGGCACTGTCGCCGCCGGGGCCGCCCTGACCGGGCTGCGGGCCGTGCCCCATGGGGCCGCCCATCGGTCCACCCATGGGGCCGCCCTGCATCTGGCCCTGCATCTGGCCCTGCATGGGGCCGCCCTGCATCTGGCCCTGCATGGGACCGCCCTGCATAGGACCGGGACCGTGCTGACCCTGCGGGCCGGGACCGTGGCCGGGGTGCTGACCCGGGCCGGGGCCGTGTCCGCCGGGGCCGGCGGGAAGCTGCGGGGGCCCACCGGGCAGTTGGGGCTGGCCCATCTGCGGGGGCTGCTGCTGGACCGGCGGTCCGGATATGGCGGCGGGGACGGGCGCGCCGGGCCGCTCCTGCTGCTCCGGCGGCTTACGCATCCCCTGCTGCTGTTGCTGCTGCTGGTTCTGCGCGGCGGCACGCGTCGCGGCGGCCAGCTTGGCGCGCAGATCCTCGTTCTCGCGAAGCAGGCGCGTCAGTTCGGCCTCGACCTCGTCTAGAAAGGCATCGACCTCGTCCTCGTCGTAGCCTTCTCGGAGGCGGACGGTCGTGAACTGCTTGTTCCGCACGTCCTCGGGGGTCAACGGCATCTCTTCTTCACCTCTACGTAGTCGTCGGCAGTCGGCAAGACCGTATCGTTCACATTGCCCTCGCAAGGCCGCTGACGACCGAGATGAGGATGTACACGATGATCATCAGAACGAAGAAGGACAGGTCGAGTGCCACGCCCCCGAGACGCAGCGGCGGAATGAACCGCCGCAGAAGCTTGAGCGGTGGATCGGTGACAGTGTAGGTGGCCTCCAGAACGACCACCATCGCCTTGCCGGGCTGCCATGAGCGGGCGAATTGGAAGACGTAATCCATGACCAGCCGGAAGATCAGCACGATGAGGAAGCACACCAGCGCGATGTAGACCACCTGTAGCGCAACGCTCATCCCGCGCTTCCCTCTCCCCTGGCTTCTCTGGTCCGGCCTCGCGGCCGGGTCGTTCCCGGTGTCGAATCTCAGCTCTGGTTGAAGAACCCGCCCTCTGCGATTCGGGCCTTGTCCTCCGCCGTGACATCGACGTTAGCAGGCGACAACAGGAACACCTTCTGCGTCACGCGCTCAATGCTGCCATGGAGACCGAAGACAAGTCCCGCGGCAAAGTCGACAAGTCGCTTCGCATCGGTGTCGTCCATCTCGGTCAGATTCATGATCACCGGGGTGCCCTCGCGGAAGTGTTCCCCGATGGTACGGGCCTCGTTGTAGGTCCGCGGGTGCAGTGTGGTGATGCGGTAGGGCTCTCGTTCGGAGACGACCTTGGGCATGATCACTGGTGCGTTCTTCTCCAGGCTGGGGCGTTCAGGTGTGATGGATGCCACGGGGGCGATTCGGGCAGGACGTCCGCTTTCTGCCGCTACCGGCACCGGCTGACGCTCCCGTTCACGCTGCGGAGGAGGCTGCACCACTCGTACTGGTTCGTCCCGTTCGACCTGGTGTACCGGCTGGTGGCGCCGGTGTTCACGCTCGGGTTCGGGCTCGGGTTCGAAATCGTCATCGGGGTCGAAACCCCGGCCGTCGTACCCATCGTCCTCCACGAGGCCGAGGTAGACCGCCATCTTGCGCATCGCGCCGGCCATGCTCTGAGTCCTCCGCTCTGTGGTGGATCGGCCTCGTCACCAAGTGCCCTCGATCCACGCGGTCCTTCCACCTTTCGGCGGAAATGACCATATTTTCTGCTGTGGTCCGACTTGCTTCGCGACGTTACCCGAGCCGGGGGCGGACTCCGAGTACCGCCGTACCGACGCGCACATGTGTCGCTCCGGCCGCAACGGCGGCTTCGAGGTCCGCACTCATCCCTGCTGACACCATGTTCGCAGCCGGATGGTCCGCGCGCAGCAGGGATGACAATTCCAGCAGACGCTCGAACGCCGCCTGTTGGCGTTCGGCGTACGGCCCGGCGAGTGGCGCGACGGTCATGAGACCGTCCAGCCGCAGTCCCGGCGCCTCGGCGACGGCCGCCGCCAACTCCCCGATTCCGTCCGGCGCGACGCCGCCCCGCTCACCGCGCGCACCCGAGTCGGCGTCGAGCGCGACCTGGACGAGCACACCGAGTTCACGGTCCGCGCGCACCACCGCGGCGGACAGCGCCGAGACGAGTTTCAGTCGGTCGACAGACTGCACGACATCGGCGTAACCGACCACGGAACGGACTTTGTTGGTCTGCAACTGACCTACGAAGTGCCACGTCAGCGACAGATCCGCGCACGCGGCGGCCTTGGGCGCCGCGTCCTGGTCGCGGTTCTCGGCGACATGCCGTACACCGAGTTCGTGCAGCAGCCGGACGTCGCTCGCGGGGTAGGTCTTGGTGACCACGATCAGGGTCACCTCGTCCCGTTCGCGGCCGGCCGCCGCGCAGGCGGACGCGATACGGGTCTCCACCTTGTGAAGATTTTCGGCGAGTTCTCTCGCGCGGTCGGTCATGACGCTCCCAGCCAGACATATCCGGCGAGCCGTCCGGTGGTGCGGTCGCGGCGGTACGAGAAGTGGTCGGCCGATTCGAGGGTGCAGATCCCCGAGCGGTGCCGGTCCTCGACCCCGAGTGCGGCGAGTTGCGCGTGCACGCCGGCGGTGACGTCGACGGCGGGGGTGCCCCAGCTGGTCTCGGACCACGACTCCGGTACGGCTTCGGCGACTTGGGCCCGCATGGCTTCGGGGACCTCGTAGCAGCGTCCGCAGACGGCGGGTCCGGTCCGGGCGGTGATCCGGGAGGGTTCGGCGCCCCGTGCGACCATCGCGTCGACGGCGGCCGGGACGACTCCCGCGACCAGTCCGGGGCGTCCGGCGTGCGCGGCGGCGGCGACTCCCGCCACCGGGTCGGCCAGCAGGACCGGGACGCAGTCCGCGGTGAGTACGGCGAGGGCGAGCCCCCGGCTCGTGGTGACCACGGCGTCGACCGCCGGGATCTCGTCCGGCTCGCGCGACTCCCAGGGTCCTTCGACGAAGGCGACGTCGCGGCCGTGCACCTGGTTCATCCAGACGACCCGCGCCGTGTCGAGCCCGAGGGACTCGGCGGCGGTGGCCCTGTTCGCGCGTACGGCGGCGGGGTCGTCGCCGACCGCGCCGCCGAGGTTGAGCCGCTCGTACGGAGCGGCGCTCACCCCGCCCCACCTGTCGGTGAAGGCGAAGTGGGCGCCGCTCGTCGAGCCCAACGTGTCGTGCTGTCCTATCACTTCAAGAAGTCCGGAACATCCAGCTCTTCGGCCTGGGTGTCCTGGTAGGGACGGGCCGGCGGGACGTGCGGCGGCGAGACCGGGGGCAGGGGCTTCTCGTTGACCGCCGGAGCCGGCTCGGGGGCGGGCGCCTCGTCGCGCGAGGGGACCGTGCCGAGTCCGCCGGAGGGGCGGCCCGAGTCGGACTCGGGGACGGAGGGGCGGTAGGACGGCTGGTCGTCCCGCTTGGCCGAGGTGAGTCCGGTCTCGCGTCGGGTCGGCGGCTGTCCGCCGTCGAAGCCGGCCGCGATGACGGTGACTCGTACCTCGTCACCGAGGGCGTCGTCGATGACGGCGCCGAAGATGATGTTGGCCTCGGGGTGCGCGGCCTCGCTCACCAGCTGCGCGGCCTCGTTGATCTCGAAGAGACCGAGGTCGGAGCCGCCGGAGATGGAGAGCAGCACGCCACGCGCGCCGTCGATGGACGCTTCGAGGAGCGGCGAGGAGATCGCCATCTCCGCCGCGGCCACCGCGCGGTCGTCGCCGCGTGCGGAGCCGATGCCCATGAGGGCCGATCCGGCCTCGGACATCACGGACTTGACGTCGGCGAAGTCGAGGTTGATCAGACCCGGCGTGGTGATGAGGTCGGTGATGCCCTGGACACCCGAGAGCAGCACCTGGTCCGCGGACTTGAACGCGTCCAGGACGCTGACCTGGCGGTCCGAGATGGACAGCAGGCGGTCGTTGGGGATGACGATGAGGGTGTCGACCTCTTCGCGGAGTTCGGCGATGCCGTCCTCCGCCTGGTTCGCGCGCCGTCTGCCCTCGAAGGTGAAGGGGCGGGTGACGACGCCGATGGTGAGGGCGCCGAGCGAGCGGGCGATGTTGGCGACGACGGGAGCGCCGCCGGTGCCGGTTCCACCGCCTTCGCCGGCGGTGACGAAGACCATGTCGGCCCCCTTGAGGACCTCCTCGATCTCCTCGCGGTGGTCCTCTGCCGCCTTGCGGCCGACTGCCGGGTTCGCGCCGGCGCCGAGTCCACGGGTGAGTTCACGGCCGACGTCGAGCTTGACGTCGGCGTCGCTCATCAACAGGGCTTGTGCGTCGGTGTTGATCGCGATGAACTCGACGCCCTTGAGGCCGACCTCGATCATTCGGTTGATGGCATTGACACCACCGCCGCCGACACCGATGACCTTGATGACTGCGAGGTAGTTCTGCGGTGCTGCCACGTCGAAGGCCTCTCGCCTCGAGTTACGTGTCGTCGCTTCGCTGTTGTCGTGAGGCGACGACTGATGCCGATGGGACGGTCCGGACGCCGACCCGAACCCTAACGTTGAAGTTTAGGGTTACCAGAGTGTCTGCTTCTTGGACTCTTCCGAACAGGACACTAAGTCGACACGTGGCGCACGTTCAACGAACACGCCGAACCTCCCGTTTTTCTTTTCACCCTATGTGATCACGCACCAGGCTGACCAACCAGGGTGCTGGTCAGCACATATACGCGTCAACTCCCCGATACGGAAGGGGCGGTGGGCGCACTCACATCGAAGTGCGCCGCCTTCGGAACTGCTTTCATGAGAGCGGTGAGAGCGCGCGCCTTCGCGCCGCCGTCCTCGCCGCTCCCCCACATCACCGTGCGTCCGCCGCTCAACTCCAGCGAGATGGAGTCGTACGAACGGACCTTCACCACCCGGGTGTCCTCGGCGACTTTGCCGGGGAGTTCGTCCCTGACGCGTACCGCTTCGGACATCAGACGAGTGGTGCTGAAGCGTCGCACACTCGGGGACTGATCCGCCGTCAATTCCAGCAGCGGTACGCCCTTCGGGGCCTTCTCGACGGTCGCGAAACGCACACCCGCCGCGTCCACTTCGATGAACTTTGCGCCCTTTTCGATAAGCAGCGCGGGCTTTCGCTCCGTCACTTTCAGACCGATGCCGTTCGGCCATGACCGTTCCACATCCACCGAGTCGATACGCGGCAGCTTCTGACGAAGTCGACGCTCAATCGCTTCCGTGTCGACGGAAATCAGCGGGGTGGAGATCGGAACTGCCGCTACGGCTTCCACCTCGGCGGGCTTCAGTACCTCGAGCCCCGAAGTCTTCACCTGCTCGACCCGTAGCCAGGTGGAGCCGTAAAGCAGCCAGATTCCCCCCGCGCCGAGTGCGATCACGGAAGTCAGAAGAAGCAGAATACGGCGTCCGGGAAGCCGGAAACGGCGACCCGGCGGCCGGCCCGAACGGGCGCGGCCGGATTCCGACTCAACTCGTACCGCACCACGCTCGGCGGTCGTCGGTCCGGCCACTGGCCCTGCCTCCCTATGCCTGACGGCGCGCTGCGACCGCCTCGTACACCATGCCGACGAGCAGCTCGTCCGCGTCCCTGCGGCCGAACTCGGCGGCCGCGCGGGACATCTCGTACAGCCGGTGCGGATCGGACAGCACCGGCAGCACATGGCCCTGGACCCATTCGGGTGTCAGTTCGGCGTCGTCGACCAGCAGTCCGCCGCCCGCCTTCACCACCGGCTGGGCGTTGAGCCGCTGTTCACCGTTGCCGACGGGCAGCGGTACGTAGGCGGCCGGGAGCCCGACGGCGGAGAGTTCGGCGACGGTCATCGCGCCGGCGCGGCAGAGCATCATGTCCGCCGCGGCGTAGGCGAGATCCATCCGGTCCACATACGGTACCGGGATGTAGGGCGGCATTCCCGGCATGTTGTCCACGCGCGGCATTTCGTTCTTCGGTCCGACCGCGTGCAGGATCTGGATCCCGGAGCGCTGGAGCAGCGGCGCGGCCTGCTGGACCACCTCGTTGAGCCTGCGGGCGCCCTGCGAGCCGCCGGAGACCAGCAGCGTCGGCAGGTTGGGGTCGAGCCCGAACGCGGCGCGCGCCTCGGGACGGACCCGCGCCCGGTCGAGGGTGGCGATGGTGCGGCGCAGCGGGATGCCGATGTAGCGGGCGCCGCGCAGCTTGCTGTCCGGGGTGGAGACGGCGACGGCCGCCGCGTACCGCGAGCCGATCTTGTTGGCGAGGCCGGGGCGGGCGTTGGCCTCGTGCACGACGATCGGCACCCCGAGCCGCTTGGCGGCGAGATAGCCGGGCAGCGCGACGTAGCCGCCGAAGCCGACGACGCAGTCCGCCTTCGTACGCTCCAGGATCTGCTCGGCGGCCTTGATGGTGCCGCGCAGCCGGCCGGGGACGGTGATCAGTTCAGGGGTGGGTCTGCGCGGCAGCGGGACGGCGGGGATGAGGGCCAGTTCGTACCCCCGCTCGGGTACCAGCCTGGTCTCGAGTCCGCGCTCCGTGCCGAGGGCCGTGATCCCCACGGTGGGGTCCTGCCTCCGCAGGGCGTCCGCGAGGGCGAGCGCGGGCTCGATGTGGCCGGCGGTCCCCCCACCGGCGAGTACGACATGCACCGAAATTCACCGCTCTCCGGACGGACGCTTTGTGACGCGCCGTCTCATCGTCTTCCATCTCACGCCGGGCCTTCGCATGGCCAGCGCCGCTTTCGCGGCGGGATCCTCTCGCGCGAACGCGATCAGCAGCCCGACAGCGAACATGGTCGGCAGCAGGGCTGACCCTCCGTAGGAGAACAGCGGGAGCGGGACTCCGGCGATCGGCAGGAGACCGAGCACCGCGCCGACGTTGACCACGGCCTGCGCCGTGATCCACGTGGTCACGCCTCCCGCGGCGTACCTCACGAAGGGGTCCTCCGTGCGTCCGGCCACGCGGATACCCGCATAGCCTAGAGCCGCGAACAGGGCGAGCACCGACAGCGTCCCCGCCAGCCCCAGTTCCTCCCCGGTGATGGCGAAGATGAAGTCGGTGTGAGGTTCCGGGAGTTGACCCCATTTTTCCACACTCGCGCCGAGTCCGGAACCGAACCATCCGCCGGAGGCCAGCGCGTAGATGCCGTGCACGGCCTGCCAGCACTGGTCGTTCGGACCGGGGTCCGTCGCGCCGATGCAGGCGAGCCTGGACATACGGTTGGAACTGGTCTTGATGAGGATGAAACCGAGGGTGAGGGCCACGCCGAGTACGGCGCCGAAGAGGCGGGTGGGCGCCCCCGCCAGCCACAGCAGTCCGAAGAGGATCGCGGTGAGGATGATGGCGGTGCCCATGTCGCCGCCGAGCATGATCAGACCGAGCAGCATGAAGGCGACCGGCACGAGCGGCACCAGCAGATGCTTCCACTGGGTCAGCAGCCGCTTGTCCTGTTTGCGGGCGAGCAGATCGGCGCCCCACAGGATCAGCGCCAGCTTGCCGAATTCGCTGGGCTGAAGCTGGAAGGGACCACCGAGGTAGATCCAGTTCTGGTTGCCGTTGACCGCGTGCCCTATCCCCGGGACCTGCACGAGGACCATCAGGAAGACGGCGCCGACGAGCAGCGGGTAGGACAGCGCGCGGTGCAGTTTGCCGGGCATCCGGGAGGCGAGCAGCATCAGTCCGGAGCCGATGACGGCGGCCAGGAACTGTTTGCGGAAGAAATACGAGCCGGGCAGCGAGAGCTCCAGCGCCTTGATCATCGAGGCGCTGTAGACCATCACCAGACCGAGCACGGTGAGCAGCAGGCCGGCGCCGAAGATCAGGTAGTACGCGGTGAGCGGCCGGTCCCAGGCGCGGCGGGCCCGCTCGTACATCCGTCGCACCCTGTTGCCGCGCGGCGGGCGGGGTGGCCGGACGCCGGGTCCGGCGGCCCTGCCACGTACGGCGGGAGCGCGTCGTACGGCCGCTCCTGGGGTCCGGCCGCGCAGGGCGAGGCCCGGCGGCCACGCGGGCCCCGTGGCGGCGCCGGTGGCCACTCCCGGCAGCGCGAGGGGCGGCGGGGCGAGGGACGGCGGGGCGAGGGACGGTACGGCGGCGAGGAACCGCTTCCGTACCGAAGGACGCGCGGTGCGCGGGCCCGTGCCCGCGGTGTCGTCGGCCGGCATCTTCGCTGTCCCCTCCAGTCGTGCGCGGCACGTCCGGCCGGTGGGGCTGTCGCGGCTCGCGCTCGCCGGCCTTCTCGCCGGTCGGTCAGGCGTGCTCGGCGGCGAGTGCGCGGACCGCGTCCGCGAACGCCTCGCCCCGCTTGTTGTAGTTGACGAACATGTCCATCGAGGCACAGGCCGGAGCCATCAGGACGGTGTCCCCGGTCTTCGCGAGGCGCGCCGCCGCACGGACCGCGGCCGACATCGCCCCAGTGTCCGTCTGTTCGAGGTCCACCACCGGGACTTCGGGGGCGTGTCGCGCGAGGGCTTCGGCGATCAGCGCCCGGTCGCGGCCGATGAGGACCACGCCGCGCAGCCGCTTCGCCGACTTCTCGACCAGCTCGTCGAAGGACGCGCCCTTGGCGAGACCGCCGGCGATCCAGACGATCGGGTCGTAGGCCGCCAGTGAGGCCTCGGTGGCATGGGTGTTGGTGGCCTTGGAGTCGTCGATGTAGCTGACGCCCGCGATGTCCGCGACGTGTTCGATGCGGTGCGGGTCCGGGCGGAAGGCGCGCAGTCCGTCGCGTACGGCGGCGGGTGCGACGCCGTAGGCGCGGGCGAGGGCCGCCGCCGCGAGGGCGTTGGCGATGTTGTGCGGGGCGGGCGGGTTGACGTCCCCGACCTCGGCGAGTTCCTGCGCCTGCGCGGTGCGGTTCTCGACGAAGGCCCGGTCGACCAGGAGGCCTTCCACGACGCCGAGTTGGGAGGGGCCGGGGGTGCCGAGGGTGAAGCCGATCGCGCGGCAGCCCTCCTCGACGTCGGCCTGGCGCACCAGGTCCTCGGTCACCTTGTCGGCGACGTTGTAGACGCAGGCGACGGTGTTCCCCTCGTAGATCCGGCCCTTGTCGGCGGTGTACGCCTCCATGGAGCCGTGCCAGTCGAGGTGGTCGGGCGCGATGTTGAGGACGGCGGCGGAGTGGGCGCGCAGGCTCGGCGCCCAGTGGAGCTGGTAGCTGGAGAGTTCGACGGCGAGGACGTCGTACTTCTCCCGGCCGTTCTCGTCGGGCAGGACGGCGTCGAGGAGCGAGACGCCGATGTTGCCGACGGCCTCGGTGCGCAGGCCCGCCGCGCGGAGGATCGCGGCGAGCATGCGGACGGTCGTGGTCTTGCCGTTGGTGCCGGTGACGGCCAGCCAGGGTGCCGCGTCGGGCCCCCTGAGCTGCCAGGCCAGTTCGACGTCCCCCCAGATCGGTACGCCGGCTTCGGCGGCGGCCAGGAAGAGGGGTTTGCCGGGCTGCCAGCCGGGCGTGGTGACGACGAGTTCGGTTCCCTCGGGGAGGGTCGCGCCGTCGCCGAGCCGTACGGTGACGCCGATGGCGGCCAGTTCGGCGGCCTGGGTACGGGCGCGCTCGTCGTCGCCGTCGTTGACGACCGTGACGTCGGCGCCCAGGTCCCGCAGCGCGCGGGCCGCCGGGATCCCGGAGACCCCGAGACCGGCGACGGTGACGCGCTTGCCGTGCCAACGGTCCCGGGGGTCGGCCGACGGTCCGGCCGGCTGACGGTCGGTCACTTGTCGGCCGCCCAGCCCGCGTAGAAGAGTCCGAGTCCGACGATCACGCACATGCCCTGGATGATCCAGAAGCGGACCACGACAAGGACTTCGGACCACCCCTTGAGTTCGAAGTGATGCTGGAGCGGGGCCATCCGGAAGACGCGCTTGCCGGTCAGGCGGAACGAGCCGACCTGGATCACCACGGACATGGTGATGAGGGCGAAGAGGCCGCCGAGGAGGGCGATCAGGAGTTCCGTACGGGAGCAGATGGCGAGGCCCGCGAGGGCGCCGCCGAGCGCGAGCGAGCCGGTGTCGCCCATGAAAATCTTGGCGGGTGAGGTGTTCCACCACAGGAAGCCGAAGCAGGAGCCCATGAGGGCCGAGGCGACGACTGCGAGGTCGAGCGGATCTCGTACCTCGAAACAGGCGTCGGGGTTGGTCAGGGTCAGCGCGTTGGCGCAGGACTCCTGGAACTGCCAGAGGCCGATGAAGGTGTACGCGCCGAAGACCATCACCGACGCGCCGGTGGCCAGGCCGTCCAGACCGTCCGTCAGGTTCACGCCGTTGGACATGGCGAGAATCATGAACAGCGCCCAGACCACGAACAGCACCGGTCCGATGGACCAGCCGAAGTCCGTGACGAAGGACAGCCGGGTGGAGGCCGGGGTGTTGCCGCGGAGGTCGGCGAACTGGAGCGAGAGCACCGCGAAGGTGATGCCGACGATCAGCTGTCCGGCCATCTTCGCCTTGGCCCGCAGGCCCAGCGAACGCTGTTTGACGATTTTGATGTAGTCGTCGAGGAAGCCGACCAGGCCCATCCCCGCCATCAGGAACAGGACCAGCACACCGGAGAACCTCGGGTCCTCGCCGGTGATCACCTTCGCCAGGGCGTAGGCGATCAGGGTGGCGAGGATGAAGGCGATGCCACCCATGGTGGGCGTGCCCTGCTTGCTGCCGTGGCTGCGCGGGCCGTCGTCCCGGATGAACTGGCCGTAGCCCTTGCGGGCCAGCAGCTTGATCAGCAGCGGCGTACCGATCAGGGTCAGGAAGAGCCCGATGGCTCCCGCGAAGAGGATTTGCCTCATCGGCCGGAGACCTCACCCTCGACTGCGTTCTCGAGCAGTGCCTGGGCGACCCGCTCCAGTCCGGCCGACCTGGAAGCCTTCACCAGCACGACGTCTCCCGAACGCAGTTCACTGCGCAACAGATCGACCGCCGCCTGCGCGTCGGACACGTGCACCGACTCCTCACCCCACGAACCCTCGTTGTAGGCGCCCAGTCGCAGCCAGGACGCTTCCCTGCCCCCGACTGCGACGAGCTTGCTGACGTTGAGCCGGACGGCGAGCCGTCCGACCGCGTCGTGCTCGGCGAGCGCCTCGTCACCGAGTTCGGCCATCGGGCCGAGCACCGCCCACGTGCGTCCGCCGGTTTCCCTGGCGGCACCGCCCATGGCGACCAGCGCGCGGAGCGCTGCTCGCATGGAGTCGGGGTTCGCGTTGTAGGCGTCGTTGACGATCGTCACGCCGTCCGCGCGCTCGGTGACCTCCATACGCCAGCGGGAGAGGGTTTCCGCCTCGGAGAGCGCCAGGGCGATCTCGTCGACGGACATGCCCAACTCATGGGCGACGGCGGTCGCGGCGAGCGCGTTCGACACGTGATGCTCACCGTACAGCCGCAGCGTCAGGTCCCTGCACCCGGTGGGTGTTCGAAGGCGGAAGGAGGGTCTGCCGAGGGGGTCGACGTGGACGTTCTCTGCCCGTACGTCTGCTTCGTCTGACTCTCCGAACAGCACCACCCGTGCCTTGGTGCGGGTGGTCATCGCGCGTACGAGGGGGTCGTCGGCGTTCAGGACGGCCACACCGCCTTCCTCGGCGGGCGGCAGCGACTCGACCATCTCGCCCTTGGCCTGGGCGATCTGCTCGCGGCCGCCGAACTCGCCGATGTGGGCGGTGCCGACGTTCAGTACGAGGCCGATCCTCGGCGGGACGAGTCCGGTGAGGTAGCGGATGTCCCCGATGTAGCGGGCGCCCATCTCCAGGACGAGGAAACGGGTGTCCTCGGCGACGCGCAGGGCGGTGAGCGGGAGTCCGATCTCGTTGTTGAGGTTGCCGTCGGGCCAGACGGTCGGGCCCGCGCGCCGCAGGAGTTGGGCGATGAGGTCCTTGGTGCTGGTCTTGCCCGACGATCCGGTGAGCGCGACGGTCGTGGCGCCGGTGCGCTCCACGACGGCGCGTGCGAGGGCGCCGAGGGCCTGGACGACGTCCTCGACGACGATGGCGGGGACGCCGAGGGGCCGGACGGCCAGCACGGCCGCGGCGCCCGCCTCGACGGCCTTGCGGGCGTAGTCGTGGCCGTCGACGTTCTCGCCGGCGAACGCGACGAAGAGGCTGCCGTCCGCCACCTGGCGGGAGTCGATGACGACGGGGCCGGTGACCTGGACGGCCGGATCCGGTATGTCGTACGACTGCCCGCCGACGATGGTGGCGATCTCGGCGAGGGAGAGGGTGATCACTGGGACCGTCCTGCGATTGGAGGGCGGGTGATGGACGGGGCCGCGCCGGGCGCCGGCGGGGCGACGGATGGGCGGGCGGCCTGCGGGGCGAGGGGTGGGCGGGGAGCCGACGGGGCGACCGGCGACGGGGAGGCCGGGCGGCGGCCCGCGGCCCCCGCCTCCGTCATCCGGTCGCCGGACGGTCCCCTCATCCCTGACCGGGGCTCTCGGTCGAGCCGGTGCCCTCGGTCTCGCGGCGACAGGAGCGCTCGATGGCCTCGCGCAGCACCTGACGGTCGTCGAAGGCGCGTACCACCCCGGCGATGTCCTGGCCCTGTTCGTGGCCCTTGCCGGCGATCAGGACGGTGTCGCCCTCGCCCGCGCGGGAGACCACGGAGGCGATGGCCGCCGCGCGGTCGGCGTCGACCAGGACGTCGCCGCGCTCGTGGATGGGCACCTCGGCGGCGCCCGCGAGCATCGCGGCGAGGATCGCGAGCGGGTCCTCCGAGCGCGGGTTGTCCGAGGTCAGTACGGCGGTGTCGGCGAGCCGGGCGGCCGCCGCGCCCATCGAGGGGCGCTTGGACTGGTCGCGGTCGCCGCCGCAGCCCAGGACGACATGCACCTTCCCCTTGGTGACCTTGCGCAGGGAGCGCAGGACCGATTCGACGGCGTCCGTCTTGTGCGCGTAGTCGACGACGGCGAGGTACGGCTGGCCGACGTCGACGCGCTCCAGCCGGCCGGGGACACCGGGGACGGACGCGATGCCGTCGGCGGCGACCTGGGGGTCGATTCCGGCCACGGCGAGGGTGACGACGGCGGCCAGGGTGTTCGCGACGTTGAAGGGGCCCGGCAGCGGGGCCTCCGCGCGGATCCGCTCACCCTTGGGGCTGACGACGGTGAAGGTGCTGCCGTGCGAGCCGACCTCGACGTTCTCGGCACGCCAGTCGGCGTCGGGGTGGCCCTCGGCGGAGAAGGTCGTGACGGGCACGCCCGCCTCGTCGACGAGCCGGCGGCCGTACTCGTCGTCGAAGTTGACGACGCCGACCCGGCTGCGCTCGGGGGTGAACAGCCGCGCCTTGGCCTGGAAGTAGTCCTCCATGCCGGAGTGGAACTCCATGTGCTCCGGGCTGAGGTTGTTGAAGACGGCGATGTCGAAGACACAGCCGTCGACCCGGCCGAGCACCAGCGCATGGCTGGAAACCTCCATCGCGACGGAGTCGACGCCGCGCTCGCGCATGACGGCGAGGAGCGCCTGCAGGTCGGTGGCCTCGGGGGTGGTGCGCTCGGACTTGATGCGCTCGTCGCCGATGCGCATCTCGACGGTGCCGATGAGCCCGGTGTGGTGTCCGGCGCCGCGCAGTCCGCCCTCGACGAGGTACGCCGTGGTGGTCTTGCCGGACGTGCCGGTGATGCCGATCTGGAGCAGGCCGGCGCCGGGGTGGCCGTAGATCTGGGCGGCCAGTTCACCCATGCTGCCCCGTGGGTCGGGGGTGACCAGCACCGGCAGACCGGTCGCGGCGGCGCGTTCGGCGCCCGCCGGGTCGGTCAGGATCGCCGCCGCGCCGAGGTCGGCGGCCTGGGCGGCGAAGTCGGCGCCGTGGAAGCGGGCGCCGGGCAGGGCGGCGTACACGTCCCCGGCGCGTACCGCTCGCGAGTCGTGGGTGATGCCGGTCGCCGCCCCGTCGGCCGGGGCCTCGGCACCCAGCCGGGCGGCCAGGTCCACGAGTGAGGTCGGCACGACCTGGTTCGGGCGGGGCGCTCCGG
Organism: Streptomyces sp. NPDC057137; assembly: GCF_042670825.1. Classification (NCBI taxonomy): domain Bacteria; kingdom Bacillati; phylum Actinomycetota; class Actinomycetes; order Kitasatosporales; family Streptomycetaceae; genus Streptomyces; species Streptomyces sp. NPDC057137. Next base: position 16,126 of record NZ_JBHUUW010000083.1, on the reverse strand, counting down.
GATGGTTCACGGGCGCGTCCTTTGTGGCGGTTCGGTACTGATCTGCGTGGGGCACGGCGGTGAGCGTACCGGGCTCACCGGGCCGCGGGCCAAGTGAGGGGCGCCCGGTGCCGGAGCCGTCTGGTGGGGTGACGGACGGGCCGTCGTGGTTCCCCGAGTCGGGGGTGATCGTTGTCACTGGGGCGTTCCCTGGGTCACTCGCCGGGCTTGAACTCGACCGGCAGCGGATCGGACTTCTTGCCGGTCGGTGGGACCTGGAGGCTCTTGAGAGCGAACTCCATGACCTCCTTGTAGATGGGGCCGCAGATCTGGCCGCCGAAGTAGCTGCCCTTGGTCGGGTTCTGGATGGCGCAGTAGACGGTGATCTGCGGGTCGTCGGCGGGCGCGAAGCCCGCGAAGGACGCGGTGTAGCCCTTGTAGCGGCCGGTCTCGGGATCGACTCGGTTGGCCGTTCCCGTCTTGCCTGCGACGCGGTAGCCGGGGATCCGGGCCTTGGTGCCGGTGCCCGCCTCGTCGCCGACGACCGATTCGAGCATGGTCGAGAGCGTTTTCGCCGTCTTCTCGCTGACGACGCGCGTCTTCTTCGGGGCGGTCGCGGGGGTGAAGCGGCCGTCGGGGCCCTGGGTGCCGCGGATCAGGGTGGGTTCGATCCGTACGCCTCCGTTGGCGATGGTCGAGTAGACCGACGCCGCCTGCATGGCGTTGACCGACAGTCCCTGGCCGAAGGGGATCGTGTACTGCTGCGAGGTCGACCAGTCCTTCGGATCGGCCAGGATGCCCTGGGTCTCGCCGGGATAGTCGAGGCCCGTGGGGCTGCCGATGCCGAATTTACGCAGGTAGGAGTGGAGGACCTGGTTGGCCTGGGGCTGTGTCTTGCCGAGCTGTCCGGTCGCCAGGATGGTGCCGATGTTGCTGGACTTGGCGAGTACCCCGTTGAGCGTCAGATACCAGGTGGGGTGGTCGATGTCGTCCTTGAAGAGGCGGTCGCCGCGGTGCAGCCGGTTGGGCACGGTGACATGGGTGCCGGGGACGGCGGCCTGCTCCTCCAGGACGGCGGCCATGGACATGACCTTGCTGGTGGAGCCCGGTTCGAACGCGTCCTGGAGCGCGGCGTTGCCCATGCTGGTGCCGTCGGCCTGCGAGAGGTCGTTGGGGTCGAAGCCGGGGGCGTTGGCCATGGCGAGCACCTCGCCCGTCCGGGTGTTCTGCACTATCACGTAGCCGCGGTCGGCCTTGGACTCGGTGACCTGGTCGGAGATGGCCCGCTGGGCGGCCCACTGGATGTCCCGGTCGATGGTCAGCTCGATGTCCGTGCCGGGGACGGCGGGGGTCTCCTTGGAGCCCGCCGTGGGGACGCGACGGCCGCCGGAGTGGGCGTAGGTGATCTCGCCGTCCTGGCCGGACAGCTTCTTGTCGAGCATGGACTCCACGCCGCCGCCTCCGTGGCCGGCGGCGTTGACGTAGCCCAGTATCCCGGCCGCGAGGTCCCCGTTGGGGTACACGCGCTTGCTGCTGGGCTCCTGGAAGACCCCGGCGAGGACGCTGGCGGGTGCTTCGTCGCCCTTGCCGCCCTTGGCGGTGCGCGCCTTCTCGGCCTTCTCGGCGAGGACGGACTTGAGGTCGCTGATCTGGTTCCAGACCTGGGGGGTCCGGCGGTGGGCGAGCACCGTGAAGCGGGACTTGGGGGCCGAGAGCTGCTTGGCGAGCGTCTCGGGGTCCTTGTCGAGGATCGGGGCGAGGAGCGCGGCGGCCTGCTCGGGGGCGTCGGGGACGTTGCTGTCCTCGGGGGTGAACATCTTCGGGTCGGCCGTGATGTCGTGCGCGTCGACGCTGGTGGCGAGGGCGACACCGGCGCGGTCGGTGATGTCGCCGCGCTCGGCGGCCAGCGTGACGCTCGTGAAGCGGTTCTTCTCCGCCTTGGCGGTGTACGCGCTCGCGTCGACCGCCTGGACCTGGAGCAGCCGGACGACGAAGACCAGCATGACGAGCGTCAGTCCGAGGCTGACCAGGCGGAGCCGGGGGCGGTGGTTGCCGAGCCGGATGCGGTGCGGGGGGCGGGCGCCGCCGGGGCGCGGGCGGCCCTGGTCGGGGCGGCGCGGGCGACCGGAGGGCCGGGGCGCGGGGCGCTGCGAGGAACGGTCCGCGGACCGCTCGGCGTTACGAGAGGCGGGCCGGGGGCGCCCGCCGCTCCCGGAGCGCGCGGGGCCGGGGACCCGGCGGCGCGGTGGTTGCTCGGGGGGCACTGCGTCACCTGCCGGAGGTCGTCGGGGTGGGTGTGCCGGACGTCGGTCCGGGCCTGGGCGCGGTGGAGGGCGCGCCGCGCGAGCCCGCCGGGGCGGACGGGGTGCTCGACGGGGCGCCGGACGTGGGCCCTCCTGAGGAGGACGGGGCCGTCGGCGCGCCTGTGGTCGACGCCGACGGTGTCACGGACGGTGCGAGCGAGGCGGGCAGGCTCGGGGCGACGGGCGGGACGGCTTCCATGGCGGACGGCGCGGTGTACGGGAGCGCGTCGGCCTCGGAGGGGACGCCGCTGATCCGGCCGTCCGGGGCCAGGAAGGCGGGGCTGCCGCCGGGCACCATGCCGAGCTGCCGCGCGCGGCGCTGGAGCGCGTCGGGCGCCGAGAGGTTGTCCACGTCCCGCTGGAGCGCCTGCTGCTCGTCGGTCAGGTCGGTGGTCTGCTTCCTGAGCTCGCTCAGCCTGAACGACCCCGTGTTGAGCGAGGAGTTCAGCAGGAGCAGCGTGATCAGCCCGCCGCCGAGGAGGAGAACGACCAGCAGGACGAAGGGCGTACGCGCCGCGGTGCTCGGCCCGGTCGTCGGCAGCAGCCGGGCGAGCCGTGCGGCGCGCCCCCTCAGCTGCCTGGCCGGTCCGCTCACCGCACGTCCTCCCGGATCCGCTCCGCGCCGCGCAGCCGGGCGGGGGCGGCCCGGCGGTTCTCGGCGACCTCTTCCTCGGTGGGCAGTTCGGCGCCGCGCGTCAGGAGTTTGAGCCTCGGCTGGTAGCGCTCGGGCACGACGGGCAGGCCGGGCGGCGCGGTGTTGGCGGCGCCGGCCGCGAAGACCTGCTTGACCAGGCGGTCTTCGAGGGAGTGGTAGGCGAGTACGGCGATACGGCCGCCGACGGCGAGGGACGCCACGGCGGCCGGGACGGCCGCCTCCACCGAGGACAGCTCGCCGTTGACCTCGATGCGCAGGGCCTGGAAGGTGCGCTTGGCGGGGTTGCCGCCGGTGCGCTTGGCGGCCTGCGGCAGCGCGTCACGGATGAGTTCGACCAGCCGGGCGCTGTTGGTGAAGGGCTCGACGGCGCGTTCCCTGACGACCGCCGACACGATGCGCTTGGCCTGCTTCTCCTCGCCGTACGCCCGCAGGATCCGCACCAGTTCGCCCGGTGGGTAGGTGTTGAGGACCTCGGCCGCGCTCATCCCGGCCGACTGGTCCATGCGCATGTCGAGGGGTGCGTCCTGGGCGTACGCGAACCCCCGCTCCGCCTCGTCGAGTTGCATGGACGAGACGCCGAGGTCGAAGAGCACGCCCTGGACGTGCGGGATGCCCAGCCGGTCGAGCACGTCGGGGAGTTCGTCGTAGACGGCGTGCACGAGGGTGGCGCGGTCGCCGAACGGGGCCAGGCGCTCGCCGGAGAGCCGTAGCGCCTCCTTGTCCCGGTCGAGCGCGACCAGCCGCGCGGCGGGGAAGGTGCTGAGCAGCGCCTCGCTGTGGCCGCCGAGACCGAGGGTGCAGTCGACGACGACGGCGCCGGGTTCGGCGAGGGCGGGGGCGAGCAGCTTGAGGCACCGGTCGAGCATCACCGGGACGTGCCGGGTGGCGGTCATACCCGGGCCTCGCGGGGCCCGCCGTGCGGGCGGACGGCGCTCTTGGTCAGACACGGCCTGGTTCGCTGGCTGCGCTCGCTCATGCGCCCTCTCAGGTCCGGCGTGGATGTACGTACCGCCGAGCGTGAGGAGGCCTGGGGCGTGTTCTGACAACACGCCCCAGCCGCACGTACGCCGCACACGCGGGGGGAATTCGGGGAGTGTTCCGGTAAGTGTTCGGGATGTCCGTGAACTTCGCGTCACTTTAGTCCACAGGTCCCCTCGGTCAATCAACCGGCCAGCGCGTCGCCCGGCCCGCTGCGGGCGGACCGCCGGCGAGGATCTTGTGAAGATCCCGACGGGGCGACAACACGATCACGCGCAATCGAAAACGGCGTTCATCACCCGTTCGCCCCGCCGGGCTTCACCTGTGTGGCTTACCTCACACCGAGCCTCGTTGACGATGTTTGTCCCGTCGCACAGCAGGCTCCCGGCGCCGGTGAGCATTACCGTCTATAGGTATGTCGACTTCCGCGCACCTTCCCGCCGAGTCCGCCCAGGCCCCCGCCGGTGCGGCCCGTACCGACGGCACGGTCACCGATCGACTCGTGGACGCCAACCGGCGTTACGCCAGTGGCTTCGAGGACCCGGGCATGGACGCCCGCCCCGTGCTCCGCGTCGCCGTGGTCGCCTGCATGGACGCCCGTCTCGACCTGCACGACGCGCTGGGCCTGGAGCTCGGCGACTGTCATACGATCCGCAACGCGGGCGGTGTCGTCACCGACGACGTCATACGCTCACTCACCATCAGCCAGCGGGCGCTCAAGACCCGCAGTGTCGTACTCATCCATCACACCGGCTGTGGCCTGGAGTCCATCACCGAGGAGTTCAGGCACGAACTGGAAATGGAGGTCGGGCAGCGTCCGGCCTGGGCCGTGGAGTCCTTCAGGGACGTGGACCAGGATGTACGGCAGTCGATGCAGCGGGTGCGGACATCACCGTTCCTCCTGCACACCGACGACGTACGAGGTTTTGTCTTCGACGTGTCGACCGGCCTTCTGCGGGAAATCGACCCCACGGACTGACCGCGCCACCCGCACCAGAAACACGGCAACTCCGGCAATTCACACCCACTTATCCACAGGCGAGTGACACGAAGCGGTAACGGCTACAAGAATGCGTGAGTGAGCGCGGCGCTCCGGAACCTTCCGGACGCGGCGTCCGTATTTCGGGGTGGGCCGGGCCGTGAGAAGAGCCTCGGCCCGTATGAACGGGCCGAGGAGGGCCGGGTGACGACCTATGACGATCGAGCGAGCCTCACAGATCTGACCACCACAGCGGAGCGTGTCCGCGCATCGGTGGAGGGTGTGATCGAGGGCAAGCCTGAGGTCGTACGGCTTTCGCTGACAGTGCTGCTCGCCGAGGGACATCTGCTCATCGAAGATGTCCCCGGCGTCGGCAAGACGATGCTGGCGAAGACGCTGGCACGCTCCATCGACTGCTCGGTGCGGCGTATCCAGTTCACGCCTGACCTGTTGCCCTCGGACATCACCGGGGTCTCCATCTACGACCAGCAGCGGCGCGACTTCGAATTCAAGCCCGGAGCGATCTTCGCGCAGATCGTGATCGGCGACGAGATCAACCGCGCCTCGCCCAAGACGCAGTCGGCGCTGCTGGAATCGATGGAGGAGCGCCAGGTCACCATCGACGGGCAGACGTACGAACTGCCCAGCCCCTTCATGGTGGTGGCGACGCAGAACCCGGTCGAGATGGAGGGCACCTATCCGCTGCCCGAGGCGCAGCGCGACCGTTTCATGGCCAGGGTCTCCATCGGCTATCCCAGCGCGGAGGCCGAGTTGGAGATGCTGGACGTGCACGGCGGGATCTCGCCGCTGGACGACCTCCAGCCGGTGGCCCACGCGCACGACATCGTGAAGCTGATCGACGCCGTCCGGAAGGTCCATGTGGCCGACTCCGTGCGGCGGTACGCGGTGGAGCTGGTCGGGGCCACCCGTAATCACCCGGATCTCAGACTGGGCGCCTCACCGCGCGCGACGCTGCATCTGCTGCGCGCGGCGAAGGCGTCCGCCGCCCTGAGCGGCCGGGAGTACGCGCTGCCGGACGACGTGCAGGCGCTGGCGGTCGCGGTGCTCGCGCACCGGCTGCTGCCGACCGCGCAGGCACAGCTCAACCGCCAGACCGCCGAGCAGGTGGTGCAGGAGATCCTCCAGCGCATCCCGGTGCCGACGGCCGACGGCGGCCGACAGGCTCCCGTGGCCGCCGCACCGCTCTACGACCGGCAGCAGCCGGGCGTCCGGCGGCTGTGATGGAGCCCGGCGCCGCCCCCTCGGGCACCGAGGACAAGGGCGGGCTGCGGGCGGCGCTGGGCGGTCTCACCACTCGCGGCCGGTCCTTCTTCGCCGCCGGCGTCGCGGCGGCGGTCTGCGCCTACGTCCTCGGCCAGGCGGATCTGCTCCGGGTGGGCATGCTCCTGGCCGTCCTGCCGCTGGTCTGTGTGGGCGTGCTGTACCGCACGCGCTACCGGGTCGCCGGCAGCAGGCGGCTCTCGCCGTCCCGGGTGCCCGCGGGCTCCGAGTCCCGTGTCCATCTGCGGATGGACAACGTGTCGCGGCTGCCCACCGGTCTGCTGATGCTCCAGGACCATGTGCCGTACGTGCTGGGTCCGCGCCCCCGGTTCGTCCTGGACCGGGTGGAGGCGGGCGGGCGCCGTGAGGTCTCCTACCGGGTGCGGTCGGACCTGCGCGGGCGCTATCCGCTGGGGCCGCTCCAGCTGCGGCTGAGCGACCCGTTCGGGATGTGCGAGCTGACGCGCTCCTTCAGCGCCCACGACACCCTGACCGTCATCCCGCGCACCGAGCCGCTGCCACCGGTCCGGCTGGCGGGAGCGACGGCCGGGTACGGCGACGGGCGGCAGCGCTCGCTGTCGCTGGCCGGCGAGGACGACGTCATCCCGCGCGGCTACCGGCACGGCGACGACCTGCGCCGGGTGCACTGGCGCTCCACGGCGCGCTACGGCGAGCTGATGGTGCGTCGCGAGGAGCAGCCGCAGCGGGCCAGATGCACGGTGCTGCTCGACACCCGGCGGCTCGCCTACCAGGGCGCCGGCCCCGACTCGGCCTTCGAGTGGGCGGTGTCGGGCGCGGCGTCCGCGCTGGTGCACATGCTGGAACGGGGCTTCGCCGTACGGCTGTTGACGGACACCGGGAGTTCGGTGCCCGGCGAGGGCGCCGACGGGTTCGCCGGCTCGACACAGGAGTCCGCCGACGCGGCCGGACTGATGATGGACACGCTCGCCGTCGTCGACCACTCCGACGGAGCGGGCCTGTCCCGCGCGTACGACGTGCTGCGCGGCGGGACCGAGGGGCTGCTGATCGCCTTCCTCGGTGATCTCGACGAGGAGCAGACCGCGGTGGCTGGCCGGATGCGGCACCGCAGCGGCGCCGCGGTGGCGTTCGTCCTGGACAGCTCCGGCTGGCTCCAGGACGACGGCGAACCGCCCGCGCGGGTCCGGGACCGGCTGCGGCAGCTGCGCGAGTCCGGCTGGACCGCCCTGGCGGTGCCGGCCGGGGTCGCGCTCCCCGACCTGTGGCAGCAGGCGGCACAACAGCGCACCGAGACGGGTGCGACACAGGGCTCGGCAGGCTTCTCCGGAGGATGGTCATGAGCGGTCGCGCGAGGCTGGCGCTGTGCGCGTTCGCCGCCACGCTGACGTCGGCGGGCGCGCTGCTGCCACTGGTTCAGGACAAGGGCTGGTTCGCCCAGGCGGCGTTCATGCTGGCGGTCCTGGTCGGGGTGGGTGCGCTCGGCCGGCGGGTTCCGCTGGCCAGGACGCTGACCGTGGCGCTCCAGGCGGTCGTCGGGCTGCTGATGCTCACGGTGGTGTTCGCCTCGGAGTACGCCGTGTTCGGCCTGCTGCCCGGCCCGGAGGTCTTCCTGCGCTTCGGCGAGCTGCTGAACGCGGGCGGCGAGGACGTCGGGCGGTACGCGATCCCGGCGCCGGCGAGCGACGGCATCAAGCTGATGCTGGTCGGCGGGGTGCTGGTCATCGGTCTCGCCGTGGACGTGCTCGCCGTGACGTTCCGCAGCGCGGCGCCGGCCGGGCTGCCGCTGCTGGCCCTGTACTCGGTCGCCGCCGGTCTCTCCGGTGACGGCGCCTCCTGGCTGTGGTTCCTGCTCGCGGCCGGCGGCTATCTGCTGTTGCTGCTGGCCGAGGGCCGGGACCGGCTCTCGCAGTGGGGCCGGGTCTTCGGCGGCGCTCCCCGCGCGCCGGGGCGTACGGCCGCCGGGATGGACACCGGGGGCGCGGCCACGGCCCCGATCCGCACGGGCCACCGTATCGGTGTGATGGCGCTGGGAATCGCGCTCGTCGTGCCCGCCGCGCTGCCGTCGTTGGACGGCGGACTGCTCAACGGCACGGGGAACGGGGCTGGTTCGGGCCTGGGCGGTGGCACGATCTCCGCCGTCAATCCGCTGGTGTCGCTCCAGGACAACCTCAACCAGCCCGAGGACCGGGAGGCGTTGCGGTATCAGACGAACGCGGAGAACACCCAGAATCTGTATCTGCGGATCATGGCGCTGGACGACTTCGACGGTACGTCCTGGCGGTTCTCCCAGCGCAGCGTCGAGGACGTGCCGGACAGGCTCCCCGACCCGCCCGGTCTGAGCGGCGACGTCAGCACCACCGAGATCAGGACGAGTATCTCCGCCGCCGATTGGTACCGGCAGAACTATCTGCCGATGCCCTATCCGGCGTCGGAGGTGGACATCGAGGGCCGCTGGCGCTTCGAACCGAGCGGCCGGACCCTGGTCGGCGACCGGGGCGAGACGACGCAAGGCGCGCGGTACCAGGTCAGCAGCCTGCTGGTGGAGCCGACGCGCGAGCAGCTCGCGGCGGCGCCGCCGCCCCCCGACTCGCTGGTGCGGGAGTACACCAAGGTGCCGGGCAATCTGCCGGCGGAGGTGGCGTCCACCGCGCGTGAGGTGACCGCCGGCGCGGCGAACAACTACGAGAGGGCGGTCAGGCTCCAGGACTGGTTCGCCGTGGACGGCGGCTTCACGTACGACACGCAGGTCGCGTCCGGCACGGGCGTCACGGCCATCAGCCGCTTCCTCAGGGAGAAGGAGGGCTTCTGCGTCCACTTCTCGTTCTCCATGGCGGCGATGGCCCGCACGCTGGGCATTCCGGCGCGGGTGGCGGTGGGCTTCACACCGGGCACCCCGCAGTCGGACGGCACGATGTCCGTCGGGCTGCGTGACGCGCACGCCTGGCCCGAGCTGTACTTCGAGGGTGTCGGCTGGACCCGCTTCGAGCCGACGCCGAGCCGGGGCAGCGCACCGGACTACACGATTCCGGAGGCGCCCTCGGGCGACGCGAGCGATCCGGCGCAGCCCGAGGCGAGCACGTCCTCCGCGCCGAACTCGTCGCCGTCCGCCTCGGAGAGCTGCCCGCCCCAGGCCGCCAGGATCGGCGACTGCGGCACGAGCGCCCCGGCGGGGGCGCTGCCTCCGACGGACTCGGGGACATCCGCCGGGACGATCATCGGCATCACGCTGGGCGTCCTGGCCGTGCTGCTGGTGCCACTCCTGCCACTTCTGTGGCGCACCAGGATCCGGGCCCGGCGTCTCGGTTCCGGCGGCCGTACGGCCGCCGATGCCACGGCGCGCGTGCTGGGGGCCTGGCGGGAGATCGTCGACACGGCCTGGGACCACGGCATCCGTCCCGACGATTCGCAGACCCCGCGTAGGACAGCGGCTCGGATCGTGCGGCTGGGGCGGCTGGAGGGCGAGGCCGCCGATGCCGTGCACCGGGTGGCGCGTGCGGTGGAGCAGGTGCTGTACGCGCCGGAGCCACGGCCCGTCACGGGTCTCGCCGACGACGTCCGGCGGGTACGCGTGGGCCTGGGCGAAGCGGTGGGCCGCTGGACGCGGCAGCGCGCGCTTCTCCTGCCGCGCTCGTCCATTCGGGTGATGTGGGGGCTGTCCGAGCGCTGGGCGGCCGTCACGGACCGCTGGGGAGTGCACCGCCTGGAGCTGGACCGCCGGTGGGCGGCGCTGCTCCGCAGGCCGTCCCGGCAGCGGAGCTGAGCCGACCGGGGCCGGTAAGGGGCCGGGGGCGGGGGTAGGAGGGCGGCTTTCGGCCCCGTACCCCCGCCCCCGTCGTATGTCCGGGGTCCGTGTGTGATCCGGGGCCCGGGGCGGGTCGGGCGGCTGGGTGGGGGCGCGGGACGGGCCCTTACGCGGAGACGGGTGAGGGGCGAACGCCGGAAAGCGTTCGCCCCTCAGTCGTACCTGCCGTGTCTTACGGCCGTTGCACCACTACTGCAAGATTGGGAACCTGGGCCGTACTACTGACCCTGCTCGTCACGACGACGCTGCCACCGCTGCTCGATCCGGTTCATGAACGAGCGGCGCTGCCGTGGTTGTCGGCGGTCGGCCGTGGCCTCGCCGGATGCCTGTTGCTCACCCGGTTTCGGGGCCTTGCGCCAGCCGGTGACCGCGAGAACCGCGCAGCCCAGCATGACGAGGAAACCCACCACGCCGATCCAGATCTGCTTGGCGACCATACCGGTCATGAGGAGCGCGATACCCACCAGAAAGCCAGCGACCGCCTGGTAGACCCGTCGCCGGGTGTACGTACGCAGCCCGCTTCCCTCAAGCGCTGTCGCGAACTTGGGATCTTCGGCGTACAGCGCTCGCTCCATTTGCTCGAGCATTCGCTGCTCGTGCTCCGAGAGCGGCACGGAGTCCTCCTAGTCGTCGGTCGCGGGGGGCGACCGGTATGCGGCCCCTTCAGGATAGGCAGGGAATCGCCCCCGTGAAACCCGCCCTCTACGCCATTTCGCCAATCCGGGCCGCCATGCCGACTCGGCCGTTGAGGCGTTGATTCCCCAACCGTCGACCCGTCATGCCGGAAGGCGTACCCCGATCATACGGCGCCGAACGCTTTGCCGGGGGGCCTGTGGCGCACTCCATGTGCAGCTGCGTTGCTGATCAGCCCCGCGATCAGTGCTCGGAGGCGTTCACTGTCAGGCCCGCTTCTCGCCCAGGAGGTGCAGCTGGCTCGCGACGGAGTGGAAGGAGGGCAGTTCCGCGGCGGCCGCCTCCAGCTTCAGAAGGGCGTCCAGAGCGCCCGGCTGAGTGTCCACCAGAACGCCCGGAACCAGGTCCGAGAAGACCCGGACGCCGTGGACCGCGCCCACGTCGACACCGGCCTTGTCGACCAGTTCGGTGAGCAGCTCGACGGTGAACCGCCTGGGGACCGGGTCACCTTCGCCCCAGCGGCCGGCCGGGTCCGTGAGCGCCTGCCGGGCCTCGGTGAAGTGCCCGGCGAGCGCCCTGGCGAGGACGGCGCCGCCGAGGCCCGCCGCGAGCAGGCTGAGCGCACCGGCGGGGCGCAGCGCCTCGACGGCGTTACGGACCCCCTCGGCCGGGTCGTCCACGTACTCCAGGACGCCGTGGCAGAGCACGGCGTCGTAACCGCCGCGCTCCACCACGTCGAACAGGCCGTGGATATCGCCCTGGACGCCGTTGACCCGGTCCGCGACCCCCGCCTCGGCGGCCCGGCGCTCCAGCGCGAACAGCGCGTTGGGGCTCGGGTCGACGACGGTCACCCGATGGCCCAGGCGGGCGACGGGCACGGCGAAGTTGCCCGTGCCGCCTCCGGTGTCGAGGACGTCCAGGCCCGCCGTACCCACCGCGGCGGCGCGGGTGTCGAGGGCGCGCTTGAGCACCTCCCAGACCACGGCGGTACGCAGGGAGCTACGGGGGCGCGACGGCGTCTCTCCACCGAAGGCAGGGGAAGGGTCCGACACGGCAGTTGACTCCTCGGCGCGGTGCCGCCCCTGGTCGCGGGGCGTGAACGGTGCAGGCTCCGCACAGCCTATTGCCTCCGTCGGCCGTCCCCGTCACCCAGCGGCGCCGCCCTTCTCCGCCTGTTCGGCCCGGGGCTGGGGCAGTACCGGTTCGAGCACGAGCAGCCGCTCCACGAGGCGCAGGAACATGGCCACGTCGCGCAGCAGGTCGTCGGCGTCGCGGCTGCTCGCCGCGCCGTCTATGCCGGCCTCGGCCCGCGCCCTGCGGGTGGCTCCGGAGGCGAACAGGGCGCTCCACTCGGACAGCTCGGGCACGATCTCGGGCAGCACTTCCCAGGCGCTCCTTATGCGCCTGCGGCGCGGGCCCGCCGTGGGCTCGGGCCGGCCCCGGGCGGCGAGGACCGCCGCCGCGGTGCGCAGGGCCGCCAGATGGGCCGTGGCATAGCGCTCGTTGGGTGCTTCGAGAGTGGCGGCCTCGTCCAGTCCCGAGCGGGCCTGGGCGAGCAGATCGAGGGCGGCGGGCGGCGCGGTCGCGCGCCTCTGGACGGGGTGGACATCGGTCGTGGCGCCGGTCAGTGAGGGGGCAGGGCCGCCTGTGCTTCGCCGGCGTGCGGCTGCGGCGTAGGAACTGGCCATGACGAACCTCCTGGTCGTCTCTGTGACGGCTCTGTGGCCGTATGTGTCCATCTTGGGGCACACCACTGACAATCGGTCCTGACCTGCGCTTTTGCTTCGTTCGCGCGTTCGGAGTAGCTTTTGCACTGACCAGTCAGTACAAAAGCTCTGGGGAGGGCGTATGAGAGCCGGGACGACCGCTGAGACCGCCGCTGAGGCGACCGACGTGGCGACGGCGGAACCGGCGGCGGAAGCGGCGGCGGAAGCGGCGGCGGGACCACACGGTGCCGCCGTCGTCGCCGAGGGGTTCGGGCTGAAGGGGCCGCGGGGCTGGGTCTTCCGGGATGTCCGCCTCGACGTACGCCCCGGCGGGATCCTCGCCGTCGAGGGCGCGTCCGGCACCGGCCGCACCTGCCTCCTGCTCGCGCTCACCGGGCGGATGCGCCCCACCGCCGGATTCGCGGAGGTCGACGGTCTCCGGGTGCCGCGCGCGATGGCCGCCGTGCGCCGTATCAGCGCGCTGGGCCCCGTCGCGGGCGTCAGCGAACTCGACCCGGCCCTGACCGTCGCCGAGCATCTGCGTGAACGGGCCCTGCTCCGGCGCAGGTTCGACACCTCCTTGGGAGGCTCGCTCCGCGCCCTGCTGCGGCCCCGCGCCGCACGCGCCGCCGAGGCGCGGAGCCGCAGGGACGACGCGCTGGCGGCCTCGGGACTCGACCTAGCGGACCTGCCCAAGGGCGGACGCACCTCCGTACGCGACCTGGAACGGCTGGAGGCGCTGCGCCTCTCCGTGGCCCTGGCGCTCATCGGCCGGCCACGCCTGCTCGCCGTCGACGATCTCGACCTCAAGCTCTCCGACACCGAACGGGCCGCCGCCTGGGACCTGTTGAGGTCCGTCGCGGCCGACGGCACGACCGTCGTCGCCGTCTGCGGCCAGGCGCCCGCCGGCATCGCCACCGTCCGCCCGGCGGACGCGCCTCGGCAGACCGACCGGGCGACCCACCCGAAGACCGGCCCGACAGAAGACACGACGACCGAGAAGGAGACGGCCGATGCGCTCGCCGAGACTGGCCGCGCTTGAGCTGAAGCGGTTCGGCAGGGGGCGGCTGCCGCGCGCCGCGATCGTCGCGATCACCCTGCTGCCGCTGCTGTACGGCGCGCTCTACCTGTGGTCCTTCTGGGACCCGTACGGCAGGCTCGACCGGATCCCCGTCGCGCTGGTCAACGAGGACAAGGGCGCCACCGCGTCCGGCGAGAAGCTGACCGCCGGCGACGACATCACCCGCGGCCTGCGGGAGAGCGAGGTCTTCGACTGGCACGAGGTGAGCGGCGCCGAGGCCCGCAAGGGCGTGGCGGACGGGTCGTACTACCTGTCGCTGACCATGCCCGCCGACTTCAGCCGGCGGATCGCCTCCAGCTCCGGTGACACGCCCGAGACGTCCGCGCTCCAGGTCCGTACGAACGACGCCAACAACTACATCGTCGGCCAGATCTCCCGGACCGTCTTCGGCGAGGTACGGACGGCGGCGTCGACCAAGGCCTCGCGTTCCTTCCTCGACCGGATCTTCATCTCCTTCTCCGGCATCCACGACGCGACGGAGAAGGCCGCCAAGGGCGCCGACAAGCTCAAGGGCGGCGTCAGCACGGCCAAGGAGGGCTCCAAGGACCTCGCGGCCGGTCTGAAGGACGCCAAGGCGGGCAGCGGCGAACTGGCGGGCGGCGTCAAGAAGCTCGACAAGGGCGCGGGAGACCTGGAGAAAGGCTCGCGGCAGGTCTCCGCCGGCACACAGTCCCTCGCCGACAAGGTCAACGGGGCGGCGGGGGGCCTGAGTCCGTATCTGAAGGACAACGGCGCGACGATCGCCGACACGGCCCGCCTGGTCGCCGACTCCTCCGGGGCGATGCGCGGCAACCTCGACGCCCTGGTGAAGGGCGCGCCCCTCGCGGCGACCGCCGCCCACGAGGCGTCCACCGACCTGTCGGACATCTACCGGACACGCTGCGAGGAGGCCGACGAGCCCGACCCGACCGCCTGCCCGCCGCTGGAGCGGGCCAGGACGGCGGCCGCGGACGCGGCCCGGGTGGCCGACGACGTCAACGCCCTCGTCAAGGACAACAGCGGCGATCTGACAAAGCTCGACGGACGGCTCGCGAAGCTCCAGGAGCAGGCGAACGCGCTGGCGAAGCGGGCCCCTCATCTGGACGACGACCTCAAGACGGCCGTGGCCAAGATCAACCAGCTCAACTCCGGCGCCAAGAAGGTCGCCAAGGGCGCCGACGAACTGCACACCGGGCTCACCACCGCCAAGAAGGGCTCCACCGACCTGGACGCCGGCGTGGAGAAGCTCGGAGCGGGCGCGACCAGCCTGGACGGCGGTCTCTTCAAGCTCGCCGACGGCTCCTCCGAGCTGGCCGCCGGACTGGACGACGGCGTCGGCAGGATCCCGGACTACGGCAAGAACGACCGCGACCTCCGTACGGAGGTGATGGCCGACCCCGTCCGGCTCGCCTCCCGTTCCACCCACGAGGCGCCCAACTACGGCACCGGTTTCGCCCCGTACTTCATCCCGCTCTCCCTCTGGGTCGGCGCGATGGTGGCGTACATGCTGATCCAGCCGCTCAACCGGCGCGCCCTCGCCGCCGGTGCCTCCGCGTGGCGGATCGCCGTCGCCGGCTGGCTCCCGGTGGTGGGCATCGGCCTGCTCCAGGTCGGCGCGCTCATGTCCGTACTGCACTGGGGACTCGGCCTCCAGCTGACCCGCGCCGTCGGCACGGTCGGCTTCCTGGCGTTGGTCACCTGCTGCTTCGCCGCCATCGTGCAGTGGCTGAACGCCCGCTTCGGCGCGGCGGGCCGGATCCTCGTCCTCGCCGTGCTGATGCTCCAGCTGACCTCGGCGGGCGGTACGTACCCCGTCCAGACGAGCCCCGGCTTCTTCAACGCCATCCACCCCTTCCTGCCGATGAGTTACGTGGTGGAGTCGCTGCGCGTCCTCATCACGGGCGGCGGGCTCGGGCCGGTGTGGCAGGGCTGTGCCGTACTCGCGGCGTTCACCGCGGGCGCGCTGACGCTGACCGCCGTCTCCGCGCGCCGCGGACAGGTGTGGACCGTGGACCGGCTCCATCCCGAATTGAGCCTGTGAGTCGGACGCGTACCCCAACACCTGTGAGAATCGGGCACATGGACAGGAGCAGCACCCGCCGCCAGGCCACCCGACAGAAGCTCTACGAGGCCGCGGTGACGCTCATCGCCGAACAGGGCTTCTCGGCGACGACCGTGGACGAGATCGCCGAACGCGCCGGAGTCGCCAAAGGCACGGTCTACTACAACTTCAAGAGCAAGACCGAGCTGTTCGAGGAGCTTCTGCGGCACGGCGTCGGACTGCTGACCGCCTCCCTCCAGGCCGCGGCCGACGAGACGGCGAAGCGCGACGGGACCAGCGTCGAGGCACTGGACGCCATGATCCGGGCGGGGCTCGCCTTCATCGACCGCTATCCGGCCTTCACTCAGCTGTACGTTGCCGAGCTCTGGCGGACCAACCGGGCGTGGCAGTCCACGCTGCTGGTGGTGCGCCAGCAGGCCGTCGCCGTCGTGGAGAAGGTGCTCCAGGAGGGGATCGACGGCGACGAGCTGAGCCGGGAGATCGACATTCCGCTGACGGCCGCGGCGCTGGTGGGGATGGTGCTGGTGGCGGCTCTGGACTGGCAGGCGTTCCAGCCGGAGCGGTCGCTCGACGACGTGCACTCGGCGCTCTCGCTGTTGCTGCACGGCCGGGTCGGCGGAGGGTGAGGGCGGCGAGACCGGCGAAAGACGGCCGAGAGACCGGCACATGGAAATGCGCCGCTCCGGTCGGGCTTCCTCACTCCAGGCCC
>NZ_JBHUUW010000082.1:0-31020 GCF_042670825.1 Streptomyces sp. NPDC057137 | reverse complement strand
CGGTGGTGCACCCGGCGGCCGCGGCTGTGGGGGGGGGGTGGGCCGTTCCCTTACACCCCCCGGGGGGGGGCGGGCCGTTCCGCCCCGCCCCCCCGCGTCTGAGGTGTTCAGGGCTCGTGGCGTTGTCGCGCCCGGCCGGTGGTGGTCAGTTCATGACCGCCATGGCCAGCGCGCGGCGGGCGCGCATCGACACGCGCTCGGCGCGGCGCTGCATCCGCCGAGCGGCGACCAGGCGCACGGCCTGGCGTTCCGCATCGGCTTCACGCAGGCGCTCGGCCATATGCACACGTGCCATGGCTTCTGGGATGAGTTGCATCTCGCGGGTCCTGTTCTGACGCGAGTCGCTCGCGCCGGTGGTACTGACAGCTGAAACGGCGGAGCCGGACGGCTCTCGCAGGGAAGAGGTCATCGGGGCCTGCTTCTTGGGATCGTGCGTGAAAGGGCGGTCGATGGTGCCGGTGGCGTTCATGCCGCGACCGGGTTCTTGCGCGGACGGCCACGAGGCCGCTTGCGGGCAACGACCACACCCTGGATGAAGAGTTCGCCGCCCCAGACACCCCACGGCTCACGCCGCTCCTTGGCGCCGGCGAGGCAAGCCTCCATCAGCGGGCAGGTGCGGCAGAGCGACTTGGCGTACTCGACGTCGGCCGGGGACTCCGCGAAGAAGACCTCGGGGTCGTAGGCACGGCAGGGAACGGGTACGCCGAGGTTCTCGATGGCGTCGTCGAGCGCGGTGAGCGCGGTGAGCGCGGTGAGCGGGGTCAAGGTGGAGTCCTCCGTGGCGCGGGGCGGGGTGATCGTTTCGGAAGGCGGTACGGACGGGGCGTGCGCTTCGAGTTGCACGGTGGTGTCTTCCTCGTCTGGTCGGTCCGGCCTGTTGGCCAGGTGTCGGCTGGTACCGGGTGGTGTCTTCTCCCGAGGCCCCTTCGCTCCGTCCGTCCCGTTCGGGACAAACAGAAGGGCCGCGGATCCCGGGTGGGGTTCCGCGGCCCTGAAGGCGCCGGCCTGATCATGAATCAGGCTGGATCACTCCAGGGTTCAGGCCCACGGATGGCCCACATCGTGTGGTGCTGCTTCGTCTGCTTCTTCGATTCGGCACCGGCTGCCGCGAACTCATAGGCCTTGGCCTGTGCTGCCGCCACTTCTGCTGCCAGTGCCTTACTCGGTCGCTCATTGCCGCCTGTGACAACGCCTGCGACAGGGAGAGTCACGGGGTTGATCCGGCCGGCGCGGGCGCCGGACAGAGCGGTGGCGATGAACGAAGATCCATCAGTGGCGAGCAAGCCGGGCCGCAGAACGTCGAGAGAGCAGCCGGAGACGACCGAGAGATCGGTCATTTTGGCGGTGCTGACGAACTTGCTGGTGATGCTGATCACTGGAATCGCCTCCTCTCGGCGTATCGAAATCCGGATACCACTTCGGACAAGTAGAGCACGGGGACGGGGCTTCGGAGAAGCCCGCCGTTCCCGTGGTTAAGAACCTATGGTGATTCGCGGGGCGGGCGCAAACTATTTTCTCGACGAGTTTGTATCAGCTCTCCTCGTCCTCCCCAACAGGCTCCTCACCTGCGCAGATGGCGAGGACATCGGCTCCGAACCGCTCCAGCTTGCGGCCACCGACGCCGGAGATCCTGGACAGCTCACCGTCGTCGCCCGGCACGGACTCCGCGATCGCCATCAGCGTCTTGTCGGTGAACACGCAGTACGCGGGCTGGCCCAGCTGTTTCGCCTGGTCGGAGCGCCACTCGCGCAGCCGCTCGTACAGCCCCTCGTCCATGTCCGAGGGGCAGCCCTCGCAGCGCATCAGCTTCATCTCGCCCGCGTCCGTCAGCGTCGTGCCGCAGACGCGGCACAGCACCGGGCCGCGCCGCTTGCGCCGGCCGCCGCGCTCGGCAGCGCCGCCCGCCGCCGCGCCGGCGCCCCGCGTTCCCGGGGCGGCGGAGCCCGGCCGCAGACCGCTCAGGAAGCGGGTGGGGCGCCGGGAGGCCCGGCCCCCGGGGGCCCTGGAGAGCGCCCAAGAAAGGGAGATGTGCAGCCGGGCGCGGGTGACCCCCACGTAGAGGAGCCTGCGCTCCTCCTCGACCTGCTCGTCGGTCTTGGCGTACGTGATCGGCATCATGCCCTCGGTCAGGCCGACCAGGAACACGGCGTCCCACTCAAGGCCCTTGGCCGCGTGGAGCGAGGCGAGGGTGACTCCCTGGACGGTCGGGGCGTGCTGGGCGGCGGCGCGCTCGTCCAACTCGCCGACCAGATCGCCGAGGGTCGCGGTCGGCTTGGCCCGGACGAAGTCCTCGGCGAGCCGAACGAGAGCGGCCAGCGACTCCCAGCGGTCACGCACGGCGCCGGAGCCCGTGGGAGGCTCGGTGGTCCAGCCCTTGGTGGAGAGCACCGCCCGCACCTGCGACGGCAGATCGACGACGTCGTCCAGCAGGGAGTCGTTGCCGCCGAAGCGGGCCGCGCCGCGCAGGGCCGCGCCCGCCTCCCGTACCTCCTGGCGCTCGAAGAACCGCTCGGCGCCCCGGAGTTGGTAGGGCACCCCGGCGTCGGCGAGAGCCTGTTCGTAGACCTCCGACTGGGCGTTGATCCGGTACAGCACGGCGATCTCGCCGGCCGGGACGCCCGCCGCGATGAGGTCGCGGATACGGCGCGCGGTGCCCTCGGCCTCGGCCGGCTCGTCCGCGTACTCCGTGTAGACGGGCTCGGGACCGGCGTCGCGCTGCGAGATCAGTTCCAGCCGGTGCTCGGCGGCGCGGCCCCTGGCCTGATTCAGCAGGCCGTTGGCCAGGTGCACGACCTGGGGGGTGGAGCGGTAGTCACGGACCAGCTTCACCATCGTCGCGCTCGGGTGACGCGTGCGGAAGTTCAGCAGATGGTCCGGGGTGGCTCCGGTGAACGAGTAGATCGTCTGGCTGGCGTCGCCGACGACGCAGAGATTCTCCCGGTCGCCCATCCAGAGTTCGAGGAGCCGCTGCTGGAGCGGGCTGACGTCCTGGTACTCGTCCACCACGAAGTGCTGGTACTGGCTGCGGATCTGTTCGGCGATGTCGTGCCGGTCCTGGAGGATGCCGACCGTGAGGAGCAGGACGTCCTCGAAGTCGATCACCGACCTGTCTCGTTTCAGCTGTTCGTACATCGCGTAGATCTGGCCGATTTCCGCCGGATCGCGCGGGGCGTCGCGGTGGGACTTGGCGACGGCGGCCGGGTAGTCGGCGGGCACGGTCTGCGTGACCTTGGCCCACTCGATCTCGCCGGTGACATCCCTCAACTCGTTGCGGTCGAGCCGGATCCGGCAGCGGGCCGCCGACTCCGCGACCAGCTGGACCTTGCGCTCCAGGAGCCGGGGCAGCTCGCCGCCGACCACCTTGGGCCAGAAGTACTGGAGCTGGCGCAGCGCCGCCGAGTGGAACGTGCGCGCCTGGACACCGCCGGAGCCGAGCTGGCGCAGCCGTCCGCGCATCTCCCCCGCCGCCCGGTTGGTGAAGGTGACGGCGAGGACGCTGGCGGGCTGGAGGATCCCGGCCCGCACGCCGTACGCGATCCGGTGGGTGATCGCGCGCGTCTTGCCCGTGCCGGCACCGGCCAGCACGCACACCGGACCGTGCAGCGCCGTCGCGACCTCGCGCTGCTCCGGGTCGAGCCCGTCGAGCACCGCGTCGGCGTCGCGAGGCGGGGCCACGAACTGGCTGCCGTCGGAATCCTGCGGGAAGAGTGAGGAGTGCGTTGCTGCTGTCACCCCGCCATGCTGCCAGGTCCCGTGAGGCTGGTGCTGCACTTGTCCACAGGGGAGTCCCGTTGTTCGTACAAGTACGGGAATGGTGACCAGGTCACGTACGTTCACCTGTCAGCGAAGACATTTCGAGCCTGCCAGAGGAGCGCGAGAGACATGCCGGGGACCGTGACGATGTACAGCACCACATGGTGCGGATACTGCCGTCGGCTCAAGGGCCAGATGGACCGCGAAGGCATCGCGTACACCGAGATCAACATCGAGCACGACCCGGATTCGGCGGCGTTCGTCGAGAAGGCGAACGACGGCAACCAGACGGTGCCGACCTTGCTCTTCGCGGATGGTTCGACACTGACGAACCCGTCCCTCGCGCAGGTCAAGCAGAAGGTCGGCGCCTGAGCCCACGGGCCCGGTACGACACCGCAGGAGCCCCCGCCGGTCGGCGGGGGCTCCTGCGTGTTCCGGTCTGTTCCGGTGTGTTGTACCAGTGCGTTCCGGTCAGCTGAGCGGCTTCGGCAGCGGCTTTCCGTACCAGAGCTCCGTCAGCCGCGCCGCGATCGAGATGCCGGACGGCGGCAGGACCTCGCCCGACTCGATCGCCACCCGCAGGTCGTCGCGGGAGAACCAGCGCGCCTCCTGGATCTCGTCGCCGTCCACGGTGATCTCGGAGGACGTGGCGCGGGCCATGAAGCCCAGCATCAGGCTGGAGGGGAACGGCCAGGGCTGGCTCGCGACGTACTCGACGTCGCCGACCGTGATGCCCGCCTCCTCGAACACCTCGCGTGCCACGGACTGTTCGATCGACTCCCCCGGCTCCACGAAGCCCGCCAGCGTCGAGAACCGCCCCTCCGGCCAGTGCACCTGGCGGCCGAGGAGCGCGCGGTCCTGTTCGTCGGTGACGAGCATGATCACGGCGGGGTCGGTACGGGGGTAGTGCTCGGCGCCGCACGCCGGGCAGCGGCGGATGTGGCCGGCCGCCGCGATCACCGTGCGCTCGCCGCAGCGGGAGCAGAAGCGGTGCAGCCGCTGCCAGTTCTCCAGCGCCACTGCGTGGACCATCAGGCCCGCGTCGCGCGGGGAGAGCAGCAGCCCCGCCTCACGCAGACCCGCGGGGCGCGCCGACTGGTCCATGCGGCCCGGCAGCGAGTCCTTCTGCAGAGCGAAGTAGCTGACGCCGTCCTCGTCCGTACCGAGGAAGTAGCGGTGGGTCTCGGTGAGGGGCGCCTCGAAGGACGGGGTCATGACGAGTTCGGTGCGGCCGTCCGGGGTGTCGTCTATCAGCACCTGACCGGCGGAGACGACGAAGACCCGCGTCGTCGGGTGGCTCCAGGCCGCGGCCAGCCACGCCTCGTCGAGGCGATGGTGGGCGGCCCGGTCGATGCCGCTGTGGGAGGCGAGGACGATCGGCCGGTCTGCGGCGGAGTCCCCGCCGCTGGTGGTGGTGCTCACTGGTACTTCCAACTCCCCCGGATGGGATGGGTGTCTGTTCAGCGGAGAGCGGCGGCGAGATCGCTCCAGAGGTAGGCGGTCGTCTCCACGCCTTTCAGCAGAAGGTCGATCTCGACCTTCTCGTCGGGCGCGTGCCAGCCGTCGGACGGTACGGAGATGCCGAGGAACAGGACGGGTGCGCCGAGCACGTCTTGCAGGTCGGCGGCCGGTCCCGAGCCGCCCTCGCGGGTGAAGCGGATCTTCTGGTCGAAGGCGCGGCCCATGGCCCGTGCGACCGACTGGAGCGCGGGATGGTCCAGCGGGGTCAGACAGGGGCGGGTGCCCGCGGCGAAGGTGGTCTTGTGGCGGATGCCGGCCGGGATCCTGGTGTCGATCCAGTCACCGACGGCCCGCTCGATCCGGTCCAGGTCCTGGCCCGCGACCAGCCGGAACGAGAGCTTCAGCCGGGCGGACGACGGGATGATCGTCTTGCCGCCGGGGCCCTGGTAGCCGCCGCCCATGCCGTTGACCTCGGCGGTGGGACGGGCCCAGACGCGCTCCAGGGTGGAGTACCCGGCCTCGCCGAGCGTGCCGTGCGACTTGGCCGTACGCAGCCACGCGTCCTCGTCGAAGGGCAGCTCGGCGATGAGCGCGCGCTCGGTGTCGGTGAGCGGCGTGATGCCGTCGTAGAAGCCGGGCACGGTGACCCGCTCGTGCTCGTCGTGCAGCGCCGCGACAAGCCGGGCGGCGACGGTGGCCGGGTTCGGTACGGCGCCGCCGAAGGAGCCGGAGTGGATGTCCTGGTCGGGGCCGTACAGCTCGATCT
This sequence comes from Streptomyces sp. NPDC057137, assembly GCF_042670825.1. NCBI lineage: Bacteria > Bacillati > Actinomycetota > Actinomycetes > Kitasatosporales > Streptomycetaceae > Streptomyces > Streptomyces sp. NPDC057137. The sequence goes on along the minus strand of NZ_JBHUUW010000082.1, from coordinate 25,040 downwards.
CGCACTCCGCGAGGCCGCGCATTCCGGTGCAGACGGTGGGGGAGTCCTCGGACCACATGCCGGTGTCGGAGACGATCACGGCGTCGGCGGCGAGGCGGGCCGCCCGCTGTTCGACCAGCGCGCGGAAGTGCGGCGAGCCGGACTCCTCCTCGCCCTCGACGAGCAGTTTCAGATGCACGGCGGGGGTGGTGCGGCCGGTGGCGGCGAGATGGGCGCGGACGCCGAGTGTGTGGAAGAACACCTGTCCCTTGTCGTCGGCGGCGCCGCGCGCGTACAGCCGGCCGTCCTGGACGACCGGTTCGAAGGGGTCGGTGTGCCAGCCGTCCTCGCGGGCCGCGGGCTGTACGTCGTGGTGACCGTAGACCAGGACGACCGGGGCCCCGGGGTCGTCGGACGGCCATTCCGCGAAGACGGCGGGGGCGCCGGGGGTGTCCCAGATCTCCGCGACGGGGAAGCCGGTCTCGCGAAGTTTCGCCGCGAGCCAGTCGGCGCTGCGCCGTACGTCCGCGTCGTGGTCGGGCTGCGCCGAGACGGACGGGATGCGCAGCCACTCGGCGAGGTCGTCGAGGAAGGCCGCACGGTGGGACCGGATGTAGTCACGGGTGTGCGTACGGACGGCGCTGTCCGGGGTCTCGCTCATACATCGAGCCTATCCGGCTCCGGGGGTGCTCTCGTCTGCCGTTCGCCGTTCGAGATGTGGTTCTGACGTGTTGTCGCCAAGGTCGGGGGCGGAGGTGCGATCGGTGCCGTCGTCCGTGCCACTGTCGGTGCCCTCATCGGTGCCGTCATCCGTGCCGTACAGCAGGACGCGTTCCAGTTCGGTGCGGCCGGGCAGGCCCTCGGGGCGTACGGACTCGCCGCTCCGTACGTAGAGGAAGGTGGCCGTGACCGTGTCCGGGGGGATGCCGTGCTGCTCGGCCCAGGCCAGGCGGTAGACCGCGAGCTGGAGCGGGTCGGCCGTACGGCCGCGGCTGGTCTTCCAGTCGACGATCTCGTACGTGACGGTGTCCGTCAGCGGGTCGACGTCGCGGTACACCGCGTCGATACGGCCCCGGATCACCCGGCCGGCGAGGGTGAGCTGGAACGGCACCTCGACGCGGTACGGCGTGCGCCGGGCGTACGGGGTGCGGTCGAAGGCCTCCTTGAGGGCCACCAGATCGCGTTCGTCGGCGATCTCCGGCTCGTCGGCGGCGCCGCCGGGCAGTTCGTCGGGGCCGAGCATCGGGAGCGGCAGCGCGTCGAACCGCGACTCCACCCAGGCGTGGAACCGGGTGCCCCGGCGCGCGGCGCGCTGCGGCGGGCGGGGCATGGGACGGGCCAGCTCCTGCGCGAAGCCGTCGGGGTCGGCGGCCAGGCGCAGCAGTTGGGAGGCGGAGAGCGACGGCGGCACGGGAACGTCGCGGACGCGTGCGCGGGCGCGCAGCAGCTCGCCGGAGAGAGCGTCGAGGTCGCGGTCCCAGGAGGCGAGCGTGCGGGTCTCCTCCGGGGTGAGGCGTTCGCCGTCCCCGCCTCCTACTGAGGGCGGGGACGCGTCGGCCGGGGTACGGGGGGCCGGCAGGTGCTCCGGGATCTCCTCGTGCCGCGGGTGGTCACGTCCCGTCTCCCAGTTGTCCCAGTCCGCCAGATCGTCGTGCTCCCACTCGTCGGGGGCATCGGGCTCGTCGGGGGCGTCTGCGGCGCCTGGGGCGTCCAACTCGTCCGGCTTGTCCGCCGGGTCGTCGTACGCGTCGTACGGCGCCGGGGCGCCTTCCTGGAGCGCCGGTTCGTCGTGCGGCGTCTCCCCCGCCCAGGGCGAGGCCGTCAGCGCGTCCAGGTGCGCCAGGACCGTGTCCGCCGCCGTGCGGCGGCGGGCCAGGGACTCCGGGTCCAGCGGGAGCGGCCACGCCCGCGCCTCGGCCGCCGCGAGCAGCGCGGGGTTGTCCTCGGTCTCCGGCGGCTCGTCGGCCCACACCTCGATCTCGCCGAAGCCCGCCGCGCAGTGGTCGTGCAGGGCGTGCAGGAAGTCCGAAGGGCCACGGGCGCGCTTCTGGGTCGGGCCCCACCAGTGGCCCGAGCCCAGCAGCAGCGAGCGCGGGCGGGTGAACGTCACGTAGCCGAGGCGCAGTTCCTCACTGTGCTGGTGCGTACGCATCTCGTCCTTGAACGCCTTGAGGCCCTTGGCGTCCCACCCCGGCACCTCCGGGAGGGTCGGGGCGTCGCCGCGCAGGGCGTGCGGCAGGACCTTCGACTGGGACGTCCAGGCCTCGCGCGCCTTGCTGTTGGGGAACTGTCCGGTGACCAGGCCGGGGACGGCCACGACGTCCCACTCCAGTCCCTTGGACTTGTGCGCGGTGAGGACCTTGACCGTGTTCTCGCCGCCGGGCAGCGCGTTGTCGAGCCCCTTCTCGTACTGCGCCGCCGTCCTGAGGAAGGCGAGGAATGCGAGGAGCGTGGCGTCCCCGTCGAGCGCGGCGAAGGAGGCCGCCGTGTCGAGGAAGTTGCCCAGGGTCTCGCGCCGGCGCGCGGCCAGGGCGTGCGGCGACGCCGAGAGTTCGACCTCCAGGCCGGTGGTGGCGAGGACCCGGTGCAGGACGTCCATCAGCGGGTCGGCCAGCGAGCGGCGCAGATCGCGCAGTTCGGCCGCGAGCCGGGCGAATCGGACGCGCGCGGCGGCGGAGAACGGCAGACCGTCGTCCTTGCCGCCGGCCGACTCCAGGAATGTGTCGAGCGCGTCGGCGAGCGATATCACCTCGGCGGGGTCGGTGCCCTCGACCGCCGCCGCCAGTCGTTCGTCGGGATCGTCGGCGTCGGCGCCGCTCGCACGATGGACCAGCAGGCGGGCGCGGCGGCCCAGGAGGGCCAGATCGCGGGGGCCGATCCGCCAGCGCGGGCCGGTGAGCAGCCGTACCAAGGAGGCGTTGGCGCCCGGGTCCTGGAGGACCTCGCACATCGCCACGAGGTCGGCGACCTCCGGAAGATGGAGCAGCCCGGAGAGACCGACGACCTCGACGGGCACGTCACGGGCGACGAGCGCGCTCTGGATCTCGGGGAAGTCACCGGCGGTGCGGCACAGCACGGCGATCTCGCCGGGCTCCTTGCCCGTGCGCACCAGATGCGCGATGGAGTCGGCGAGCCAGTCCAGCTCCTCGGCATGGGTACGGAGGAGGGCGCACCGCACGATGCCGTCGCGTTCGGCGCCGGGCGCGGGCCGCAGGGCCTCCACGCCCTCGTGCATGGCACGCAGCGGCCCGGCGAGACCGTTGGCGAGGTCGAGCAGGCGGCCACCGCTGCGGCGGTTCTCGCTGAGCGAGAAACGGGCGGCCGGGGTGCCGTCGGCGTAGGGGAAGTGGGAGGGGAAGTCGTCCAGGTTGGCGACGGAGGCGCCGCGCCAGCCGTAGATCGCCTGACAGGGGTCGCCGACGGCCGTGACCGCGTGGCCGGTGCCGGCGCCGAAGAGGCCCGACAGGAGCAGGCGTTGGGCGACGGATGTGTCCTGGTACTCGTCCAGCAGCACCACGCGGAACTCGTCGCGCAGGATGCGGCCGACCTCGGGCCTGGTGAGGGCCAGCCGCGCGGAGAGGGCGATCTGGTCGCCGAAGTCGAGCAGATCGCGGGCACTCTTGGCCTTGCGGTACCGCCCCACCAGATCGAGCAGTTCGCGGCGGGCGGTGGCGGTCTCGGGCACCTTGCGCAGGTCGGCGTTGGTGAGCCGGGCGCCTTCGAGGGTGTGCAGCAGTTCGGTGTCGTACGCGGCGAGTTCGCCGGTCGGGACGAGGTGCTCGGCCAACTCCGCGTCGAGCGCCAGCAGATCGCCGACCAGGGCGGGGAACGATCTGGTCAGGGAGGGATACGGGCCGGGGGCCTCCTTCAGCACCCGCGCGGCGAGCTGGTAGCGCGTGGCGTCGGCCAGCAGCCGGGCCGTCGGCTCAAGCCCTATCCGCAGGCCGTGGTCGGTGAGGAGTTGTCCGGCGAACGCGTGGTAGGTGGAGATGCGGGGCTCGCCGGGCGGGTTGTCCTGGTCGAGCAGATCGGGGTCGGTCACCCCGGCCCGTACGAGCGCCTTGCGGACCCGCTCGGCCAGCTCGCCCGCCGCCTTGTTGGTGAAGGTGAGTCCGAGCACCTGCTCGGGCGCGACCTGGCCGGTGCCCACCAGCCACACCACGCGGGCCGCCATCACCGTCGTCTTGCCCGAGCCCGCCCCGGCGACGATCACCTGCGGTGCGGGCGGTGCGGTGATGCACGCCGTCTGCTCCGGGGTGAACGGGATGCCGAGGAGTTCGTTGAGCTGCGCGGGGTCGGTGATACGAGCGGACACTTCAGAGAGGCTATCGGGGACCACTGACAGGAGGACGACGGACAGTTCAGACAGATCCGGACGTCACGGCCGTCTGGTGTGCGACGTCACCGTCGCCCGGTGTCCGACGTCACCATCGCCCGGTGTCCGACGTCACCATCGCCTGGTGTCCGACGTCACGACCGCCCGGTGTGAGACATCACCATCGCCGCGCCGGCGGGTTGTCGGTGGCCCCCAGGGCCTCAGAAGTCGGCCGGCGGGCTGCTCTCCGACCGCTGGATCTCCCGCAGGTCGACGACCTGGTCGGCCGGCGGGACGGTGGCCTTGACCGGCACGCCGAAGTCCCCGAAGAGGACCGTGCCCGGCGTCTGGCCGCCCTCGCTGACCGCCTTCAGCAGATAGGGCGCTCCCTCGGCCGCCACGTAGGTCGTCTGCGTCTTGCCGGCGTCCCGCTTCACCAGCGTCACGGCCTTGCGGCCGTCGACCTCGGCGGCGCTGCCCCTGGTCAGGCCCTTGCCGCCGGCGGTGTCGAGGTTTTCGAGCATCGCGTCCAGGTCGCACGCGCCGCCCAGCGCCAGTGCGGTGGCGCTCGCGCCCGCGGGGATCTTGAGCCACTTGCCTCTGAGCGCCTCGGTCAGGTCGTCGGGGCGGTCGGGGTCGGCGCTCTCGTCCCTCTCGTTCTCGGTGAGGCCGACAGAGCTCCAGAACTCTTCGTCGCCCTTGATGTAGGTGACCTTCTTCACCACGACGAACTCCGCCTCGCTGTCGTCCCGGCGCAGCCCTCCCGAGCAGGTGCCCCGCTTGTCCAGCGAGAAGTCGACCTTGAGGCGCCGGCCGTCGTCGGTGCCCTCCGCCGTCAGCCGCAGGGACTTGGCGCCCTTGGTCGCCGTCACGGCCTTTCGGGCGATCTGCGGGCCGCTCAGGCCCGCGAACGGATCGGCCGACGTGGCCGCGGTCGACGCCGCGGCCACCTGCTCCGCGGCGGCCGCCGCCTCCTTCTCGGCCGCGCCGTCCACCACCCTGGCGCCGCCGGTGGAACAACTCGCCGCACCGGCCACCGTGATCGCGCTCACCAGCACCGGCATCAGGAACTTCCGCTTGATCGCGGTCATCTGCTGTCTCCTCGCACATCTGGCACGTCTCGTACTCCGTGCCTCCGTGCCGTTCCCTCTCCGACCGCGCGAGGAGTCGCGAAGGGTGCATGTGCACGAGGGGATTCATCCGGGAGAGGCACTCACTCCACGATCTGCTGCCCCTCCGGCCGCGCGCTGCACGACGCGCGGAAGGAACAGTGCGCGCAGTGCTGGCCGGCGCTCGGCGTGAAGCGTTCGTCCAGTACGCGCCCGGCCGCCCTCGCGAGCAGGTCGCCGACCCACTCCCCCGCGAGCGGCTCCTGCGCCTGGATCTTGGGCAGGTCCTCGCCGCCCTCCTTCTTGGCCGCCGCCTGCCTCAGTTGTACGAGTTCGGCGCCCCCGGCCTCCGGCCGCCGCCCGTCGAAGACCTCGTCCACCGCGCCCTCCCCCACCGCGAGCTGGTACACGGCGAGCTGCGGGTGGTGCGCGACCTCTTCTTTAGTAGGAGCCGCTTTGCCGGTCTTGAAGTCGACGACGTAGGCGCGCCCTTGGGCGTCCTGCTCCACCCGGTCCATGGAGCCCCGGATCCGTACCTCGTAGGCGCCCGCCTCAAGGGTGACGTCGAAGGCGTGCTCGGTGGCCGCCGGTGTGCGCCCGGCACGGTCCATCACATGCCAGCGCAGGAAGCGCTCCAGCGCCACGCGCGCGTGGCTCTTCTCCTGTTGGGACTTCCAGGGCGCGTCGAAGGCGAGAGCGTCCCAGACGGAGTCGAGGCGTTCCATGAGGACGGCGAGGTCGGCGGGGGTACGGCCGGAGGCCACCTCGTCGGCCAGGACGTGGACGACGTTGCCGAAACCCTGCGCGGCGGTGGACAGTTCGTCCGCCTTGACCTCGCGCCCGAGGAACCACTGGAGCGCGCAGGTGTTGGCGAGCTGGTCCAGCGCGCTGCCGGACAGCGCCACGGGCTGGTCCCTGTCGCGCAGGGGGACGGCGCTGTGCGTCGGCTCGTACAGGCCCCACCAGCGGTGCGGGTGGGCGGCGGGGACGAGCGGCTGGCCCTCCTCGTCGCTGAGCGCGGCGAGCCGGGCGAGCCGTCGGGCCGCCGCGTCGCGCAGTACGGGTGTCGCCTGCGGGTCCACGGTCGTGGCGCGCAGCTCGGCCACGAGCGCGGCGACGGCGAGCGGACGGCGTGGCCGGCCGGTGACGTCCTTGGGGTCGACGCCCAGTTCGGTGAGGAAGCGGGACGGCTGGTCGCCGTCGTCGGCGGGGGCCTTGACCGCCGTGACGACGAGCCGTTCACGGGCGCGGGTCGCCGCCACGTAGAAGAGGCGTCGCTCCTCTGTAAGGAGGGCGCCGGGAGTCAGGGGCTCCGCCAGACCGTCACGGCCGATCCTGTCCGCCTCCAGAAGAGAGCCACGACGCCGGAGGTCGGGCCACAGCCCTTCCTGGACGCCCGCGACGACGACGAGTCGCCACTCCAGGCCCTTGGAGCGGTGCGCGGTCATCAGACGGACGGCGTCGGGCCGTACGGATCTGCCGCTGAGCGTGTCGGCGGCGATGTCCTGCGCGTCGATCTCCTCAAGGAAGTTGAGGGCGCCGCGCCCGCCGGTGCGTTCCTCGGCCCGTGCCGCCGCGTCGAACAGGGCGCACACCGCGTCCAGGTCCCGGTCGGCGTTACGGCCCGCGGCACCGCCGCGCAGGGCCGACCGCTCCAGCCGGGCCGGCCAGGGAGTGCCGTCCCACAGCTCCCACAGCGCCTCCTCGGCGGTGCCGCCGCCCGCCAGCAGGTCACGCGCCTTGGCGAGCAGCGCGCCGAGCCGCTGCGCGCCGCGCGCGTGGGCGGGGTCGTGCGTGACGAGGCGCTGCGGTTCGGCGAGGGCGCGGGCCAGGAGTACGTCGGAGGGCGGTGGTACGCGGTTCCCGGCGGCCCGCTCCTCGTCGCGCAGAGCCCGGCCGAGGCGGCGGAGGTCGGCGGCGTCCATGCCACCGAGGGGCGAGGTGAGCAGCGTGAGCGCGGTCTCGACGTCGAGCCAGTCACCCTCGACCACGGCACCGGTGTCGGGGACACGGTCAGTGTCGGCGTCATCCGGGCCCGCCTCGGCCTCCACGCCGTCCGCCTCCGCCTCCGCCCCGACCGAGATCTCCGCATCCCCTTCCGCATCCCCCTGTGCCGACCGAACCGCCGCCGTCGCGACCGCGCGCAGTGCCGTCAGCAGCGGCGACACCGCCGGTTCATGACGCAGCGGCACATCGTCGCCGTCGATCTCCAGGGGCACGCCCGCCGAGGTGAGGGCCCGCCGCACGGCCGGGATGGTCCGGCCGCCGGCCCGTACCAGCACCGCCATCTCGCTCCACGGCACGCCCTCTTCAAGATGTGCGCGCCGCAGGATGTCGGCGACGTTCTCCAACTCGGTCGAGGCGGTCGGATAGGTGTACGTCTCGACCCGGCCGCCCTCGCGGACCGTCGCCAGCTCGCGGTGCGCCCGTACCTTCTCGGCCGGCAGCCGGTTGAGCGGCATCCGGCGGGTGAGCAGCCGGGTCGCGGCGAGCAGCCCCGCGCCGGAGCGCCGGGAGGTCGTGAGCACCTCCACCGGGGCCGGGCGCCCGTCCGCGCGCGGGAAGGCGTCCGGGAAGTCGAGGATGCCGTTCACGTCGGCGCCCCGGAACGCGTAGATCGACTGGTCCGGGTCGCCGAACGCCACCAGTGTGCGGCCGTTCCCGGCGAGCGCCCTGAGCAGTCTGACCTGCGCGGGGTCGGTGTCCTGGTACTCGTCGACGAACACCGCGTCGTACCGGTCGGCCAGCCACTTCGCGACCTCGGGCCGTTCGGCGAGCAGCACGGCCCGATGGACCAGCTCGGCGTAGTCGAGGACGCCCTGCATGTCCAGCACGTCGAGATATTCGGCGAGGAAGGAGGCGGCGGCCGTCCAGTCGGGGCGGCCCGTACGCCGCGCGAAGACGGCCAGGGAGTGCGGACCGAGCCCCAGTTCGCGGCTGCGGGCGAGCACCGCGCGTACCTCGTCGGCGAAGCCGCGCGTGGTCAGACAGGCCCGCAGCTCGTCGGGCCAGCGGATGTGCGCCAGCCCCTCGCGCTCCAGGTCGAGCTGGCCGGCGAGCAGTTCCCGTACGGCGACGTCCTGCTCCGGTCCCGAGAGCAGCCGCAGCGGTTCGGTGAAGAGGTCGGCCTCCTGATGGGCACGGATCAGCGCGTAACAGAATGAGTGGAATGTGGTCGCCTGCGGCCCCTGCGCGCCGCCCAGCCTCACCGCCGTACGGTCGCGCAGTTCGACCGCCGCCTTGCGGCTGAAGGTGAGGACGAGCATCCGTTCCGGATCGGCCCCCCGCGCGACCCGTGCGGCGACGCTCTCGACCAGCGTGGTCGTCTTCCCCGTGCCCGGACCCGCGAGGACGAGCAACGGCCCGCGGTCATGGTCAACCACCGGGCGCTGCGCTGCGTCCAGCACAGGGGGCTCCACCGCGACCGGCGCCGTGCGCAGCAGTCGGTACGCAGCGGAGGGCCGCTGCCGTACCCGACGGTGCGGGGTACGCCCGGTGAAAAAGGAGGAACTCACGTGGATCGCCGGTCCTGGAGGGGATGCTGGTGGTGACGGGGGTTTCTGAGGTGTGTGGGTCGCGAGCTGACGAGGCTACGCCGAGGGGCGGCGCGGAAGCGTGGAGTCCGCCTGTTGATCTGACGGCCTTCGCGGCTGCGGCGGAGGGTGCGGCGGACCCGGTTGACCCGGTGATCGCGGGGTCCGGTCATCCGTACGGTCCTCAGCAGACCCGCAGGACCTCCCACAGCGCAGTGGAATGTCAGAAACTGTCAGATGTGAGCAGCATCGCCCGTATCGGTGCCGGTTTCCGACGACCCAGTGTCAGTTTCCGGCGACTCGATGCCGGTTTCCGACGGCCGGCCGTCCCATCGCGCCCGTTTCATATCGAGGCGCGGCAGATGGCCTTCGGCGCTGCGCGAGGCCTCCCGCAACGGGGTCGCCTCCTCCCGGTAGCGGGTCAGGGCCTCCAGCTCATGACCGGCCAGCAGCACACCGTCCGAGCGGACCACACGCCACCAGGGCACGGCCCCGCCGTACAGCGCCATCGCCCGGCCGACCTGACGCGGACCGCCCTCGCCCAGCCATTCGGCCACGTCGCCGTAGGCCATGACCCGGCCGGGCGGGATCAGGTCGGCCACGTCGAGCACCCGCTCCGCGTACTCGGGCAGATCTCCGGACACCTCGTCGGGCTCGTCGCTCCTCATCCGTCCCATCCTGCCGCACACCACCGACAGTCCGCCCGCCCACCGGTCGCGGCCCGACGACCCCGACGAGGTGTCCGACGACCTGCCCGACGGCCCGTCCGGCGAGCTGCCGGCACGCCCCGGCACAGCCGACGCGGCGTTCCTCAATGCACCCTGATACCCCCCTCTGTCACCCTGGCGTGCCACCATCATGCGGGCGGTGACTGGTGATACGAGATCAAGAAGACACGGATTCGACGAAGGAGCAGGGCGTGCAGCCTCCGACGGTGGCGGGCACCCCTGACGCCGAGCCGCGCCCGGAATCAGGCCCCGACGCCGGTGCGGAGACCGGCACCGACGGCACCACTGAGGCCAAAGAAGGGGCCAAAGAAGAGGCCGAGGCAGCGGCCGAAACCGGCCAGGAGAACGGCGCCGCCCCCGACGCCGACGACGTGATCCGCCGCGACGCCCCTCCCGGCAGCCACGCCGACCCGCTCTCCGGAGACGAGCCGCTGCTCGCCGCCCGCGTGCACCGCCCGTCCGATCTGCTGCGGCTGCTCATCGGCGTCCTCGCCATCGCCGTCGTCATCGGCCTCTCCGCCTTCGCCCACGGCACCACGTCCGGTCTCGAACAGGACATCAGCAAGGGCACCGGCCAGGCCCCCGACCTGCTCGTCAAGGTCGCCGGTCTGATCTCCAGCATCGCCGTGCTGCTCGTCCCGGTCGCCTTCGCGATCGAGCGGCTGATCAAACGCGACGGCCTGCGGATCGCGGACGGCGTACTCGCCGCCGTCCTCGCGCACGGCGTCACGCTCGCCACCGATCTGTGGGTCGCCCGCGCGGCGCCCGGATCCATCCAGGACGCGCTCACACGCGCGCAGCCGGGCGAAGGGCTCACCGACCCCGTCCACGGCTATCTCGCGCCCGTCATCGCCTATATGACCGCCGTGGGCATGGCCCGCAGACCCCGCTGGCGCGTCGTGCTGTGGGTGGTGCTGCTGCTCGACGCGTTCGCGATGCTGGTCGCCGGCTACACCACGCCGTTCTCGATCATCCTCACCGTGCTGATCGGCTGGACCGTCGCGTACGGCACGCTCTACACGGTCGGCTCGCCGAACGTACGGCCCACCGGCCAGACCCTGATGGCGGGTCTTCGCCATGTGGGTTTCCGTCCCGTCAGCGCGATGCGCGCCGAGCCGGAGGAGACCAGCGACTCGGCCGAACAGGGCGAACGGGGCCGCCGCTATCTGGTGACCCTCGACGAGGGCCCACCGCTCGACGTCACCGTCGTCGACCGGGAACAGCAGGCGCAGGGCTTCTTCTACCGAGTCTGGCGCCGCCTCACCCTGCGCTCGATCAGCACCCGCCGCTCGATCCCCTCCCTGCGCCAGGCGCTGGAGCAGGAGGCGCTCCTCGCGTACGCCGCCATCGCCGCCGGCGCCAACGCCCCCAAGCTGATCGCCACCTCCGAACTCGGCCCCGACGCCGTCATCCTGGTGTACGAGCACATGGGCGGCCGCTCCCTGGACTCACTGGCCGACGACGAGATCACCGACGAGCTGGTGCGCGGCGCCTGGCGGCAGGTCAAGGCGCTCCAGTCGCGCCGTATCGCCCACCGCAGGCTCACCGGCGACGCGCTGCTGGTCGACCAGGACGGCAAGGTGATCGTCACGGATCTGCGCGGCGGTGAGATCGCGGCAAGCGACCTGGTGCTGCGGATGGACACCGCGCAGCTCCTCACCACGGTCGGACTGCGGATCGGCGCCGAACGTTCGGTGGCCACCGCCGTGGACGTCCTCGGCCCCGACGCCGTCGCCGACTCTCTGCCGCTGCTGCAGCCGATCGCGCTCAGCCGTTCCACGCGCACGACACTGCGCAAGCTCGCCCGTGAGCGGGCCCAGCGTGAGCGCGACGCGGTGCTCCAGGCCTCCGAGGCGGCCAAGCACACCCGTACGGCGGAGGTGGCGGCGGCGACCACCGACGCCGACCGCAAGGCGGCCCGCAAGTCCCTGCGCGCGGTGAAACAGGCCGAGAAGAAGGCCATGGACGACGCGCTCGACGAGGTGCGCGAGGAGGATCTGCTCTCCCAGATCCGCGGGCAGGTGCTGCTGATCAGACCGCAGGCGCCGGTCGAGCCGGTCCGTCTGGAGCGCATCAGACCCCGCACACTCGTCAGCTTCATCGCCGGTGCGATCGCCGCGTACTTCCTGCTCACGCAGCTCGCCGGGATCGACTTCGGCAACGTCTTCGCCAACACGCACTGGGGCTGGGTGGCCGCCGCCGTCCTGTTCTCGGCGCTCAGCTACGTGGCCGCCGCGATGAGCCTGCTCGGCTTCGTCCCGGAGCGGGTGGGCTTCCTGCGTACGGTCGTCGCGCAGGTCGCCGGGTCCTTCGTGAAGCTCGTCGCCCCGGCGGCGGTCGGCGGGGTGGCGCTCAACACCCGCTTCCTGCAACGCGCGGGCGTGCGCCCGGGGCTCGCCGTGGCCAGCGTCGGCGCCTCGCAGCTGTTCGGGCTCGGCGCGCACATCCTGCTGCTGCTCGCCTTCGGCTATCTCACCGGTACGGAGAAGACGACCTCCCTCACCCCGTCGAGGACGGTGATCGCGGGGCTGCTGACCGTCGCCGTCCTGGTGCTGGTCGTCACCGCGATCCCCTTCCTACGGAAGTTCGTGGTGACACGGCTGCGTTCACTGTTCGCGGGTGTGGTGCCGCGCATGCTCGACGTGCTCCAGCGGCCCATGAAGCTCCTCACCGGCATCGGCGGGATGCTGCTGCTGACCGGTCTGTTCGTGATGTGCCTGGACGCGTCGATCCGGGCCTTCGACGACGGGCATCAGCAGCTGAGCTACGCGAGCATCGCCGTCGTGTTCCTCGCGGGCAACGCGCTGGGGTCGGCGGCGCCGACGCCGGGCGGTGTGGGCGCCGTCGAGGGCGCGCTGACGATCGGTCTGATCGCGACGGGGGTTCCTAAGGAGGTGGCGGCCCCGGCGGTATTGTTGTACCGGATGATGACCCTGTGGCTGCCGGTGCTGCCCGGGTGGATCTGCTTCAACCACCTCACCCGCAAGGGAGCCCTTTGACGGGGCTCCCCGAGCCCCGTCACCACCCGGCTGGACCCCGGGCCGCGCGCCGCTCCCCGGCACGACGCACCATGGGGAGATGCCGATGCCCTCCTTCTCCGCGTCCACCGCACCCGCCGGGCGGCGCCGCCCGACGCTGGTCGCCGTCACCGTCGCCACCCTGCTGGCCGCCGCCGGATGCTCCGGCTCCGACCCGGACAGCGGCGGCCAGGGCGGGCGGACCAGCCAGAACGGTCAGGACGGTCAAGACGGCCAGAACAAGACCGACACGACCGCCGCGCCCCAGAACCTGACGTCCCAGAAGCTGGACTGGAAGGCGTGTCCCACCCCGTCGGCGGCCGAGGGCGGCGGTACGGCTCCGTCGCCGCTGCCCGGCGGCACCAAGTGGGAGTGCGCCTCCATGGCCGCCCCGCTCGACTACGCGAAGCCCAAGGGCGACACCATCGAGCTGGCCCTCATCCGGGCGAAGACGAGCGACCCGGGCAAGCGCATCGGCTCGCTCGTCTTCAACTTCGGCGGGCCCGGTGGCTCCGGTGTGACCGGACTGCCCTCCTTCGGCAAGGACTACGAGAAGCTGCGCACCCGCTACGACCTGGTCAGCTTCGACCCGCGCGGCGTCGGCCGCAGCGACCCCGTCGAGTGCAAGGACGACAAGCAGCTCGACGCGTACTACGCGAAGGACATGACCCCGGACGACAGCGCCGAGGAGAAGTCGTACGTCGACGGCCTGAAGTGGTACGCGGGCGGCTGCGAGCAGAAGTCCGGCAAGGCGCTCCCGCACGTCGGCACCGTCAACGCCGCGCGTGACATGGAGCTGATGCGCCAGGTCCTCGGCGACGACAAGCTCAACTACTTCGGTATCTCGTACGGCACCGAGCTGGGCGGCGTCTACGCCCACCTGTATCCGAAGTCCGTCGGCCGCACCGTCTTCGACGCCGTCGTGGACCCGAGCGAGAGCTCCGAACAGGGCTCGCTCGGCCAGGCCGAGGGCTTCCAGCTCGCCCTCACCAACTTCGCGAAGGACTGCGTGAGCCGCGGCGACGCGTGCAAGCTGCCGGGCAGTACCCCGCAGGAGATCGAGGACTTCGTCGTCGGTCTGCTCGACCGGCTCGACAAGAAGCCGATCGCCGGGCTGGGCGACCGGAAGCTCACCGAGACCCAGGCCACCAACGGCATTGCCCAGGCGCTCTATTCGAAGGAGTACTGGCCGCTGCTCGAACAGGGTCTGGACGAGGCCGACGGCGGCAGCGGCGCGCTGCTGCTCGTCCTGTCGGACGCGATGAACGGCCGCAACGAGAAGGGCCAGTACAGCAACATCCAGGCGGCCAACGCGGCCGTCAACTGCGTGGACTCCAAGCAGCGCTCCACGCTCGCGCAGACCAAGGCGAGGCTCCCCGAGTTCCGGAAGGTGTCGCCGGTCTTCGGTGACTTCCTCGGCTGGGGCCTGCTGGGCTGCTCCGAGTGGCCCGTGCCGGGCGAGTGGGACAAGCCCGACGTCAGCGCGCCGGGTGCGGCCCCGATCCTGGTCATCGGCAACACCGGCGACCCGGCCACGCCGTTCGAGGGCGCGCAGGCGATGGCGAAGGCGCTCGGCAAGGGCGTCGGCGTCGAGCTGACGTACGAGGGCCAGGGGCACGGCGCGTACAACGCCGGCAGCACATGCGTGCAGAACGCCGTGGACGGTTATCTGCTGAACGGCAAGGTGCCGAAGGCCGGGACGGTCTGCAAGTGACGCACTGACCGACATACGTAGGAGGCCGGCCCACGAGGTGCGTGGACCGGCCTCCTACGTATGTGTGTCACTCGGCGGGTCGCTCAGTAGATCGGCTTCTCCGGCTCGATCTGGTTGACCCAGCCGACCACTCCGCCGCCGACGTGCACGGCGTCGGCGAAGCCGGCCGACTTGAGCACCGCGAGCACTTCCGCACTGCGGACACCCGTCTTGCAGTTCAAGACGATCTTCTTGTCCTGCGGCAGATCCTGGAGCGCGTTCCCCATCAGGAACTCGTTCTTCGGGATCAGCTTGGCGCCCGGGATGGAGACGATCTCGAACTCGTTCGGCTCCCGCACATCGATGAGTTCGATGTTCTCGCCGTCGTCGAGCCACTCCTTGAGCTGCTTCGGAGTGATCGTCGAACCGGCGGCCGCCACCTGCGCCTCCTCGGACACGACGCCGCAGAAGGCCTCGTAGTCGATGAGTTCGGTGACGGTCGGGTTCTCGCCGCAGACCGCGCAGTCGGGGTCCTTGCGGACCTTGACCTGGCGGTACTGCATCTCCAGCGCGTCGTAGATCATCAGGCGGCCGAGCAGCGGCTCACCGATGCCCGCGAGGAGCTTGATCGCCTCGTTGACCTGGATGGACCCGATCGACGCGCACAGCACGCCCAGGACACCGCCCTCGGCGCAGCTCGGCACCATGCCGGGGGGCGGCGGCTCCGGGTAGAGGCAGCGGTAGCAGGGCCCGTGCTCGGACCAGAAGACGCTCGCCTGACCGTCGAAGCGGTAGATCGAGCCCCATACGTACGGCTTGCCCAGCAGCACACACGCGTCGTTGACCAGATAGCGGGTGGCGAAGTTGTCCGTGCCGTCCACGATCAGGTCGTACTGGGCGAAGATCTCCATCACGTTCTCGGACTCGAGCCGCTCCTCGTGAAGGACGACCTTCACGAGCGGGTTGATGCCGAGGACGGAATCACGCGCGGAAGCGGCCTTCGAGCGGCCGATGTCCGCCTGGCTGTGGATGATCTGCCGCTGGAGGTTCGACTCGTCGACCTCGTCGAACTCCACGATGCCGAGCGTGCCGACACCGGCTGCGGCCAGATACATCAGCGCGGGCGAGCCGAGCCCGCCGGCGCCGACGACGAGCACCTTCGCGTTCTTCAGCCGCTTCTGCCCGTCCATCCCGACGTCCGGGATGATCAGGTGACGGGAGTACCTGCGGACCTCGTCGACGGTGAGCTCGGCAGCGGGCTCTACCAGGGGTGGCAGCGACACAGGGACCTCAACAGGGGATTGGTCGATTGGTCAGTACGTTTGTTCCTCCGGTAACACTGCCACGCGCCTTCTCATTCCGAGACACCCGGTCCGATCTGCGAGACGATTTCGTCCCAGTAGCCGGGCAGCGCCGCGAATGGGCTGTTCTGTCCGATCCGGTCGTCGTGATCGCTCCGGTCGGTGAAGAAGATCGTGCCCGCGCCCTGCCAGCGCGCGATCCGCATCGCCTCGTTCAGATGGCTGCGGGGCACCCCGTGGACGAGATGCACGAAGCGTTCGGGCGGATGGTCCGCCGTCCACCCGGCCACCTGTGACCAGCGGTAGTCGGTCCACGGGCCGCGGAAGGTGACCAACTGGTCGGCGATCTCGGCGTATCCGGGGTACGGATGCGTCCCGTGGCCGAGGACCAGATGCCCGCTGTGGGAGATCGTGTCCAGCGTCGCCGCCGTGAGCCTGACGTCGGGGAGGTACGAGGCCTCCGCCGGACACCGGTCCAGGTAGAAGCCGTCGACGCGGTACCAGTCGTGGAAGTCGTGCGCCTCGGAGATGATCTCGCCGAAGCTCCGGGCGCCGTACGCGAGATCGAGATGCCCGAGCACCCGTACGCCCGTGTTCCTGAGCCGGCCTGCGGCTTCCAGACAGTGCGGGTCGGGCCTGCTGCCCGGCCCGTCGGCGACGTTGAGCACGGCCCAGTGCAACGGCGTTCCGGGGCGCGTCAGTTCGGCCCACTCGACCGGGGCGAGCAGCGGATGCGCGTACCCGGGGATGCCGAAGCCGAGCGCGGCGGCGCCGGTGGCCGACAGGCTGTCTCCGGTCCTCGTCAGATGCGACATGCCGCCTCCATCCAGATGTCGGCGAGCGACTCCTCCAGGTTGATCCGGGGCCGCCAGCCGAGCCGGTCGCGCGCGGTGCGGACGTCGGCCTGCTGCCAGCCGCCGCAGCCGTCGGGATACGGGAACGGGCCGCTGCCCAGTTGCTCCGACGGGTGCTCGCCGCGCTGCGGGCCGAGGGTGGCGTGGCTGTGCCCGTGCACGGGGCGCTGCGGGCCGGTGGGAGCGTCCAGCTCGTGCAGGGCGCCGCCGTATCCGGCGACCCGCGCGAGGACGGCGGCGGCGTCCCTGAGCCGGACCGCGCGCCCCGTACCGATGTTGACGACGCCCTGCGCGGCGGAGAGCGAGGCGGCGTGCACGGCGCGGGCCACGTCGCGTACGTCAACGAAGTCGCGCTGTACGCCGAGGCCGCTGAGCTTCAGCTCACCGTCGCCGGACTGCATGGCGCGGCGCATCGCCTCGGCGAGCCGGCCGAGCGGGGAGCCCGCGGGCGTGCCGGGTCCGACGGGCGAGAAGACCCGCAGCACGACGGCGTCGAGTCCCGCGCCGAGCACCAGTTCGCTGGCGGCCAGCTTGCTCACGCCGTACGGCCCGCCGGGCCGGGGCACCGCGTCCTCGGCGGTGGACGAGCCCGGCTGGGAGGGCCCGTACTCGGACGAGCACCCGAGCTGGACGAGGCGGGCGCCGCAGCCGCTGCGGCGCAGCGCCTCGCAGACGGTCGCGACGGCGACGGTGTTGTGCCGGGTCAGGTCGCGGGCGCCGCCCCGGGTGGCGCCGGCGCAGTTGATGACGACTCCGGGGTGGACGGCGTCCAGGAAGCGGGTGAGCGCTCCGGGACTGCCGCCGGCGAGGTCGAACCGTACGTCGGCGTCGTCGCCGCGGCCGAGAGCGGTCAGATGCACGGCCGGGTCGGCGAGCAGCCGGTCGGCGACGAAGCGCCCGAGGAAACCGTTGGCACCGAGCAGCAGGACCCTCATCGCGCTGCCCCTTGGTTCCGACGCGCCGGTGCTGGGGGTTGAGGGGTCATGTTCTGTCGTCTCCTTAGAGGATGTTGCCGTGTGCTTCGGGTTACGCCCGCGGCGTCGGCTCCGCGGGAGGTCTGGGGGTCCGGACGTGCGGCCCGGACGGGGGCGTGCGCCGGAGGTCGCCGGTCCACCGGTCAGGTGTGGGCCGAGGCCCGGGACAGGGAGACGGCGGCGTGGATCAGGAGCCCGAGCGCGGCGGCGCCGCAGGCGAGGGCCGGTACGGCTCCGGCTCCCCCCGCGTCGGCCAGGGCCCGGACGGGGGCGGAGACGGTCTCGAAGCCGGGGACGCGGCCCGCCGTGGCGAGGAGAAGGGCCGACGCCTCGACGGCGCAGGCGGTGACGAGGCCGGTCGCCGCCGCCTTCGGGAAGCCGTGGACGGTGAGCAGCCGGGCGAGGAACAGCAGACAGCCGAGGGCCACGGTCGCGACGGGGTGACCGGCGCCCGTGCCGGGTCCGCCGCCGAGGAGGAGTTCGGCGCTTACGGCCAGGGCCGTCAGCGCGACGGCGTACAGCGCGAACAGACCGAGGAGCACCGGCCGGGTCCGGGAGGCGAACTCGGCCAGTCCACGGCTGCCGGTGAGCCCGCGCCGTGCCTGGACGGACAGCAGATGGGCGCACCAGGCGGCGGGAGCCACGGCGAACGCCAGGGCCACGAGCGCCGCCGCGGCCTCGGCCGGGGGCGCCGCCCCGTGGGGCCCGCCGCCGGTCCCCGCGTGCAGCAGCCCGTCGCCGTACAGCACGTACGCCAGCAGCCAGCAGACCCACAGTCGTGAGACGCGCGCCGTGTGGCCCTCGACGCGCAGCGGGCCGCGCCGGAGGGCGACGGTGAGCGCGACGGTCCCCGCCGCGCCTATCGCGAGCAGGATCATCCCGCCGGCGGCGTCGATTCCGCCGGCGTACCGCAGAGCGACGAGGGCGACGGCGCACACGGCGCCCGGGAGCAGGGTGCGGAGCGCCCATCCGGCGCGTGGATCGGTGGCACGCGCGGGATGCGGCGTGGTCGTGCCGGTGGCGTCCGTGCCGCCCTCGGCGGCGCGCGGCACGCGCGCGTACAGCTCCTCCGCGAGCGAGAAGACGTCCCGGTGCCGGAAGCGCGCGGCGGCGCGGTCGGTGACGCCGTGCGCCTCCAAACCGGCGGCGATCTCCAGCGGGTCGACGGCGCGTTCGCACAGTTCGCGGTGGCTGTGCATCAGCGTCTTGACGGGGTCGGCCGGGCCCGTGCGCCGCGCGAGTCTCGTCGTCCCCATGGGGGTGGTGCCCGTGTCAGACATCTTTCTCCCCCAGGGTCTGTCCGGCGCCCACGCCGACCGCCTCCGTAGGACGCGGCGGCTGTGGCACCGCCGGTAAGGACATGGCCACGGGTACGGGTACGGGAAGGGGCATCGACACGGGAGGCACCATCGGTACCGGCGCCGGCATCGGTACGGTCCTCGCCTGTCCGGCGGTCCAGTGACCCGGTACGTACGCCTCCGCCGGGTTGGCGAAGGGCAGCGGCCCGCCGTGCGCGTCCACGGTCTCGGCGGGGCGCCGGACGGGGGCGTGCGAGATCAGCTCCAGGTAGATGCCGCGGAACGCCGCCAGGTTCTGCTCGACGGTGAAGAGTTCGAGGGCGCGGGCCCGCGCGGCGGCGCCCAGCCGTTCGCGCCGCTCCGGGTCGCGCAACAGCGCGACACAGGCGTCGGCGAGCGCCCGCGGATTGCGCGGGGGCACCACGAGCCCCGTACCACCGATGACCTCGACGACCGCGCCGACGTCGGTGGAGACCGTCGCGCGGCCGCAGAACATCGCCTCGACCAGACTGACCGGGAAGCCCTCGACGATGCTGGACAGGACGATCACCCCGCCCGCCGCGTACGCGTCCACCAGCTCCGGTGCCCCGGGCCCGCCGACCTCCTCGAAGGAGACGCAGTTGTCGCCCACGGCGTGCGCGTCGGCCGCCTCGTCGGGGAACAACTGCGCGGCCAGCGCCCGGCAGTGGGCGAGATACGCGGTCGCCTCCGCACCCTGCGCCGCGGCGCCGATGATCCGCAGCCGCGCCGCGGGCTCCTCCTTACGGATGTCGGCGAAGGCGTGCAGCAGGGAGATGAGGTCCTTGGCGGGCTCGATCCGGCCGACCCATACAAGGGTGTTGGGATCGCCACCGTCGCCGCCGTCACTCCCGTTACGGCCCCCGCTACGAGCCCCGATACGGCCCTCGTTGCGCTCGCCCAGCGCCGAGAAGCGCTCCGTCTCCATTCCCGGGTAGACGGTGCGCAGTTTCGCGCGGTCCGCGCCGCAGCGCTCCTGCCAGCGTCTGGCGTGGGTGTTGCCGGGGGTGATGACGGTGGCCTGCCGGTAGACCTCGGCGGCGAGCCGGCCCTGGAAGGCCGCGAGCAGGGCGCGCACCGGCGCACGCAGGGGCGTGTCACCGCCGGGTCCGGCGGCCAGGTAGTGGGCGCGGAGCTGGACGCCGTACTCGGTGACCAGCAGCGGTGCGCCGAAGAAGCGTTTGGCCAGAAGTCCGGGCAGTGCGGCGGATCCGCCGGTCGTCGCGTGGCACAGATCGACGGCGCCGAGGCCGTCGTCGTCGTACCAGTCGAGGGAGAGCGGGCGCAGCGCGCGCTCCAACTGGTCGGCGAAGACCAGGTAGTCGGGGACGGTGGCACCGCGCACGCTCCGGCGTGCGCCGGGGACGTGGCAGGCGGATTCGAGGATCCGTACGGCGGTCTCCGACCGGAGGGCCGTGGACAGACCGCCGTGGTCGCGCGCCAGTTCGGCGAGCCCGTACAGCCCTTCGGCGAAGGCACTCACGCCGCTCACGTCGCGTGCGCCGTCGCCGCCCGCCCTCCCCGCGGCACCCTCGTCCGGGGCGCAGACGGCGGCGATCAGATCTCCGAAGTGCCCCACGAAGCGCCGTCGTTCGCGCCGTCCGTACGCCCTCCCGTCGCCCTCCGCCGACCAGAGGGACGCGGTGCGCACCCGCTGCACGGAGGGCGGCAGCTGGATCCAGCCGTTGCCCTCCTGGTGGGCGCTGCGGCTGAGCGCGTAGATGTCGAACTCGTGCTGTGCGAGCCCGCGTACGAGCCGGTCGCACCACAGCCTGGACTCACCCGTCGCATACGGGTAGCCACCGTCCGTGAGTAGTCCGATCCGCACGAGCACACCCCTGATCTCCCTTGTGGGAAGCCGCCGTTGGATCGGCGACTCGCAGCGGGACGACCGTAAGCGGACATGACGGTGGAACGGCGGACGGTTGTCCGTCGCACCACCAGAAGGGGTGAATGCACGTAACTTTCCCACCGCGGTAGCGTTCCGTCGCGGTAAGGACCTATCCTGTCACGCTGCGTCAAGCTGGGGCCGATGCCTCAACTGCCGGGGAAGGCCCAGGGGTTGGGCTTGCACTTCACGCCGTCGAGATCGAGCGTCTTGGTCTGCTGCTGCATCACGGGGGCGAGCGAGCCCGGGGTCTGGCAGCTCACGTGCCCGTAGCCGAGCCGGTGCCCGATCTCGTGGTTGATCAGCATCTGCCGGTAGGTGAGCATCGCCTTGGAGCCGTAGGTCTTGGCCCCCCGCGCCCAGCGGTACGCGTTGATCATGACGCGATCGGTCGCGGCGGAGTCGCAGGACACGTTGTCGACGGTGGTGTCCAGCCCGGACTTCGCGCACCACTCGGCCGTCGTCCCGGGGCTCGCCAGTGTGATCACGAACTCGGGCGAGCCGCCGGCGATCCGCTCGAAGGTCATGGCCCCGTTGTGGGCCCAACTCCGGTCGTCGTTCAGGGTTTTCTGTACGGCGTCGGCGAACAGCTTCTGGTCGAGGCCGAGGCCCTTCTCGATGTCGATCCGGTAGAGGACCTTCTTGCCCCTGCCGGGCGCCTTGGCCACCCCGGGGACCGCCTCGAACTCCCCCGAGCCCTTCAGATCGGCGGCCAGCGGGAACTGCTTGGCCATCAACTGACCGTAGGTGGGAGGCAGCGCCGGGGCCTGGACCGCGGGCTTCTTCGGCGTCGGCCTGCCTTCCGAGCGCGAGGCGGCGTCCTCGCCGTCGCGGGCGAGCCCGCCGGAGGGCAGCGCGTCGGCCCGGGAGTCACGGCCGTCGGTGACCTGACCGGCCACCACGACGGCGAGCACCGTGGTCACGGCCGCCGCGGCGATCCCGGTGAAGGTGCGCCCCAGACCGCCCTTGGCGGGCCGCTCCCGCCCGCCCTCGCCGTCCGGGGCTGCGTCGGGGTCGTCCCGGTCCGAGCCACGGCCGGAGTCGGCGGCGAAGGCCGTACGGGGGCGGCTGCCCTCGTCGTCCCAGTCGGTCACGGGGGCGTACGGATCGGGGCGCCACTGCGCGGAGTCGGCGTCGGTACCGAAGCCGGTGCCGACGCCGGATCCGTACGGAGGGGGCGGCGCGTCGAATGCGTCGATGAACTCGCGGCGCGGTCCCGGCACCCGGCGCTGACCGGTCGTCGAACGCGTCTGTCCGCGGGGCCCCTGTGGATGCGGAGGCCCCTGCGACCCGTCCTGCCGGTCCCCGTACCGCTGCTGGTCGCCCCAGCCGCCGCCCGGCTCACGGTGCTCGGGATGCCCGCCGCGCACCTGCGGGACGCCGTGCGCGGGGGTGCCGTACGGCGGCGCCGCGCGTCCCCGCTCGCCGCCGGGAGGCGGGGTGGGCCGCGCCTCCCGCTCACCGGCCGGTGGGCCGCTCGCGGCGGGCGCGCGCTTCTTGCTGTCGGATCCCTGGGGTGCGGGGCCTTTACGGCTGTGTCGTCCCACGCCCCGGATCAGCTCCCGCCACTGTCGTTGTCACCGTCATCGCCACTGCTGCCGAAGGTGTCGGCGTCTCCACCGTCATTACGGCCGGCGCGCCCGTTCGTCTCACCCGTCGCCCTGTCGGGCTCCTGGATGAGACTCCGCGCGGCCTCCGCCACCACCTTGGGGTACTCCATCATGGCAACATGCCCGGCGTCAGGAAGCGTCAGGAGTCGGGAATCCCGGAAAGCGGCGGACGCCTTTCGGGCCATTCGGTACGAAACGAGCTGATCCCGCCCTCCGTACACCAGCAGTGTCGGCGCGAGGACCCGCTCGGCCTGGCGCCACAGCCCTTGCTGGCCGCCGAGGGTGTACGCGTCGACGATGCCGCGCGCGGAGCGGGTCATCGCCTCCCAGAAGTACGGAAGACGCTGCCGCCGCTCCATCTCCTCCACCGCGTGCCGCAGACCCTCCTCGGAGACCCGGCCGGGATCTCCGTAACAGAGGGCCATCACGCCGCGCGTGCGCTGCTCGGCCGTCCACTCGCGGGTCATCCGCCCGAACAGCGCGGCGACGCCGGGCACGGCCAGCAGGGCGGTCGGCAGGGCTTGGTGCTGCACGCGGATCTCGGGCAGCGCGGGCGAGACGAGGGTGAGGGTGCGCACCAGGTCGGGACGGGCGGCGGCGACCCGGGTCGCGACGGCGCCCCCCAGGGAGTTGCCGAAGAGATGCACCGCGCCGTGCCCGCCCGCGTCGAGCAGCCGGATCACGGCCCGCGCGTGGGCGGTGATCGAGTAGTTCCGGTCGGCCGGCGGCGGGGAGTCGCCGAAGCCGGGCAGGTCGACCGCCTCGCCGTCGACCACGTCGGCCAGCAGGGGCATCAGATCGGACCAGTTCTGCGAGGAGCCGCCGAGGCCGTGCACGTACAGCGCGCGCGGCAGTCCGGGGCGCGTCGGGGGCCGTGAGCGCACGTTCAGGGTCAGCCCCGGCAGGGCCACCGAACGCAGCCGCTCACCGTCGGCGACCCGGACGGTGCTCACGCGCGGGACGGCGGCGGCGAGGGTTTCCGGCAGCTCGGTCGAAGACATGCGGGCAATGTTACGAGACGATCACGCGCCGTTTCGCGTGTTCACCGTCACAGGACGCATAGCGTCGAGGGTGCGGACCTCCTACCCTCGTAAGTACGCGTACGCATTCGCCTCATTTCGCGAATGGACGGCGGAAGAAGACGGAAGACGACCGGAGAAGAAAGGGCGCCCCATGTCGGCGGACCCGAGCGACCCGGACACATTCCCGAACGACATCGACGAGGAAGACCCGAGCGCGGGGGCGGATTCCGGCGAACTTGAGGAACTCGGCGAGGAGACCCCGGAGGCCGACGCCGCCGAGCAGCACACGGATGTGCAGCCGTCCGAAGACGATCCACCGGCCCCTGTCGATACGGCCGAGGCCGACGAGACCGACGCCGCCGAACAGGCGCGTATCGTCTCCCTCGACGAGGACGACTACCGCTGAGCGGCCGCTCAGGACCGGGTTCGCCTTTTGTCGGCATTGGATACTTTTTTCCGCCGCCGCCCTCGCGGCCGGGCGGATATCAGGCTCCCCGGCTGTCCGGTCCGTGAAATTCTGCGGCCTGACCACGCACAGCCGGGTTACCCAAAAGTACGATGGCAAGGCGGCGCACAGCGCGCACGGAACAATTCTGGGAGGCGGCGTGACAGCCATAGAGCAGACCGAGGCGGCGCGCCCGCGAGGCACGCGCCTGCCACGCCGCGCTCGACGCAATCAGCTTCTGGGTGCGGCTCAGGAAGTCTTCGTCGCACAGGGTTACCACGCCGCGGCGATGGACGACATCGCGGAGCGGGCCGGCGTCAGCAAGCCCGTCCTCTACCAGCACTTCCCCGGAAAGCTGGACCTCTACCTGGCCCTTCTCGACCAGCACTGCGAGGCCCTGCTGCAGGCCGTGCGTACGGCCCTGGCGTCGACGACCGACAACAAGCTCCGGGTCGCGGCCACGATGGACGCGTACTTCGCCTACGTCGAGGACGAGGGCGGCGCGTTCCGGCTGGTCTTCGAGTCCGACCTGACGAACGAGCCGGCCGTGCGCGAGCGCGTCGACCGGGTGGCGCTCCAGTGCGCGGAGGCGATCTCCGACGTGATCGCGTCGGACACGGGCCTCTCCAAGGAGGAGTCCATGATGCTGGCCGTCGGACTCGGCGGCGTCTCCCAGGTGGTGGCGCGCTACTGGCTCTCCAGCGAGTCGGTCATCCCGCGCGACAAGGCCGTGGAACTTCTCACCTCGCTCGCCTGGCGCGGCATCGCCGGATTCCCGCTGCACGGCAGCGAGCAGCACCCCGGCGCCTGACAGGCTCCCGGCGCGGTCCGTGTTCGCTGCGGGCGTGCCCCGCCGTCGTCCTGAGCGCCGTCTCTCCGGGCTAATGTGTGCTGGGTACCGCGCGGTTGACCGCGCAACGCACTGACCGTTCGGAGGGACATAGCGGTGGAGGTCAAGATCGGCGTGCAGCACACGCCCCGCGAGATCGTTCTGGAGAGCGGGCAGTCCGCCGAGGAGGTCGAGAGCGCCGTGGCCGACGCACTCGCCGGCAAGGCGAAGCTGCTCAGCCTCACGGACGAAAAGGGGCGGAAGGTGCTCGTACCGGCCGAACGGATCGCGTACGTGGAGATCGGCGAGCCGACGACTCGACGGGTGGGCTTCGGCGCTCTCTAGTTCGAAACGGCTGAACAGCACCACAGCGACAGAGGAGTGGGGGGGGGGGGGGGGGCCGGCCCGCCCGCCGCGGGGGTGGTGT
>NZ_JBHUUW010000081.1:0-31594 GCF_042670825.1 Streptomyces sp. NPDC057137 | reverse complement strand
CGCCTGAGCAGGCGGGCCGTCCGGCGCATGAGATGAGCGGCTCTACGCGTGTACCTCCGCCTCCGTGCCGCCGCCGAACTCCAGCAGCAGTCCGGGGCGGAGTGCCACGGTGCGGCCGGGGCCGACCTCCTGGACCGTGCCGTCGTCGCGGCGGACCGTCCAGTCGAGCGTCGTACGGTTGGTGAGGCCGAACCGCCCACGCTGCTGGGGGTGTTCGGTCATCTCGCCGACCACGGCGGTGAAGTCGTGGCGCTCCGGGTCGTCGAGCAGGTGGTGTGCGTACACCCGCGCCTTCGGGTCGAGGCGGATGCCGCGGCGGGTGCGCATGGTGCCGCGGCCCGTGACGACTTCGAGTTTCGGGGGCAGTTGTACGGTCTTGCCGCACTTCCAGCAGTCGGGCGCGGGGCCGTCGGGCTGGGTCATGTTCTGCCGGCCGCAGGACGCGCACACCGTGATCGCGTCGAGTACCCGGCTCAGCGCGTCCCGCCACTGCGACTCGCGGACCCGCATCGAGGGCGTGGTGAGCCCCTGCGTGAAGGTCTTGACGAACAGGTCGCGCAGGATCTTCGGCAGCGCGCCCCAGGTCGCGATGACGGTCGGGTGCTCGCCGGGTACCGGCGCGTTGCTGGTGTCGGCGGGGTCGTAGATGAACAGCGGGTGGGTGCCGTACATCTTGCGCTTGGCCGCCTCGTCCATGCAGCGGATCTGCAACGCCTGCGCGCCGTCGAGCGGGTGATGGTTCATCAGAAGCAGGAACAGCAGGACGGCGAGTGAGTGCAGGTCGGTCTGGATACCGGGCTTCGCGTTCTTGTCGCCGCGCACCAGCTCGGGGGCCATGAAGTCCATCGTCCCGGCGACGGCGGCGGCTTCGTCCTCCACCACGGCGTTGTCGTTGTCGCACACCAGCACGTCGCCGGTGGCCGGGTCGAAGAAGATGTTGCCCCAGTTGATGTCGCGGTAGGCGATGCCCTTGGAGTGCAGGGTGAAGTACGCCTCGACGGTGTGCAGCGCGGCGGCGACAAGCGTACGCAGCGTGGTCGCCGCCACCGACGGGTCACGGCGGAACAGCGCCGGCAGGTCGTGGAAACGCTGGGGCCGTACGTCCATCAGATAGCCGAAGCCCGGATACGAGGCGTCCGGGTCCATCACGACCGTCTGCGGCCACAGGAACCGGTCGTCGCCCCAGTTTCGGTGGATGAGCTCTTCGAGGATCTGTCGCTGCCGGGCGTCGGCCAGTTGTGGGTAGTACCACTTCACGGCCCGGTCGCCGTGCGGCGTCCGCACCCGGTAGACCTCGCCCTGGCCGCCCGAGCCGAAGAGTTCGGCGACCGTGACCCGGTCCCCCGATTCGGTGATCAGGGTCTGTCCGGCCAGGAGCATGCCGTTCGCCATGCGGTACCTCTCTGCTTCAGTGCGTGTCGGTGTGAGGGTGGGGGTGGGGGTGGGGGTGGGGGTGGGCGGCGCCGGGGCCGGGCGCAGGGAAGGCGCCCGCCAGTGTCGCGTCGTCCCCGGAGTATTTGGCCGCGTGGCCCAGCCAGTCGGGGAGCTGGGCCTGGACGGCCGCGACGCCGTGGGACGCGGCACGCGACCGCACCCCGGTGGCGAAGGCCAGGAACCCCTCGTGGTCGGCGAAGCTCTTGGAGAGTCCGTCGGTGGAGAGCAGCACGCCCGGTGGCGGGCCGCCGGTGAGTGGCTGCCAGTGCAGCCGCGCCTTGCGCCAGGCCTCGGGCTCGCAGAGCGACTCCGTCTCGTCGCCCATGTCGGGGCCGGTGTGGAGCGGCATGTGGGTCGTGCCGTCCTCGTCGACGAGCACGATGTCTCCGTCTCCCAACTGCCAGCAGAACAGAAGCCGTTCGGTGAGAACGGCGCCGATCAGTGTGCTGCCGTAGACGGCGAGGTCGGCCTCGGGAGCGGATCCGGCGGCGTTGTCGGCCGTGCTGTTCGGCGTGGTGCCCGGCGCGCTGTTCGGCGTGATGCTCGGCGTCGAATTCGCGCCGTGCGCCGGGGAGTTGGCCTCCTGTATCAGGACGCGGCGGCGCCAGGCGTGCACGACCTGCTGCGGGAGCGTGCGGGCCTCTGCCAGCAGCCGGGGCCAGTTCGCCGCGTCGTCCCCGCGTCGTACGACCTCGTGCGCGTACACCTGGGCACAGGAGGTGAACGCCTCCACGGCCCAGCCCGCACCCAGCTCACTGCGGAAGTGCGCGCGCGACCCGTGCCCGTCGGCGACGGCCAGCACGACGGCACGGCCGTCCGCCGTCGTCAGCGCCCTGCCCCGGTCCTGGCTGTACTTCTTGGCGACCCCTTTGACTCCTCCGTCGAGGAGTTCCCACACCACGGTGGGTGTCCCGGTGGCGTTCACCAGATGTCGTTCTCGTCCTTGGTCAGCGGCACGACGGGCGAGACATTCACGGGTGCGGCGTCCTCGATCTTCGGCGCCGACGCCTCCTTCACCACCGCGGTGGACATCCAGCGGATCGCGGCGGCCAGTTGGCGGGGGTTCTTGGCGAGGAGCGGTTCGAGCTCGGGGTTGCCGAGGAACTCCTTGAGCATGCTCTTGTCCGCGTCGTCGCCGATCGCGACGGCGACCCGCACGGCGCGCTTGCCCCACGGTGTGTCGTCGATGGCGCGCAGTCCGGAGCGCCAGTCGTCGGTCGGCTGGCCGTCGGAGACCAGGGCGAGGACGGGCGGCAGGGCGCGCTGCGGCATCGGCGGGGTCTGGAGCGCGGCGGCGGCCATACGGAAGGCGGCGCCCATGTCGGTGGCGCCGTAGGTGTGCACGTCGTCCCAGGTGAACCGGTCCACCGGGGTGGGCTCCTGGATGTGCCAACTCGCGCCGCTCGCGAAGGAGATGGCGCGGACGAGCAGGGATGCGGCCGGGTTGGACTGGGCGGCCTGCTGCATCTCCGGAATGGCCTCACGGATGGCAAAGTTCAACTCGCCGATCTTGCCGTTCACTCCCATGGAGCCCGAGCAGTCGAGCATCCAGATGAAGTGTGCCGGGCGGCTGGCCATACTGCCGCCGGGCACGTCGAGAATGATGGTCACGCTGGTCCTCTCCCCCGAGGCGTCTCGTTCGCGCACGCCTGGTTCTACCTGTGTGATGCGTTGCGTTGATGCGTTGCGGTTGGTGCGTTGCGGTGATGCTGAAATGCGGTGGTGGGAAGCCTAGTTGAGGCATGCCGGTAGGTGTGTCGAGCGGCGACACCGATCCCTTCGGTCAGCGCGGCGGGTACGGCGGCGGGTGCGACGGCGAGTACCCGGGCGGGTACTGCTGCGGGAGCGGGGGCAACTCGCCGGGCTTCGGCGGTGGCGGCTGCCCGGGAACGTGCGGGGCCGGCTGCTGCCCGTGTGCCGGTGGGTACGCGGCGGGGGCGCCGGGGATCTGGGTGTCCCGGCCGCCGCCGCGCGTCATCTCGTCCGTCCAGCCCTGCCACGTCAGGAGCCAGTCCCTCGACCGTCGCACCAGCCGGGTGGCGACGGCGCTGCGCTGTTCCTCGTTCATCCGGCCCAGCACCACGCCGAGGGTCCCCCGCAGCAACTCCTCGACCGTGGCGTGCCACGCGCGGGAGGACCTGGTCAGGTCCCTGCGCCAGACGTAGAAGAGATCGGCGACGGCGTCCGGCCTGTCGGCCATGCGGTTCACCTTGGCGTCGTCGGCGAACTCGGCCTGGACGGCGGCCCGGTAGTGGTGCTGCAAAGCCGGTTCGCCGTTGGCGAGGTACGACAGCGCGCCCGACTGGTAGAGGTCGTGCGGTGTGAGGCGGGCGAAGCCGCGGGCGAGCAGGTGCTGGACGCCGTCCCACACCAGGGCGTCCACGGCCGGGGCGTCCCGGCGCAGCGCGCCGACGCGGTCCACGACGTCCCTGGGGGAATCGCCCGTTCGCGCGAAGTCGTCGGCGAGAACGATGAGTTGGGCGGTGGCGAGCTCCCGTCCGCCCAGCCCCGTCCGACGGTGGACCGCGTGGGCGAAGTCGACCAGCTCACGGTCGAACCGTCCGGGCGAGGTGAGCCAGATCAGGAACCGGGTGCCGAGACCGGCGGCGAGGATCGCCTC
Source organism: Streptomyces sp. NPDC057137 (assembly GCF_042670825.1). Lineage (NCBI taxonomy): Bacteria > Bacillati > Actinomycetota > Actinomycetes > Kitasatosporales > Streptomycetaceae > Streptomyces > Streptomyces sp. NPDC057137. The sequence continues at coordinate 27,540 of NZ_JBHUUW010000081.1, read as the reverse complement.
CGCGCCGCAGATGTGGATGATGCGGGGAAAGTGCCCCCGCTCCGGCTGGCCGGAGCCCCAGACGAGCCACCAGAGGGTCTCCAGTGTCGGTGGGTCCGTCGCGACCGACGCGGCCGCTCCGGGGGCCGGTTCGGCGAGTTTCGCGAACAGGTCCATTCCACGCAGGTGGTGCGGCGGTCCGCCCCACCGGACGGCCAGCTCGACCAGGCTCACCGAGGGCGGCGCGGACTTGAGGTGGGAACGCACCCACTCGCCCTGGGGCGACATCAGCAGCTCCCTCAGGAGGTCGCTGCGTCGGCCCGCCGTCTTGACGGCGATCTGTTCGAGAACGAGCCGGTTCAGCCCCTGGTGGCCGACGCTCTTCAGTACGGCGACGGCGTCGGCGCACTCGGAGCCGTACGGCTGGAGCAGTACACGGACCAGCTTGTTCACCGCGTCCTCGACGCCGACGCCCTGGTGACCGTGCAGGACGAGCGCGAGATGCAGTGGCCCGGCCAGGGCGGACACCGGGCCGCGCAGCTGGCGCGCCAGGCTCTTGTCGAAGCGGGGTCCGAACTCGGCACGCAGTGAGCGCTGTGCCGACTCTCCGAGGGGCAGGCCGACGAGCGGGTCGTTCCGGAGTTTCGTGTCCTGGTCGAGCGCGGCGGCGAGCCGCCGCCGGGCGAGGGCCAGTGCCAGCGGGTCGGTGACGCTCTCGGTGCAGTGCTTGCCCAGCTCCTGGCAGACGCGGGTCAACTCCTCGACGGCCGGGCCGCCTTGGGCCTGGTCCTGCGCGGCCGACGCGAGCGTGGTGACGACGGTGCGCAGGGAGTCGCCGTGGAGTGTGGTCAGCCTGTCCCCCGACTCCGTTCCCAGCCGCAGGAGTTGGGGGACGAGTGCCGCGAGGTCGAACGGGTCGGCGGCCGACGCCGTACCGCAAGTGGCACCGGAGATGGCACCGGACGTGGGAGCGACAGGAGCCGATGGGATCGGCGGGGCGCCCGCCTGCCACAGCGCGGCCATCAACTCGGCCCAGGGATCGGGGAGATACGGGCTGCCCTGTCCTCCGAGGCCGTCGTGCACGCGGTACAGATGCTGCACGAGCAGCGGATCGTGCCGGCCGAACGACGAGTCGGGGCCGATCCCGATGATCTGCTGCGGCGCCTCGCGCGGTTCGTCTGCGTGGGTGACGAACGTCAGCTCCCTGGCGAGGTGCTCGGGAAGCGACGCGCAGGCGAGGGCGATCCAGCGGACGACCGTCTCCGGGTCCTCCTCGGCGATGACGATCTGCCGGCCGGCGGGGTCGGCCCAGAGGCGTCGTACGTCGGCGAGGAACGGCGCGAGGCGCGACGCCCGCTCCCGGGCGAATCGGACGAGCAGCGGCCGGTCGAAGTGCCCCTCCGGCGCGGGCAGCAGGTCCCCGTCGGCCGGTGCCGGGGCGTCCCAGGACCGGGAGCGCCACGTGTCGATCGGCCACACCCGGTCGAACCCGGACGCACCGGCCGGGAGGTGCACCACATCGATGAACTGCCGTCGCGCGTCGGGGTGTTCACGGTCAGTTCGGCCGTTGCAGAGAAGGCTGCCGCCGGCCGGGAGCCGGCTGCAGCTGAGGACCGCGTGCGGCGTCCAGCGGTGGGTGAGGGCGATGACCTGCTCGACCTGCGCGAGCAGATCGTCCGAGGCCCCGCCCCCACCCCCTGAACTCTCCGACGGCGTCGGCTCCGACGACCGGAGCGACCGGAGCGACCGGAGCGACCGGAGCTGCTGGAGCCGGACGCTGCCGGTGTCCGGCTCCCGGTCGAGGAGGTAGCTGAGACGGCGGATGACCATGCCACATTCTGACCAGCCGTCTCACCGGACCGCAGGCAGTCCCCGAAGTTTGACCTATTCCTTGACCGCACCCGAGTTCGCACTCCGTACGAAGTGACGCTGGAAGACGAAGAAGAGCACCGCCACCGGGATGGTCGCCAGCAGGGCCGCCGTCAGCTTGAGCGGATACTGCGTCCCGCTGCTCAGGCTCCCGGAGACGAAGGACGCGAGGCCCGTCGTCAGTGTCTGGTACTGCGGCGACTGGGTCGCGACCAGGAAGTGCGTGAACTCGTTCCACGATCCCTGGAAGGACAGGATCGTCAGGGTGATCAGGGCGGGCTTGGCCATCGGCAGCACCACCGACCAGAAGGTGCGGAAGACACTGGCGCCGTCGATCCTGGCCGCCTCCTCCACCTCCCTCGGCACGGAGAGGAAGAACTGCCGCATGATGAACACCCCGGCCGCGTCCACCAGCAGGGGGACGATCATGCCGGCGTACGTGTCGAAGATGCCGAGCTGGTTGAGGACGAGGAACTTCGGGATCAGCAGCACCACGCCGGGCACCGACATCACCGTGAGCAGCCCGCTGAACAGCAGGTTGCGACCGCGGAAGTCGAGGCGGGCCAGCGCGTACCCGGCCAGCGAGTCGAAGAAGACCCGCCCCGCGGTGATGAACAGGGTGACGAGTACGGAGTTGCTCAGCCAGGTGCTGAACGGCACCGCGTCACCGGTGTTCCCGAGCCCGAACAGCCGTCGGTAGGACTCCAGCGAGAACGGGTCCGGCAGCAGGGACAGCGGATTGGCCGCCGCGTCGGGGTCGGTCTTGAACGAGGTCACGATCTGGATGACGAACGGCAGCAGATACACCAGACCGACCGCCGTGAGCAGCAGATACAGGACGACGAGCAGGGCCCGCCGGCCGGTGCTGCGCGGGACGCGCGGCCCGGCGGGGGTGCTGTCGGGGGTCCGCGGCTGCCAGTTCGCCGGGGTCTTCCGCGCCGGTGGGGTCGTCGGTAGCGTACTCATGAAGTCCTCCGGCGAATGGCCCCGAAGCGCCTGCCCGTCCGGACCGGCTTGTCACGGTCGCGGAGCAGTACGCGTTGGATCAGGGTCATCACCATGATGATCGCCAGCAGGATGAACGCGATGGCCGCGGCGCGGCCGTACTCGGAGTCCTGGAATCCCGCGGTGTAGGAGAGGAAGGCGGGGGTGAGGGTGGTGTTGCCGGGGGCGCCCTGGCTCATCACGTACACGGCGTCGAAGATCTGCCAGCTGCCGATCAGACCGAGCGTGACCACCAGGAAGATCACCGGGCGGAGCGCGGGGATGGTGACGTTGCGGAACGACTGCCAGCGGTTGGCGCCGTCCAGCAGGGCGGCCTCTTCCAGCTCGGCGGGCACGTCCTGCAGCGCGGCGAGGAAGATCAGCATGTAGGTGCCGGACGACGTCCACACGACCAGGGCGATGATGGTGCACATCGCGATGGAGGGGCCGGACAGCCAGTCCCACCAGGACAGTCCGAGGAAGCCGTTGGAGGCGAGGGCCGCCGTCGGTTTGTCGGGGTCGACGATGCCGAGACCGCCGAGCACCGTCCACACCAGGCCGTTGGCGTCGGTGAACCACTTCGGTCCGGTGATGCCGACCCACTTCAGCAGCGCGTTGACGGCGCCGCTGCCCTGGAACAGGAAGAGGAAGACGGTGGAGATGGCGATGGAGCTGGTCACCGAGGGAAAGTAGAAGATCGTCCGGAAGAGGCTCTTGCCCTTGATCCGGCGGCTGTTGACGGCCACGGCGAGCGCGAGGGCGAGAATCGTCTGGAGCGGTACGACCAGCAGGACGAAGTAGAGGTTGTTGCGCACCGAGGTCATGAACAGCGTGCGGTCCAGGCCGTCCTCGCTCAGGACGTTGGAGTAGTTGTCGAGCCCGATGAAGTCGGCGGCGCCGGTGAAGGGGTTGGACTGCCCGTCCCAGTTCAGCAGGCTGACCCACAGGGCCATCCCGATGGGCAGCAGCAGGAACAGTCCGAGGACCAGCACCATCGGGCTGACGAAGAGCCAGCCCCACATTCCTTGCCGGCCCTTGATGCCGGACGACGACCCGCGGCGGGGGCGCCGGGCCTTGCCTGCCGTGCCTCCGCCTGCCCCGAGGTCTCCGCGGCCCCCGTCGCCGCCGGCCGCGGTGGGCGGCGCCGCGACAGGGCCGCTGCCGCTGCCGTACTGACTCATTGCGTTTCTCTCTCCTCATGCACCCGCCGGGGCCGTGCGCCCCGGCGGGTGTCGTACACGGTGGGACGGGGATCCGTCAGCCGTTGCTCTTCAGGATCTGCTCACCGTTGGTCTGAAGATCGCCGAGGATCTTCTTGGGGTCGGCGGTCGCCAACTCGGCCAGGTCCGTGTCGAACTGCTGGAGGACCTTGGTGAAGCCGGGGAGGGTGACCGGGCCCTGCGCGTAGGCGGAACCGTCCACGAACGCCTTGTCCTGCGGGTGCTTCTCCTCGTACGTCGCCAGCGCGCTGGTGCGCGAGGGCATCACGCCGTACGCGTCGGCGAAGTTCATCTGCTGCTCGGCGGTGGTGAACGCCTCGACGAGCGAGACCGCGGCATCGTGGTGCGCGCTCTTGTTGGCGATGCCCCAGCAGGTGCTGAAGGAGAGCGTGCCCTGGCCCTTCGGGCCCTCGGGCAGCGGGACGACCTTGTAGTCGACGTCCGGGTAGTCGTTGGTCATGGCACCGGTGAGCCAGTTGCCCTCGATGGTCATGGCCGCCTTCTGCGTACCGAACGCCTCACCGCCCCAGCCCGCGTCGACCTGCTGGGGGAAGGCGAGCACCTTGTCGTTCAGCAGCTTCTTCACATACGTCAGCGCCTCGATGTTCTCGGGGCTGTCGGCCGTGATCTCGGTCTGGTCGGCGTTGGTGACCCAGCCGCCGGCCTGCTTCATGAAGGGGCCGAGCTGGTTGTAGCTGGCGTTGGCGACCAGGCCGTGGACCTTGCCGGTGGTCAGCTTCTTGGCGATCTTCGTCAGATCGTCCCAGGTCTTGGGGTAGTCGGCCTCGGTCAGTCCGGCCGCTTCCCACATCTTGGTGTTGATCGCCAGAGAGAGGGTGGAGCTGTCCTTCGGGGCGCAGACGAACTTGTCCTCGTAGCTGAAGGAGCTGCGCAGCGTGGCGGAGAAGTCTTCCTTGTCCTTGAGCTTGTCACCGTACGCGTACAGGGAGTTGCCCTTGGCGTAGTTGGCGAAGACGGACGAGCCGACGTAGAAGACGTCCGGCGGCTTGCCGCCCGCCAGCGCCTGGCCGAGCTGCTGGTCCAGGTTCTGGGCCGGTGTGACCGTGACGGTGTTGCCGGTCTTCTTCGCCCAGGCGTCGGCCGCGGCCTTGACGGCGTTCGTCTCGGCGTCGCCGGAGGAGCCGATCATCACGGTCAGCTTCTGCTTGCCGGAGCTCTTCTGCTCGGCGCTGCTGTCGCTGCCGAAGTCGGACGAACATCCGGTTATCAGGAGCGCGCCGCACACGGCGGCGACGGTCGCGGCTCTGTTCTTTTTCATCTGCTTCTCTCTCCAGCTGTCGCTGTCGGGGACTTGCTGTCGGGGGATTCGGTGGCCGGGGAGGCCGGGATTCGGTCGCCGGGGCGGCCTGGGGACGGTGGCCGGCGGCCTGGGGAGGGGCCGGACGGCCTGGGGGGGAGGGCGGGGGGCGGGTACGGGGGTCAGGGCCGGGGCTCGGCCGACGAGCTCTCCCTGACGATCAGTTCGGGCGCCAGCAGCACGCGCTCCGGTGCGGAGTCCGGGTCTTTTATGCGGTCCATGAGGATCCGGGTGCAGGCCCGGCCGACCTCGTCGAGCGGCTGGCGGACGCTGCTGAGGCTGGGCGAGAGGAGACCCGCGGCGGGCGAGTCGTCGAAGCCGACGACCGCCACGTCGCTCCCCGGGCTCAGCCCCGCGTCCCGCAGCGCGCGGTAGCAGCCGAGCGCGAGGGTGTCGCTGGCCGCCACCACGGCGGTGGCGCGGCCCACGAGCCGGGCGACCGCGGTACGGGCGGCGTCCACGTCGTCCAGCGACGACACCCGCAGGTCACGAACCGGCAGATCGTGCCGGCGCATGGCCTCGCGCCAGCCGCCGGCCCGGTCGTCACCGACGCCCGAGCCGCGCGGCCAGCCCAGGAACGCGATCTTCCGGTGCCCGGCGGCCACCAGGTGGTCGACGGCGGCGGCGGTGCCGTGCGCACCGTCGACGTCCACCCAGTCGCCGGTGTCCTTCGCCGACCACCGGCCGAACGCGACGAACGGGACCGCGTTCTTGTGCAGCCAGCCCGGACGTTTGTCGCCCCGGTAGGTGTTGCTGAGGACGAACCCGTCGACCGAGTGCTCCCGCAGCAGTTCGTCGTAGCGTTCGGCCTCGTCGTCGGTGCCCAGGGGCGCGGCGAAGAGCAGTATCCGGTAGCCGGCCTGGTCCGCCGAGTCCGACAGCGCGTGCAGGAAGTGGTCGGACACGGGTGTCGACAGGCCGGGGGGCGTCGGCTGGACACCGTAGCCGATCAGCCTGCTGGAGCGGGTGCGCAGTGAGCGGGCGGCCTGGTGGGGCCGGTAGTCCAGCTCGTCGAGCGCCTCGCGTACCCGCTTCAGGGTGGGGGGCGCGAGGAGTTCGGGTGAGTTGAGCGCGTTGGAGACCGTCTGTGTGGACACCCCGGCCCGTTGCGCCACGAGAGCCAGGGTCACCGGCCCTGACTTGCGCCCGCCTGCCGACGTCGTACGTGCCACCAACGGCCTCCGATCCACGCACGGCGGCCGCTCGAAATGCGGCGCCGCATCTGCAATGGATCGATAAAACTCTTTCCCATGGCAGGTTGGCAAGGGTTAAGGTGAATTTTGATCGATCCAAATCACGAGAGGCGCCACACAGTGAACACGGTCGTCCAGGGAAACCCCACCGGTCACCAGCCGCCCGAGGACGTCGTCACCGAGGGCCTGCAGCCCTTTCTGCACGACGTCTGCACCACGCTCTACGCGCCCAGCCTGGTGCTGTCCCGGCCGGCCGGAGACATCGCCGGCGGGGCCGACGGGTTCTTCCACGGTGATCGCCGACTGCTCTCAAGACTGTCGGTCCGGGTCGAGGGCGTGCCCGTCCTCCCCGTGAGCCACACCCTCAGCTCCGCCGACCGGACAGCGTTCCGCGCCGTGCTGCGCGGCGTCGGAGAGCACACCGCCGACCCGGCCGTCACGCTGCACCGCGTGCGCTCGCTCGAACCGGGCGTGCTGTTCGAGGAGTTGGAGATCGCGAACGCGGGCGTCAAGGACATACGGGTGGAGGTCGTCGTCGCCGCCGGCAGCGACCTCGCGAGCATGATCGACGTCAAGTCCGGCCGCCGGACCCCCGCGCTGCCCGCCGACGCCGAGGGCGACGCGCTGGTCTGGCGCAGGGACGAGGCCAGTGTCCGGCTGCGCGCCTCGTCCGGGTCCCCCCGGATCGACGCCGACGCGGGCGAGCTGCGGTTCGAGGTCGCCCTGGCGGCGCGTGAGTCATGGCGTACGACCCTGGAGTGCGTCGTCACGGACGACGAGCCCCTGCAGTTCCCGGCGGTGGCGCGCGACGCGGTGCCGTGGTCACCGACCGGGCTGCGCAGCGCCGATCACCGCATGGACCAGTACTTCGCCCGGTCGGTCGGCGATCTGGAGCGGCTGCTGCTGTCCGATCCGGAGCACCCGGAGGACCAGTTCCTGGCCGCCGGATCCCCCTGGTTCCTCACCCTGTTCGGCCGTGACTCGCTGTGGGCGGCGCGGATGCTGCTCCCGCTCGGCACCGAGCTGGCGGCCGGCACCCTGCGTACGCTCGCCCGCCGCCAGGGCACCACGACCGACGCCCGCAGCGACGAGCAGCCCGGCAAGATCCTGCACGAGGTGCGCCGCGAGGGGCTCAAGCTCCGCGAGGGCCCGGTCCTGCCGCCGGTCTACTACGGCACGGTGGACGCCACCCCGCTGTGGGTGATCCTGCTGCACGACGCCTGGCGCTGGGGTCTGGACCCCGAGCAGGTACGCGACCTGCTGCCGCACGCCGAGGCCGCCCTGGAGTGGCTGGCCACGTACGGCGACGCGGACGGCGACGGCCTGCTGGAGTACATCGACGTCTCCGGTCACGGGCTCGCCAACCAGGGCTGGAAGGACTCCGGCGACTCCATCCGCTGGCGCGACGGGCAACTCGCCGAGGCCCCCATCGCGCTGTGCGAGGTCCAGGCGTACGGCTACGAGGCGGCCATGGGCGGCGCGGCGCTGCTGCGCGCCTTCGGGCGGCCCGGCGCGGAGCGCTGGGAGCAGTGGGCGGAGCGGCTCAAGCGCCGCTTCCGGGAGAGTTTCTGGGTCGAGGACGAGACTGGCCGCTATCCGGCCGTGGCGCTCGACGCCGCCAAACGTCCCGTGGACTCGGTCACTTCGGGCTTCGGGCATCTGCTGGGCACGGGCCTGCTCGACGAGGAGGAGAGCGCGCTGCTCGCCGCCCGGCTGGCCGGACCGCAGCTGAACTCGGGCTTCGGGCTGCGGACGTTGAGCACGGAATCCACCGGTTTCAACCCGTTCGGGTACCACATCGGGTCGATCTGGCCGCACGACACCGCCATCGCCGTGCACGGCCTGGTCCGGGCGGGCTTCCCGGCGGAGGCCGCGTCGCTGGCCGACGGTCTGGTCGCCGCGTCGGCGGCGTTCGAGGGCCGGCTGCCCGAACTGTTCGCCGGTCACGGCTCCGCCGCCGACAGCGTGCCCGCCCCGTATCCGGCGTCGTGCCGCCCGCAGGCCTGGTCGGCGGCGTCCGCCGTCACGCTGCTCACGGCCGCGCTCGGTCTGGAGGCCGATGTGCCGGCCGGCACGCTGCGCTTCTCGCCGCGCGCCGCCGAGGGCATCGGCCCGCTGAACCTGACGGGTCTGCGGGTGGCGGGCGCGCCCCTGGCCGTACGGCTCGACGCGACGGGCCAGGTCCGGGTGGACGCCCCCGACACGCTCACCGTGCACGGCGCCGACCGCGCCTGAACGACTCCGCCACCCCTGGTCGGCGTCCCTCGTACCTGCCGCCCTGAAGCACCCCGTCGTACCTGTCGCCGCGAGAAGGAACCGCTGCCATGCCGCTGATGGACCTGCCCCTGGAGGAGCTGCGCGGCTACCTCCCCGACCGGGAGGAGCCGTCGGACTTCGACGCCTTCTGGGCGGACACGCTCAAGGAGGCGCGGAGCCACGACCGCCCGGCCGTCTTCACGCCGTACGACGCCTGTCTGACCGAGGTGGACGTGTACGACGTCAGCTTCCCGGGCTTCGGCGGTGACCCGGTGGCCGGCTGGCTGCTGGTGCCGGCCTCCGCCACCGGGCCGCTGCCGTGCGTGGTGGGCTTCCTCGGGTACGGCGGCGGGCGCGGCTTCCCGTACGAGTGGCTGACCTGGCCCTCGGCCGGATACGCGCATCTGCTGATGGACACCCGCGGCCAGGGCGGCTCGCTCCAGCCGGGCGCGACGGGCGACCCGCACGGCAGCGGCGGCGCGTCGTCGCCGGGCATGGTCACCCGGGGCATCGAGGACCCGGCGGACTACTACTACCGCCGGGTCTTCACCGACGCGGTCCGGGCGGTGGACGCCGCCCGGACCCATCCGTCGGTCGACCCGGCACGCATCGTGATCGCCGGTGGCAGCCAGGGCGGTGGCATCGCACTGGCCGCGTCGGCGCTGAGCGACGAGGTGAGCGCGGCCCTGGTCAACCAGCCGTCGCTGTGCCACTACCGGCGCGCGCTCCAGGTGGTGGAGGGCAACGCGTACCGCGAGATCTGGACGTATCTGCGGACCCACCGGGAGTCGCCGGAGCGGGTGTTCAGAACGCTGTCCTACTTCGACGGGGTCAACTTCGCGGCCCGCGCGAGCGCTCCGGCGCTGTTCTCGGCGGCGCTGATGGACGACATCTGCCCGCCGTCCACGGTGTTCGCGGCGTACAACCACTGGTCAGGACCGAAGGACATCCGGGTCTGGCCGTGGAACCGCCACGAGGGCGGCGGCTACTTCCAGGATCTGGAGCAACTGCGCTTCCTGCGGGCGCTGCCGGGGCTCGCCGAACGCTGACGCGGTGCGCGGCGGGCGTGGGCGTGGGCGTGAGCGTGAGCCGGGCAAGCCGCCCGGCTCACGCCGTCGGGGCCTTGCCCGTGTCCGTGTCGTTGTCCGTGTCCGTGCCCGTGCCCGTGTCGTTGTCCGTGCCCTCGTCCGGGTCGGTCGTACGGTTGAGCGAGAAGCGCAGCACAACGATGAGCAGCCACCAGTACTTCGCGCCCGACGGCGAGATCAGCGCCACCGGCACCGACGTCGCGAACACGACGGCGACGACGGCCCCTTCCAACGCCGTCCGGCGGACACGCGCCGTCGGCACGTCCGGCTTCCGTAGCCCCGGGCGGCGCAGGAGCCGGAACGCCATCCCCGTCGTCAGCAGCGACGCGAGGCCGATCACACCGCCGTACACCGCCGTGGCGACGGTCGTGTCGCCGTACTCGCTGACGAGCCGGGTCGGGAAGGGCAGCGCGGCCACGACGGCCAGGAGCGCGAAGTACAGGTACAACAGCGTGCGGTCGATCCGGCCGACCAGCGCGAACATGCGGTGATGGGCGAGCCACAGCAGTCCGATGACGCTGAAGCTCAGCAGGAACGCGCCCACGTCCGGCAGCACGTCCCGCAGCGCGTCGTCGAGCCGGCCCTCGGGCAGGCCGTCCGGTACGTCGATGTCCAGCGCCAGCAAGGTGATGGCGATGGCGAACACCGCGTCGCCGAAGGCCAGGAGCCGTTCCGGTGCGACGATCATCGCCGGGCGTCGTGAACGGTACATTCGTCTCCCGGTGGGGTCGGAGTGACACTTGTCCTCTTTCCGGCCGAGCATATCCAGCCATGCGGAAAATCAGCGGCGCCTCCGGTTCCCGCTGTCCTACGGTCTGGCGCATGGACGATGAGGACGGTTACTTCGGCGAGCGCGTCGCGGCCACGTACGACAACCCGTCGGCGCGGGAGTTCCATCCGGACACCCTGGCCCCGATGGCCGACTTGCTGGCGGATCTCGCCGGCGGGGGCCGGGCCCTCGAACTCGGCATCGGTACGGGCCGGGTCGCGCTCCCCCTGGCGGCGCGCGGAGTCCCGGTCCACGGCATCGATCTGTCGCGGGCGATGGTCGCCCGTATGCGTGACAAGCCGGGCGGCGACGCGATCGGCGTGACGATCGGGGACTTCGCGACGACGAGGGTGGACGGGACGTTCTCCGTCGCGTACCTCGTCTTCAACACGATCATGAATCTGACGACACAGGCGGCCCAGGTGGCCTGCTTCCGCAATGTCGCCGACCATCTCGCGCCCGGCGGCTGCTTCGTCATCGAGACGATGGTGCCCGAGCTGCGCAAACTCCCGGCGGGACAGGACCTCGTCCCGTTCCATGCGAGCCCCACCCGCTGGTCGTTCGACATCTACGACGTCGCGACGCAGGAGATGAGCTCCAACTACGTCGAGGTCGTGGACGGGCGCGGCTCGTACTGGTCGGTGCCGTTCCGGTACGTCTGGCCGGCGGAACTCGACCTGATGGCCCAACTCGCCGGGATGCGGCTGCGCGACCGGTGGGAGGGCTGGCGGGGCGAGCCGTTCACGGGCGAGAGCGGCAAGCATGTCTCGGTCTGGGAGAAGCCGGCGCACTGATCATCGGGGCGGTGCCGGGGATCACCCGAGGATGACCATCTCGCCCTCTCCCAAGGGCAGTTGAATGTACGGAGGGTGTACGGGAGCGCTCGTCGTCACCGGTAACGTAAGGATGATCTTGCAGCCGCGCGAGGTCGGAACCGGTACGGGGGCAGCTGTGCAGATGATGGCCGAGGACGAGGTCCACGACGAGTTCTTCCCGCTCGTCCCCACCCCGCAGGACGGCGGCCGCTGGTCGGCGCCCACCGATCTGGAGCAGCATCTGTACAAGCTGGCCCGGTCCGGGAACGCGTACGCCTATCTGCGGGCACTCGCCATCGAGGGCGCGTACTACCCGGTGCGACTCGACGAGGCGCAGGCCGCCGACGAGGGCTCGTACCCGATGCTGACCACCGCGACGCCCGACGGCCGCACGGTGGCACAGGTCTACACGGCGGGTCTGCTGCCACGACCGCACCCGTATCTCGTCTACGAGTACGCGACGTTGGGCGCGCTCGCGCAGATACTCCCCGACGGTGTGGACGTCCTGGCGGTCAACCCGGCCACGCCCTGCGAGCAGTTCTTCCCCACGGACGACGACGAGCGTGACGTATGGCTGGACCTGCATCACGAGCTGTTCTCCTCCGACGAGTTGACGAACCGTCTGGTGACGCGTCGCACCGGCGCACTCCCCACGGGCCCGCTGCTGCACGGTCTGGCCTGCGGCGCGCACCTGTGCTTCACCAACGGCGACGCGTGGAACACCGCCCACTGGCACGGCGTGGGCTACCAGGGCGAGCGGGAGCGCGTCGCGGACTCGTGGAGTGTCCATGACCGTGCGGACTGGCTCGCGATGGAGGAGCGGCTGCTCGACCGCGAAGTCAGCCCGTGGTACTGGGACTTCGTACTCGGAGCGCGTACGGCGCTGATCGCCGCGCAGGGCCGGCGCGTCGATGCCGAGCGGTGGCGCGACTGCGTGGAGGCGACGCTGCGCGACCAGGCTGTCCTGCGGGCCGGAGCATCGACCGAGGACGCCGAGTTCGAGGAGTTCGTGGCTCATCTGCGCGCGCTGGTGGGCAAGTTGCTGCGCTACGAGTCCCGCTTCCGCGCCGACGGCCTCCTGCCGCCCGACGGTGTCGTCCGGTCGGTCGCCGCGTGGGACATCGGCCGTGGCTCGAAGATGGCCCGCTGGGGCCGGGGCGCCCGGTACGCCACCGAGGGGGAGATGTATGCCGCGCTGGAGCGTGCGTCGGGGGCCGCGCGGACGGCGTACGGCTCGTGGGAGGAGTTCTCCGCCGGCTATGTGCTGGGGCGGTGTCTCCACTTCGACGAGGAGGAGTTCGGCCCCTGGTACACGACGGTGCTCGACGCCCATCGGGCGCTGGCGACGGCTCCGGACAGCCCGTGGCGTACGGTGCCGTTCGGCGCGGAATGACGTCGGTCGACCGCCGGGCCCGGTCCGCCAGGTCCAAGCCCTGTCCGGCGGATCCAGGCCCTGTCCGGCGAGGTGGCGTCCGCGATGAATCGTTCGTAATATCGAACGCATCCTTGCCGCGCACCGCCTACTGAAGCGAACAGACCCGAGGGTCGAAGGAGATCGCCCGATGTCCCCCAGCAGCCCGGTCCGAAGCACTCTGGCCGCCAATCTCCGCCGGGAGCGGAGCCGTCGCGGCCTGTCGCTGTCCGAGCTGTCCCGGCTGTCCAAGATCGGCAAGGCGACCCTGTCGCAGTTGGAGTCGGCCACCGGGAATCCGACCATCGAGACGGTCTTCAGCCTCTCCCGCGCCCTGGGGGTGCCCATTTCCGATCTGCTGGACACCGGGCACGCGGAGGCGGTGACCGTGGTGCGGGCGGCCGAGGTGGACGTGCTGAGCGGCGAAGGTGTGGACCTGCGTCCGCTCCGGCGGATCGAGGCGGGCGGGGTCATCATGGAGGTCTACGACCAGCAGGTACGCGCCCATTCGCAGCAGCCGTCGCTCGGGCACGCCGGCACCGAGCACACCGTGGTGCAGAGCGGCACGCTGTCCGTCGAGGTGGACGGCCACCAGGTGGAACTGGGCCCCGGCGACTACGTCTCGTTCGACGCCTCGCTGCCGCACCGCTACGCGGCGAACGACGGGCCGGTGCGTTCGGTGCTGCTGCTGCACTACCGCTCGGGGCCCGGCACCCCGCCCGACGCAGCGGGCCCACCGCACTAGACCGTGGCCGCGCGGAAGGGCCCGCGCGAGCGCCGTTGACACCTCCAGGGTGTCGCCATAGCCTCGACATCGTTCGTCATACAGAACGAGGAGGCCCGGTGAACCGAACACGAGTCGTCGTCATCGGCGCCGGAATCATCGGCGCCGCCTGCGCCCGTGAGCTGGCCGTCGCCGGTTTCGACGTACTCGTACTGGACCGGGCCGGGGCCGCCGCCGCGACCACCTCGCACGGCGAGGGGAACATCCTGGTCTCCGACAAAGGCCCCGGTCCGGAGCTGGAACTCGCCCGGCTTTCCCGGCGGTTGTGGCCCGAGGTGCTGGCCGCCCTCGCCGAGCGGACCCCCTCCTCGTCGGACGCGGTCGACGGCGCGGACGCGGTCGAGTGGGACCCCAAGGGCGGCATCGTGGTGGCCACCACCGCCGAGGGCGCCGAGGCACTGCTGCCGTTCGCGGCGGCCCAGCGCGCGGCCGGGGTGCGGGCCGAAGCCATGGACTCCGACGCCCTGGCGGCGGCCGAGCCCTTCCTCACCGAACGGCGTACCGCCGCCGTGTACTACCCCGACGACGCGCAGGTGCAGCCGGCCGGCGCGGCCACCGCACTGCTCACCGACGCGCTCCGCGCCGGGGCCCGCCTGCGTACCGGCCGCGAGGTGCTCGGCGCCGTCGTACGCGGCGGACGGCTGACGGCGCTGCGCACGACGGACGGGCCGGTGGAGGCCGATGTGTTCGTCAACGCCGCCGGGCCGTGGTCCGGCGAGGTCGCCCGGCGGCTCGGCGCTCCGCTGGACATCCGCCCGCGCCGCGGTGAGGTCCTGGTGACCGCTCCCCTGCCACCGACGGTCTTCCACAAGGTGTACGACGCCGACTACGTGGGCGCGGTGGGCAGTGGCGCGGGCGATCTGCGGACGTCGGGCGTGGTGGAGTCCACCCGGGCGGGCAGCGTCCTCCTCGGGTCGTCGCGGCGGCGCGTCGGCTTCGACGACCGGCTGCGTCCGGAGGTGCTCTCGGCGATCGCGGGCAAGGCGCTCAGACTCTTCCCGTCGCTGGCGGGAGTTCATGTGATGCGGGCGTATGGGGGCTTCCGCCCGTACGTCCCCGATCATCTGCCGGTCATCGGCGCCGACCCGCGACTGGCCGGTCTCTGGCACGCGACCGGTCACGAAGGGGCGGGGATCGGGCTGTCGGTCGGTACCGCGCGGCTTGTGCGCGAACTGCTGACAGGTCGTCAGACAGCCATCGACGCGGGCCCGTTCCGGGTGGACCGGCCTGCGGTGCTCGGCGCCGAACCGCCCGTCGCGACCGAGGAGGAATCATGAGCCCACGTCTCGTACCCGCCGGGTCCGACCCGGCCGGACGCCACGACCGGCCGCTCACCGTCACGGTGGACGGTGAACCGCTCACCGGCATCGCGGGCCAGACCCTGGCCGGGGTGCTGCTGGCCGCCGACCGGCCGTCCTGGCGCCGGGCACCCTCGGGGGCACCTCGGGGTGTGTTCTGCGGTATCGGTGTCTGCTTCGACTGTCTGGTGACGGTGAACGACGAGCGTGACGTACGGGCGTGCCGTCGCCGCGCCCAGGACGGTGACGCGGTGACCACGCAGTCACGGGCCACCGACGAACGGGCCGACGGGCGGGGCGACGGGCGGCGATCGCGATGACAGGACCGGTGACGGGTCGTCATGTCGTGGTCGTGGGAGCCGGACCCGCCGGTCTCGCCGCCGCCGACGCGGCCCTCGCGGCGGGCGCCCGAGTGACACTGATCGACACGGCCGAACGGCCCGGCGGCCAGTACCACCGCATGCTGCCCGAGGCGTACGAGGCCACCGACCCCGGTGCCCTTCAGCACGGCTACGGCTCCTTCGACCGGCGCCGCCGCCGGGTGCTCGGGCACCCGCGCTGCTCCTGGTGGGCGGAGAGTGCCGTATGGGCCCTGGAGCGCCGCGACCCAGGCGCCGACGGGCCGCCGCTGGTGCATGTCCTGAGCGGTACGCCCCGGCGCCGCCATGTGTTGGCGCCCGACGCCCTGGTGCTCGCCGTGGGCGCCCACGACCGGGTGCTCCCCTTCCCCGGCTGGGACCTGCCCGGCGTCTACACGGCGGGCGCGGCCCAGGCGCTGGCCAAGGGAGAACGCGTGGTGGTCGGGGACCGGGTGGTGGTCGCCGGCACGGGGCCGTTCCTCCTGCCGGTGGCGACGTCACTGCTGGAGGCCGGATCGCGGGTGCTCGCGGTCCTGGAGGCGGGCCGGCCTGGGGCCGTGGCGCGTGGCTGGCTGCGCCGCCCGTGGGAACTCGCGGCGCAGCTCGGCAAGTCCGGTGAACTCCTCTCGTACACAACGGCGTTGGGGCGCCACCGGGTCCCGTACCGGTGGGGCACGGCGGTCGTCGAGGCGCGTGGTGACGGCCGGGTGGAGGAGATCGTCAGTGCCCGGGTCCGGGCGGACTGGTCGGTGGTGCCCGGCAGCGAACGGGTCACCGCCGTCGACGCCGTGTGCGTCGGTCACGGCTTCACCCCGCAGCTGGAGCTGCCGGTCGCGGCCGGGTGCGCGCTGCGACCGACCCCGGACGGGGCGGCCGGATCGCCCGCCGAGGCGTTCGTGGCCGTGGACGACGACCAGCGTACGAGCCGGCCCGGCGTGTACGCGGCGGGCGAGATCACGGGTGTCGCCGGTGCCCCCGCCGCTCGTGCCGAGGGCGCCGTGGCCGGCTGGATCGCGGCGGGCGGCGACCCGGGCTCGCGCGCGCTGGTCACTCTGCGCCGCAACCGCGACCAGGGCAGGGCGTTCGCCGCCCGGCTGGCGCTCGCCCACCCCGTCGGCCGGGCCTGGCCCGGCTGGCTGCGTCCCGACACCGTGATCTGCCGCTGCGAGGAGACGACGTACGCGGCGGTGTGCCGGTCGGCCGCCGATCCCACCAGCACGGAGCCGCAGGTGGCGAAGTTGGCGACGCGGGCCGGCCTGGGGCCGTGCCAGGCCCGTGTCTGCGGACCGACTGTCGCCGAGTTGCGCCACCGCCACCGGGGCGGCGCGAACCGGCCGTCGGAGGCCGACGGTGCGGGTACGGCGCCGATGGGCACCGACCACGCGTCGCCCGACCACCCCCGGCCCGACCACCCGTCGTGGCCCGTCGGCCCCCATCACCGGCCGGTCGCCGAGCCGATCAGGCTCGGCGAGCTGGCCCGCCCGCCCGAGCCACCTCCCACGTTCCCCAACTCCCCTGTGGAGGAGAGCACTTCATGAGCCGTACCACCAACCCCCTGACCGGGGTCGTCGTCGCGACCGCGCTGCCGTACCGGCAGGACCCTGCCGCCCCGGCCGGTCTGGCCGTCGACTACGACACGTACGCGGACCACTGCCGCTGGCTCGTCGACAACGGCTGCGACGGGGTCGGCCCCAACGGATCGCTCGGCGAGTACTCGTCGCTGACGGACGAGGAACGCCGCACCGTCGCCCGTACGGCCATCGAGGCGGTACGCGGCCGGGGCAAGGTCGTCGTCGGCGTGCACGGGCCGGGTTCGCACCAGGCCGTGCGATGGGCGGAGGCCGCCGCGGAGGACGGCGCCGACGGGGTGCTCTGTCTGCCCCCGACGATGTATCGGGCGAACCCGGGGGAGGTCGTGGCGCACTTCGAGGCCGTGGCCGCCGTCGGGCTGCCGGTCATGGTCTACAACAACCCCGTGGACACGAAGGTCGACCTGACGCCCGCGCTGCTCTCGGAGATCGCCCAGATCGACAACGTGCTCGCGGTGAAGGAGTTCTCCGGCGACGTGCGTCGTGTGCTGGAGATCAAGGAGCGGGCGCCCGGAATCGACGTGATCAGCGGCGCCGACGACGTGGCGCTGGAGAGCCTGCTGATGGGGGCCACCGGATGGTTCGCCGGCTTCCCCAACGTGTTCCCCGCCGAGTCCGCCCGGCTGTTCCAACTCGCCACGGCGGGGCGGCTGGAGGAGGCCCGTGCCCTCTACCGGCCGTTGGTCGCCGCGTTCCGGTGGGACTCGCGTACCGAGTTCGTCCAGGCGATCAAGCTCGGTATGGAGATGGTGGGCCGTTACGGCGGCCCCTGCCGCCCGCCGCGCGGGCCCCTGATCCCGGCGCACCGGGAACTGGTCACCGCCGAGATGCGGCAGGCGATCGACTTCCTCGCGACCGAAACCGTGGCAGCCGCCCCAGAAGCCCCGGAGGGCGCAGAAGGACGGCAGGACTGATGCGCAGCGTGCGGACGATCAGCGCGGTCGACTCCCACACGGAGGGCATGCCGACGCGCGTGGTCACCGGCGGCGTGGCGCCCGTCCCCGGCGCCACGATGGCCGAGCGGCGCCGCTACGCGATGGAGCACCTGGACCCGCTGCGCCGGTTCCTGGTCGACGAACCTCGCGGGCACCCGGCGATGAGCGGTGCGATCCTGCAGCCGCCGACCCGTCCCGACGCGGACTGGGGCGTCCTGTACATCGAGGTCAGCGGCTTCCTGCCGATGTGCGGGCACGGCACGATCGGGGTGGCGACCGTCCTGGTGGAGACGGGGATGGTCACGGTCACCGAGCCCGAGACCGTGGTGCGCCTCGACACCCCGGCGGGTCTGGTGGAGGCCCGTGTGACGGTGCGCGACGGTGTGGCCGAGAAGGTCACGTTGCGCAATGTCGACGCGTTCGCGCTGGAACTCGACGCGAAGGTGACGGTGCCGGGGCTGGGCGAGGTCCGGTACGACATGGCGTACGGGGGCAACTTCTACGCCGTCGTCGATCTGGCGTCCCTCGGGCTGCCCTTCGACCGGGCGCGCAAGGACGACATCCTCGCGGCGGGGCTCGCGATCTCGGCCGCGATCGACGCGTACAACCCGCCGGTGCATCCTGCGGACCCGATGATCCGCGGCTGCAAGCACGTGCAGTTCCTCGCACCCGGCTCGGACGCCCGGCACTCCCGTAACGCCATGGCCATCCAGCCGGGTTGGTTCGACCGGTCCCCCTGCGGCACCGGTACGTGCGCCCGGATGGCACAGCTCCACGCCCGGGGAGAGCTGGAGTTGGACACGGAGTTCATCAACGAGTCGTTCATCGGTACCCGGTTCACCGGGCGGCTGGTGGGCACGAGCGAGGTCGCGGGAGTCCCGGCCGTGGTGCCGGAGTTCTCGGGCCGCGCGTGGATCACCGGTACGGCCAACTACCTGCTGGATCCGACGGATCCGTTCCCGAACGGCTTCGTCCTCTGAGCCTGCCGCGCCCCTGCGTAGTTGGGGCGCGGCGTCGGGCCAGGTGTCAGGCCCCGCAGGACGGCACGGTCCGCATGAATCCCCCGAGGTTCTCGTCGTCCGTGCCGACAAGGGCCTCGCCGGATCCGGGCAGGCACTCCAGCCCCTCGATCTTGTATCCGGGGAACGTCCCCAGCACGGACGGGGACGCCGCGAGTACGACCCGTACCCGCCCGGCCGCCGACACGGTCACCCGGCCCACATCACTCAGCCCGGAGTCGAACGGGCCGTCGTCACCGGCGTCCGCCGCCGAACTCGCAATGATCCGGCCGGAGTCGGTCACCGAGATGTCGGAGATGTGGCGCACCGCGTCGCCGGTCGGATACGTCGCCCGATAGGCCCGGCGCGTCACGCTGCCGAACTGCGTCTGCCCCCACGGGGCGAACGAGAGCGGCGCCGCGTACAGCGTCGCCGGGCGGTCCGCCCCCGTTCCGCGGTCCGCCCACAGGGCGGCGAGCTTCCCGTTCTGGGCCACGAGCGCGAAGCTCTCGAAGTCGTCGCCCTCGCCGATCGCGGGCAGCGGCGTGTAGTCGACGACCGTCGCGGTGGAGTCGGTGACCTTGAGGCGGTAGACGATGCCGCGGGCGGCGAGCGCCAGATACTCCCCCGGTGTCCCCGGGACGGCCTCGATCGCCTCCAGGTCGACGGGTTCCGGCCCGTCCCAGGTGATCGGGGAGACGCTGTCGGAGCCCTCCCTGTGGGTGACGCGGGACAGTCGCGGCTGCCCGCCGCGCTTGTTGTCGTGCACGATCAGGGCACGAGCACCGGCGCCGTCTCCGGTACGGCCTTCGTACGCGATACCGCTGACACCGCTGCGGGAGTCGCCGCCCACCTTCTGCCATTCCTCGGCCGCGCCGGCCGGGGCGGTGCCGAGCGTCGTCAGCAGCGCGGTCGCCGCGGTGAGCCAGGCCATGCGCTGCAACATCGGGAGTTTCACTGGGGTCGCTCGCCTTCCCTCGCCGAGAGGCGCGTGGTCACGCGCCGGGCGTCAGGCTAATGATCATGGTGAGCGGGTCCCAACTGCCCTTACTCCATTCGGACGTCGGTGTCAGCCGCGGTCCGTGTGCCGTCCGCGCTCGTGGAGGTAGTCACCGGTCTCGGCGGACGCGCGGAGCATCGCGAGGGCGCGGGTGTGGAGGCGGTGGCGGCGCTCGGCGATCGCGGACGCGGCGGAGGCGGGGGACGCGACGTCGCGCAGTTCACCCAGGAGCGGCGCGATCTGGGCGAGCACGTACCCGCTGCGGCGCAGCTGGTGGACGATGTCGGCGTCTCGTACGTCGCCGGGCGCGTACGTCCGGTACCCGGTGGCGGGATCCCGCCGCGGGTGGAGCAGGCCCGCTCGTTCCCACCGCCGCAGCGTGGCCGGGCGCAGGCCGAGCCGGTGGGCCAGGGCCCCGATGGTGTTGGTGCGCTGCGAGGGGCGCTCGTCGGGGGCGTGGGTCAGCTCCGTCAGTGCTCGCTCGACCGTGTCGAGGGTGTGCCGGTCGGAGAGCAGTTCGGCGTGGCCGCGGTCGATGACGGTGAGCGCCTCTTCGGTCCGGCCGGTGTTGAGCAGCGTCATGACCGAGCGGGCGGCGGCATGGCCGTGGGCCGGGATCAGGGCGAGAAAGGTCCGCAGGGCGGCGACGTGCACGCTGGTGTAGTGCCGATAGCCGGAGGCGGTGCGCTCGGCGGCGGGCAGGATGCCGGCCGCTTCGTAGTTACGGACGGCCTGGCCGGACAGCCCGTGGGGCCGCGCGAGATCCACGGGCCTCATGTGTCCCCCTGTTTGAAGGTTGGCACGCTGATCACCGGCATGTTGGCCGCCAACTTTAAACCGAAACATCAAATATACCATCAAATGCATGGCAATCGAATCCCTGGCAACTTCCCTGGCAATTGACGAATCACTGCACGCGGCCTTCGAGCGGTTTCTGAACGAACGGGGACAGCGGCCCCGCCTCCTGAGCCTCGGCGAGCCCTTCCACGGCGAGGAGACCTTCCCGCGCCTGCGCAACGACCTGCTGCGTGGGCTGGTCGACCACGCGCGGTGCCGATGTGTCGCGCTGGAATCGGACTGCCTCGCGGGGCGGCTGGTCGACGACTACGTACTCGGCGGCACCTGGCATCTCGACCAGGTGATGGCCGACGGCATCAGCCACGGGTTCGGTGCCTTCCCGGCGAACCGCGCGCTGGTGGAATGGCTCGGCGAGCACAACCGGGTACACGCCCCGGAGGACCAGGTGCGCTTCGCCGGATTCGACGCGCCGATGGAGAACAGCGCGGAGAGCGGGGCGCACAGCCCCCGGGCCGCCCTCGACATACTGCACACCTTCCTCATGGCCAACCGCGCCTCTGTGCCGCACAGTTGGAGCCGGATCGAGGATCTGCTCGGCGACGAGGCCCGGTGGACCAACCCGGCCGCCACGATGGACCCCTCGCAGTCCATCGGCGACTCGGCCGGGGTCCGCGAGCTGCGACTGATCACCGACGACCTCGGCCGGCTACTCACGTCCCGGGCACCCCAGTTCACCGAGGACAACGCGTCGGACGCGCCGCGATCGGATGCGGTCCGATCGAACGCGCCGGGATCGAACGCGCCGGGATCGGACGCACTGCGGGACGCCGAACTCGCCGCCCGCACCGCCGCCGGACTGCTCGCGTACCACGCGGTCCTGGCCCGGACCGATCCCCAGGAGCGGATGGAGAGCTGCATGGGGATTCGCGACGCGATGATGGCGGCCAATCTGCACGCTCTCGCCACCCGAGAACACGACCACGGCCACGGGCCCGTTCTGGCCTTCACCCACAACGAGCACCTGCGGCGCAACGCGGCCCGGAACGTGGGGTGGAGCCCGGCCGGCGCCCATCTCGCGCGCACGTACGGCCGGGACTACGTCGCCATCGCCACCGCGATCGGTTCGGCACCGCACCGGGGCATCGACGAACCACCGGCGAACACCGTGGAGGGCCTGCTGGCCGCGACCACGTCGACACCGCGACTGGTGCCCCTCACCGAACTGACCGCGCTGGTGGCGGAGTCCACCAACCTGACCAGGCGCACCACGGAGAACCGCGGCTACTTCCCGCTCGACCCGGCCAAGCTCACCGACTTCGACACGGTCCTGTTCCTGCCCCACATCGCCCCGCCCGGCCCGGCGACGGAAGCAGAGTAGGCCCGGGACGTCGGCTCGTCAGGGCGCGCGGTACCGACCGCCGCCGTCGTGACCCCACGCACGGCGATCGTCGCGGCCGTACGCCGAGGCCGCCCCGGCGCGCGTGTTGGGCAGGTCGCGGGTCAGGGTGGGGACCGGGCGGGGGATCGTACCGAAGTCGTGGTCCGGGTCGACGGGGAGACGGTTGATGACCGCTTCCAGCCGGGCCGGGAGGGTGGGGCGGTCGCCGGAGCGGCACTGGGTGAGCAGTTGGTGGCGGATGCTCTCCGGCAGCAGCGGACGAGCGGGCGGTGCGGGCGTGGCGCTGTCGGGGGCGCCCAGCCGCCGGGCCTGCGCGCGCCAGTGCCTGGCGTCACTGAACTCGGCACGCCGCCCATGAGCGAGGGAGAGACAGAAGGCGGCGGTCCGGTTGCCGCCGCCCGCGGCGAACTGCCACCAGAACTGGGCCCCGTCGTGATCCCGGGTCAGATGGAGCAGCGCGGCGAAGACGACCGCGCCCTCGGGGTCCGGCCGGTCGTCATCGGCCAGCCGGGCCAGGGCCGTTGCCGCCTGAGGGGTGTCGACGATGAGGGCGACCGCGAGGTCGAGATCGCGGGCGGCCTGCTCGTGCGCGGCGGCGGCGGGGCGCGGGGCCTCGGGGCCGACACAGAGGCCGGATCCGGAGCCGTGGCGGGAGCCGGAGCCGTGGCGGTGGCCGGGATTCGGGCCGTCCGCCTGGGCGTTGACACGTCGCCTGGCGGCTTCGGTGTCGTAGTCGGCGTAGGTGTCGGCAAGGACCTCTGCCTGCTCCAGCAGGTCTCTGATGGAGGCGGGGTCGTTGGTACGCACGTCTACTCTTCCGTCTCGGTCGGGTCGGTCTCCACGTTCAGCTCGCGTGCCAGACGTCGGCGGGCGTGCCGTACGTGGGAGCGTACGGTGGCGAGTTCGATGCCCAGGTACTCGGCGACGTGCTCCTCGTCGTTGCCCAGGACGAAGCGCAGCACGATGACGTCGTACTGCCGCTCGGGCAGGCCCGCGATGGCCCCGTACAGGCCCAGTTCGCCCTCCAGGACGGCGAACTCGTCACGCGTCTCGTCGCGCGTCTCGTGCAGGAGGAGTTTCCCGATGGCCGCGTGGAAGGCGGCCGTGCCCACCAGGAGCGGTCGCAGTCCGCGTTCGTCCAGCCAGCGGTGGACCTCTTCCTTCAGCAGCGACCACGCGTACCGGGACACCGACTCCTGGGCCAGTACGTACTTCCAGTCGCTCTTGAGGCGCGCGCAGGCGGTGTCCACCACGGTCTCGGCCGCGGGCCGGCCGCCGACCTGGGTGTGGGCGTAACGCATCCACAGCCGGCGGTGGTGGTCGTGGAAGGCGTCGAAGGTCAGGCCCAGCCGCTCCTGCCGCACGTCCTCGGCGTCCCGGGCGTCCTGCGCGTCCTGCGCGTCCCGGGCAGCGTTCACATCGACACCGCGCACCTCGGGAGAAGGAGCAGTCATCACATCGTACCGGTCCTTATGTCGACCCGCGAAGATCCGAACGGCGGCTCCCCCAACCACCACAACTTCCGGATCGAGTTCCACACATGTCCTTGGGTGACTGGTCACCGCACCGTTCCACGGCGGAGGGCGTCGGCGGAGACTTGGCGTCCCATTCGCCAGCCAACCGGAGGAAGGCCTTTCTTCGCAGCCCATCCCCCAACTTTCTTCACTGGCAGCAATAGTATGACTACTTAGGCGGCCGGGGGTGGCCTTCGCGTCACGTTCCGGAGGTTGTCCCATGCGGGCGGTGGGAAGTGAACTGCGGTGGCGAGCACGGGCGTCGGCATGGCGCGCACCCGGCCCGATCGAATACCGACGAACCCCTGGGGGCGTGGCATGACGGACAACGGCACGGTGGACCTGAAGCTGGATCAGGCGCATTCGGCCCGTATGTACGACTACTACCTCGGCGGCACCACGAACTTCCCCGCCGACCGGGAAGCCGCCGGCAAAGCACTCGCCGCCTTCCCCTCCATCCTGGCCACCGCCCGTATCAACCGGCGCTTCCTGCGCCGCTCCACGCGGTTCCTCGCGCAGCAGGGCATGACCCAGTTCTTCGACATCGGCACCGGCATCCCCACCTCCCCCAACCTCCACGAGGTCGCCCAGGAGGTCACCCCCTCGGCCCGCGTCGTCTACACCGACAACGACCCGATCGTCCTCGCCCATGCGCGGGCACTGCTCCACAGCCACGCCGAGGGCCGCACCGCGTACGCCCACGCCGATGTCACCGACCCCGCCGAACTCCTGGCGACACCAGAGATATCGGGCACGCTCGACTTCACCCGGCCCATCGCACTGAGCCTCAACGCCCTGCTGCACTTCATCACCGACGACCGTGTCGACGGCGGCGCCCACAGCATCGTCGAACACCTCAAAGCGGCGCTCCCTTCGGGAAGCACTCTCACCATCACCCACGTCACCCCCGACTTCGACCCCGACGGAATCGCCCGCCTCACCGGTGCCTACCGGGCCGCCGGTACGCCTGGACAGGCTCGCCCCCGCGCGGACATCACCCGTCTCTTCGACGGCTGGGAACTCCTCGACCCGGGTGTCGTCCCCACCCAGCGGTGGCGCCCCACCCTTGAGGACCAGGCGGAGAACGTCACCGACGCGGAAGCGGCCTGCTACGCGGGAATCGCCCGCAAGCCCTGACCGGGAACGCCAGGACCGGGAGCGCTACGACCTGGCTTGGGGGAGCTGTTCGCGTACCCAGGCAGGATCGGGGTTGACGTGCGGCCGGCCCGCCACGAAGACCGTCGGAACAGTCTCGTCGCCTGCGTTGGCCGCCCGCACCGCCGCCGCTCCTGCCGGGTCGCGCCAGATGTTGACCCAGTGCAACCGGCGGGCGCTGCGGCCCAGTCGGAAACGCAGGCGCAGACAGTACGTGCAGCCCGGCCGCCAGAAGACGACGGGCCGGCCGTCGACCGCGCTGCGGCGCTGCGCCTCCGGCGCACCGATCGACCTCGGGAAGACCAACGGCGAGTGCACGCCGGCGAGCACCACGAACCCCAGCAGGGGTGCTACGGCCGCACCGGGGTCCCCCCTCAGGATCAGCCCGGCGGCGATGGCTGAGCCGCAGAGCACGAACAACATCGGCAACATCCACACGCGCATCATGACGACCCAGGCTATCGACGCGTCGGAACGCTCCCCGAACCGCGCCCCGAATCGCGCCTGGAACCGCGCCTCGAACCGCGCCGTTCGCCTCCCCGGCCGACACCAACTGCGTACTGGCCGGTAGAGATCTATGCGCGGCAGGGCATCCGCCTCTACCGTCGGGGCACCGTTCCGAGCCCGCCCACCCCGGACCGGGCGCCTCGTCCCACTCCCCGCCCAGGAGGTTCCATGTCACCCCCCACCCCCCGCCGTTCCAGAAGCAGACTCGCGATCCTGGCGATCGTCGCGGCCCTGGGAGCCGCCTCGTTCACCGTCCCTCCCCCGGCCCTCGCCTCCGGCGGCACAGCGGGCAGTACGGCCGACAGCGCGGCGAGCAGCACAGCCGGCGACGCGGACTACCTCGTCGGGCGCGGCATCGCCGATGTCACGGGCGAGGCCGCCGAGACCGGGATGATGGGCTACTCGAGCTTCGACCAGAAGACGTCCGGCATCCACCAGCGGCAGCGGTCACGGGCGTTCGTGGTCGCCGACCAATCGAGCGGCAAGCGCGTGGTGTACGTCAACGCCGACCTGGCGATGATCTTCCAGTCCGTGCAGCAGGGCGTCGTCTCACGCCTCAAGGAGCGCTACGGCAGCCTGTACGGCGATGAGAACGTGCTGCTGTCCGCCACCCACACCCACTCGGGGCCGGGCGGCTACTCGCACGACGTCGCGTACAACCTCTCCGTGCTCGGCTTCCAGAGCGCCACCTACAAGGCCATAGTCGACGGCATAGTCGAGTCCGTCGTCAAAGCTCACGAGGATCTGAAGCCCGGCAGCATCAGTCTGGGCACCGGCACGCTCACCAACGCCAGCGTCAACCGCTCCCGGACCGCCTTCGACCGCAATCCCGCCGCCGACCGGGCGGCCTTCCCGGGCGGCATCGACCCGGCCATGACCGTGCTGCGTTTCCGGCAGGGCGACAAGGACGCGGGCGCGATCAGCTGGTTCGCCACCCACAACACCTCGATCACCAACAAGAACACGCTCATCAGCCCCGACAACAAAGGCTACGCCTCCTACGCCTGGGAACACGACCTGGAGGGTGTGCGCTATCTCGACAACGCCCCGGGGTTCGTCGCCGCCTTCCCCAACACCAACGCCGGCGACATGTCCCCCAATCTCAATCTGAAGCCCGGATCGGGCCCGACCGAGGACGAGTTCGAGAACGCGCGCATCCTCGGTGAACGCCAGCTGGACAAGGCACGCGAGATCTACGAGGACGCGAAGCCCGTCAGCGGCGGTGTCGACTCCCGGCTCGCATACGTCGACATGGAGAACGTGACGGTGAACGGGGCGTACACCCCGGACGGGCAGGAGCACCGCACCTGCCCCGCCGTCGTGGGCGCGTCCACACTCGCGGGCAGCGTCGAGGACGGTCCGGCGCTCCCCGGCTTCGAGGAGGGCATGCGCACCCCCGTCGCCTCCATCATCGAGGCGCTGCAGATCGACACCCCGCCGTGGCTCGCGACGTGCCAGTACCCGAAGGCGAGCCTCGTCCCCACGGGTCTGCTGAGCAACGTCCATCCGGTCACTCCCAAGATCCTGCCCCTGCAGATCATGAAGATCGGCGAGCTCCATCTCGTCGCGGGGCCGGGCGAGTTCACCATCACCTCCGGACTCCGGGTCCGCCGCACCGTGGCGGAGCAGCTCGGGGTGCCGCTCGACCGGGTGCTGCTCCAGGGGTACGCGAACTCCTACAGCCAGTACGTGACGACACCGGAGGAGTACGACTCCCAGCAGTACGAGGGCGGCTCCACCCTCTACGGCCGCTACACGCTGCCCGCCTACCAGCAGGAGTACGCACGGGTCGCGGCGTCCCTGCGCGACGGCACCACGATCGAGCGGGGTACGGCGCCGCCGGACGAGTCGGGCCGGCAGTTCAACTTCCAGACCGGTGTCGTGTACGACAACCCGCCCCCCGCCGGCTCGTTCGGTGCCGTTCTGACCCCGCCGGACGCGTCGTACGCCCGGGGCAGGACCGCGACGGTCGAGTTCGCCACCGGACACCCCAAGAACAACCTCCGCCGGGGCGGCACCTTCTTGGAGGTGCAGCGGCTGGTCGACGGGAAGTGGGTGCGTGTGCTGGACGACGGTGACTGGCAGACCACGTACCGGTGGACGCGTATCAACGGTCTCACCGGCACGTCGAAGGCCACCATCACCTGGGACATCGGCGCCGACGCCGTGCCCGGCACCTACCGGGTCGTGCACCACGGCGACTCGAAGAACCTCCTCGGAAAGATCACCCCGTTCACCGGAACGTCCCCCACGTTCACGGTGAACTGAGCACCGGGCGGCCGGGCCGGCGGCGGCGTTACGC
>NZ_JBHUUW010000080.1:0-32451 GCF_042670825.1 Streptomyces sp. NPDC057137 | reverse complement strand
GGCTCTAGGGCGGTGACCGGGAAGGTTCACCGGGTCCGTCCGGTGGCCGGTTCGTCCTCAATCGCCGGACGGGCTCAACTGAGCCCGTCCGGCGACTGAGGACAAGCGCGGGCACGCGCCGCATCCGACGCCGCCGGTCGGGCGGAAGTCCTCGTGGCGGGGGAGGGTGGAGACACCGCACACGGGCGACGGAGGGCCTCATGACGAACGGTGACGCGGCGGCCGACGGCGACGGAACGCCCGACCCGCACTGCCTGGTGACCGGCGCCACCGGCTACATCGGCGGTCGGCTCGTACCGGAGCTGCTGGACGCCGGGTACCGGGTGCGCTGTCTCGCGCGGACGCCCGAGAAGCTGCGCGACCACGTATGGGCGGGCCGGGCCGAAGTCGTACGCGGCGACGTCACCGACGCCGAGTCGGTCGGCGACGCCATGCGCGGCATCGACGTCGCCTACTACCTGGTCCACTCGCTCGGCACCGGCTCCGGCTTCGAGCGGACCGACGCCGACGCCGCCCGCATCTTCGCCGAACAGGCCCACGCGGCGGGCGTCCGGCGCATCGTCTACCTCGGCGGCCTCACCCCGGCAGGCGTACCCGAGCGGAGTCTCTCGCCCCATCTGCGCTCCCGCGCCCAGGTCGGACACATCCTGCTCGACTCGCGCGTCCCCACCACCGTGCTGCGCGCCGCCGTCATCATCGGGTCCGGCTCGGCGTCCTTCGAGATGCTGCGCTATCTCACCGAACGCCTCCCGGTGATGGTCACACCGAGCTGGGTACGCAGCCGGATCCAGCCGATCGCCGTACGCGACGTCCTGCGCTGTCTCGTCGGCAGCGCGCGGATGCCCGCCGACGTCAGCCGCGCCTTCGACATCGGCGGCCCCGACGTCCTGACCTACCTGGACATGATGCACACGTACGCCTCCGTCGCCGGGCTGCGGCGCCGGCTGATCGTGCCCGTGCCCGTCCTCACCCCGACCCTGTCCAGCCACTGGATCGGCCTGGTCACCCCCGTACCCCGCTCGATCGCCCGGCCGCTCGCCGAGTCCCTGCGGCACGAGGTCGTGTGCCACGAGCACGACATCGCGCGGTACGTCCCCGACGGACCCGGCCGGCCCGTCGGCTTCGAGGACGCGCTGGCCCTGGCTCTCCGGCGGATCCAGGACGCCCAGGTGACCACCCGCTGGTCCTCCGCCGCCGTCCCCGGCGCGCCGAGCGACCCGCTGCCGACGGACCCCGACTGGGCCGGCGGCAGCCTCTACACCGACCACCGCGAACTGACCGTGGACGTCGGCCCCGAGGCACTGTGGCGGGTCGTCGAAGGGATCGGCGGCGACAACGGCTGGTACTCCTTCCCACTGGCCTGGGCCGTACGGGGCTGGCTGGACAGGCTCGTCGGCGGTGTCGGGCTGCGCCGGGGGCGCCGCGACGCCGCCCGGCTGCGGGTCGGCGACTCGCTGGACTTCTGGCGCGTCGAGGAGATCGAACCGGGCCGGCTGCTGCGGCTGCGCGCCGAGATGCGGCTGCCGGGTCTGGCCTGGCTGGAGATGCGCGTCGAGCGGGACGAGCAGGGCCGTACGCGCTACCGGCAGCGCGCCGTGTTCCATCCGCGCGGGCTGCTGGGGCACGCGTACTGGTGGAGCGTCGCGCCGTTCCACGCCGTCGTCTTCGGCGGGATGGCGCGCAACATCGCGAAGGCGGCGAGCAAGGACGCGGGGGCACCCGTGGGCGGGTACGTCCAGGATGCGGCCGGTGATTGACCCCGTTCGGCCGCTGCGGTTACGTTGCCAGGCATGCAGCGATCCGCGCACCTGACGACTCGAGGTCATATCGATCTCAAGCGTGTGTGCTCCGCGGCGTGTCACCAGGGCTGACGTCACAGCGCCCACGCGGTCGGCCGGCCCCCGACGGGAAGTCTCCCGGAGGCCGACACCACCGCTGCCGTCCAGGATCTGGAAGACACCCGTGAAGAAACCGCCGGTGCCCGTCCGTCGCCGACCCACTCACGTACGCCGCGCCGACATCCCGCCCGTCGCCGTACCGCCGCGCCGTGCCCCGGGGACGAAGACCGTGCTCAACGCCGTCCTCGACCACGGCCCGGTCGCCCGCAGCACCGTCGCGCGGCTGACCGGGCTGTCCCCGGCGTCCGTCACCGGGCACAGCGCGCAGCTGCTGGCGCGGGGGCTGATCCGGGAGAGCCCGGAGACCACCGGGCCGCGCGGGCTCGGCCGGCTGCACGTCCCCGTGGACATCGACACCAGCCGTTATCTGGTGGCGGGCGCGCACATCGCCGTCACCAACTCGACGCTGTCCCTGATGGATCTGCGCGGCCGGATCGTGGCCGAGGACCGGCAGCCGCACCGGGACATCCGGCCGCACCCGCGGCAGGTACTGGACGGACTCGCCGGGCGGCTGCCCCGGCTCGTCTCCGCCCACGCCGACGGCCGTTCGGTGCTGGCGCTCGGCGTGGCCACCGGGCATCGGGTGGACCCCGGCGCCGGAGTGATCATGCGCCATCCCCAACTGGGCTGGCGGAACGTGGCCGTACGCGACCATCTCACCGACGCGACCGGGCTGCCGGTCCATGTGGACAGCCACGCACGGGCGTTGGCGCGGGCCGAGCAGCTGTTCGGCGAGGCGTCGACTCGCGGGAGCGCCGTACTGCTCTTCGTCGGCGCCGTGGTGGACGCCGCGTTCGCGACCGCCGGAGAGGTGCACCTCGGACCCCGGCACGGCGCGGGAAGCATCGCGCATCTGCCGGTCGGTGGCGACGGCAGCCTCGAATCGGAGGTCTCCGAACAGGCCATGGTGCGGCTCGCGGCCGAACAGGGCCTGCCCGTAACGTCGTTCCCCGCCCTGCTGGCACGTGCGCTGGCGGGGGAGGCCCGCGCGCTGGAGCTGTTCCGCCGCAGGGCCAGGCTCGTGGGCAGGGCCGTGGCGCTGCTGCTGGACATGTTCGACCCCGAGGTGCTGGTGGTGGTCGAGCCGGGCACGGGGCTGCTGCCGCACTGCCTGGCCGATCTGCGGGCGGAGGTGGCGGAGCGCTCACTTGTCTGCGACGACCCCGAACAGGCCGTCGTGGCAAGCAGTTTCACCGGCAGCGTGCTGTCCACGGCGGGCGCCGCGGTGGCGCTGGGCGCCCTGTACGCGGACCCGCTCGGTCCCTGGCCCGCGCTGACGGCCGTGTCGTGAGCCTGAGCCGCGAGCCGTGAACCTGAGTCGACCCGAGTTAATTCAGAGAGTTGCATTGTTGACCGGGGTCGTAGATGCACAGGACAATGAATTCATGACCATTCGGCAGCGGATTCCGCAGTACGTGCCCTGCCTCTGTTGTCGCGCCTGAATTCTCCTCGCGCCACGGTCCACCGCTGAATTCACCGGCGATCGCGTCCGGCCCGCTCATCGCGCCCCGAACCGCCTGGTCCCGCAGCCCCGTGTGCCGCCGCCTGCCCATTTCCGCTGCTTCCACCTCTCTTCCTGGGGGAGACGTTGACTGTCACCGTGTCGTCGCATCTCGCTGCGGGCATTGCCCCTGAGCGTTTCAAGAAAGTGTTCCGCCGATATCCGGCGGGAGTGGTCGTGGTCACCGCCGACGCCGGCCACGGCCCGGTCGGATTCACCGCCACTTCCCTCACGTCCCTGTCCCTCTCCCCGCCGCTCGTGTCGTTCGGCATCGCCCTCACCGCATCGTCCTGGCCGACGATCGAGCGCGCGTCCTCGGCCGTCGTCAACTTCATCGGCGCCGAACAGGAGCCGCTGGCAAGGACGTTCGCGACCAGCGGCATCGACAGGTTCGCCGCGCCGACGGCCTGGCACCGCCTGCCGGAGGGGGAGCCCGTGCTCGACGGTGTGGCCGGCTGGCTGCGGCTGAGCATCCAGCAGATCGTGCCCGCCGGTGACCACCGGATCGTCGTGGGCCGGGTGGAGGACACCGAGCACGACGACAGCCGGCGCCCGCTGCTCTTCCACGACGGCCGCTACCTCACGCTCTGAGCCGCCGCCTGTGGCCGTAGTCCATGGCCACAACCGCGCAGCCGTAGCCGCGTAGCCGTAGACCGACCGACCCGCGCCCCCAGGAGAAGAAGACCCATGTCACGCGACCCGGACCGCAAGCCCCTGCACCTCAACGCCTTCCTGATGACCGTCGGCCACCACGAGGCCGCCTGGCGGCTCCCGCAGAGTCCCACCGACGGCACGGACGTCGAGCACTACAAGAACCTGGCCCGCATCGCCGAGCGCGGCAAACTCGACTCCCTCTTCCTCGCCGACGGCCCCGTCCTGCACGGCGACCCGGGGCGGCGGCCCTCCAGCATCCTGGAACCCACCGTGCTGCTGACCGCCCTGGCCGGTGTCACCAGCAGGATCGGCCTCATCGCCACCGCGTCCACCAGCTACAACGAGCCGTACAACCTCGCCCGCCGGTTCGCCTCCGTCGACCATGTCTCGGGCGGTCGCGCCGGCTGGAACATCGTCACCACGGCAGGCGCCGACGCCGCCCGCAACTTCGGTCTGGACGACACCCCGTTGCACCACGAGCGCTACCTGCGGGCGGCCGAATTCCTCGAAGTGGCCACCAAACTGTGGGACAGCTGGGCCGACGACGCCGTGGTGAACGACAAGCAGAGCGGCATCTACGCGCTCGCCGAACGCGTCCGCCGGATCGACCACCGCGGACCTCACTTCCGGGTCGACGGGCCCCTGAACGTACGGCGCTCGCCGCAGGGCCACCCCCTCCTCGTCCAGGCCGGATCCAGCGAGGACGGCAAGGACTTCGCGGCGCGCTACGCGGAGGCGGTGTTCACCGCGCAGCAGACCCTGGAGGAGGGTGTCGCCTTCTACAAGGACGTCAAGCAGCGCGCGGTGACCTTCGGACGCGACCCGGACGGCATCAAGATCCTGCCGGGCATCGTGCCGGTCATCGGCGCCACGGAGGCCGAGGCGCTGGCACTGGACGCGGAACTGGACCGGCACATCGTCCCCGAGTACGGCCGGCGCCAGCTGGCCCGGCTCATCGGCGTCCCCGAGGAACGACTGCTGCTGGACGAGGAGTTGCCCGACGACATCCCCACCGAGGACGAGATCGAAGGCGCCAAGAGCCGCTTCACACTGGTCGTGGAACTGGGCAGGCGTGAGCATCTGACGGTACGTCAACTCATTGGCAGGCTCGGCGGAGGCCGCGGGCACCGCACCTTCGCCGGCACCGCCGAGCAGGTCGCCGACACCATCGAGCACTGGTACGACAGCGGCGCGGCCGACGGCTTCAACATCATGCCGGCGCTGCTTCCCTCGGGACTGGAGGTCTTCGTCGACCAGGTCGTGCCGATCCTCCAGGAGCGTGGCCTGTTCCGTACCGAGTACACCGGCACCACTCTCCGCGAGCACTACGGACTGCCGCGCCCCGCCAACCGGCTGTTCGACACGGCGGAGAGCGCCGTCGGCACGGGCTGACGGCGGTCCATGCGGAAGCGAGGACGAGGAGGATGGGCGGGGCCCGGAGCGGAGTCGTACGCGATACTGCGCGCATGCGCATTTCAGCCAGAGCGGACTATGCGGTACGTGCCGCGCTGGAGCTCACGACGTCCCGCGACGAGGCCCCGCTGAAGGCGGAGGCGATCGCCGCCGCCCAGGACATCCCGCACAAGTTCCTCGAAGGCATCCTCAACGACATGCGCCGGGGCGGCCTCGTGGTGAGCCGGCGCGGTGGCAACGGCGGATACCGGCTGGCCAGGTCCGCGGACTCCATCACCGTCGCCGATGTCATCCGCGCGGTGGACGGCCCCCTCGTCTCGGTGCGCGGGGTCCGTCCGCCCGAGCTGTCCTACTCCGGCCCCGCCGAGTCGCTGCTGCCGCTGTGGATCGCGCTGAGGGCCAATGTCCGCCAGATTCTGGATGTGGTGACCCTGGCCGACGTGGCGTCGGCGGGGCTGCCGGACGACGTGTCCGCGCTGGCTGCCGACCCCGAGGCCTGGACGAACCCCTGACCCGGGCACCGGTCGCCGTTCCGTATCGCTGACCGGAACGCGAGTCCACCATATGAACACGCACTTGGGGCGGCGAAGACTACGTGCCAGTATTCCTACTAATCCAGTGGGAAAACTAGGGATGTTGGAGGTGGCCGGCACCGTGCCGACGAAACCCGTGGTCCGAACCGCCGCCCTGCGCAAGCCCCCCGTGCCCGACGACGCGATGTGGCCGCGCGTCACACGCGAGGTGGCCGACGATCTCGCCGCCGACGCGATCGCCCGCGACAGGGCCGGCAAGCCGCCGTACGACGAGGTGGCACGGCTGCGCGAAGCCGGTCTGCCCGCGCTCCTGACACCGCCCGCGCTCCTCGGCCTCGGCCGCGGCCGCACGGGTCCCGGCCTCACCCTCGATCCGGGCGGTCACGACGGTCATGGCGGTCATGGCGGCGCCGACTGGCGCACCGCCGCCGCCGTGATCCGTGAGATCGCGGCGGCCGACGGCTCCATCGGCGAACTCATCGCCCGGCACTATGTGCTGTCGTGGAGCGGCCGTTTCTTCGGCACGCCGGACGACCCGGCCGCCGGGCACGAGCCAGCCGCCGTCGCCAGCAGCTGGCTCCTCGGCGGCAGCACCGACCTCCCTGACCCGGAGACCGGCCCCGGCCTCACCCTCTCGCCGGCCGCGTCGGGCTATCTGCTCAACGGTCGGCGCACCTTCGCCGCCGGTGTCACCGTCGCCGACCGGCTCGTCGTCGGCGCGACCTCCACACACACCGGCGAGCTGCTGATCGCACTCGTGAACCCGGCCCACCCCGGTGTCCTCGCCGGTACCGACAACGACCGCCTCGGCCAGCGGCTCACGGGCGCCGGCAGCGTCGACTTCGACAACGTGCCCGTGGGCGCCGACCACATCCTCGGCGCGCTGCCGCGCGACGAGCACGCCGTCTCCGCGTTCACCGCGCTCGCGCCGCTCGCCCTGCGGCTCGTCCTCAGCCATGTCGCCCTGGGCATCGCCGAAGGCGCGCTCGCCGAGGCCCGCGACGTCAGCCGAGCGGTGCAGCCCGCGCCGCGCTCCGAGGCGCCGGACGCCACCACCTACGCGGTACGGCCGAGCGGGGACCCGTATCTCCTGCTGGCGTACGGTGAGTTGGCCACCGCCGCGCACACCGCGGCCGCCGTCGTGGAACGCGCGACGGACGCCCTGGAGCAGGGGCTCCTCACCGGGCGGGACATCGGCATGGACGAGCGCGCGGAGATCGCCGTCCTGGTCGCCGCGGCTGAGGCCGTCACCAGCAGGTCCGCGGTCGACATCACCACGCGCATCCTCGAACTCACCGAAGCGGCGACGTCGTCCGACGGCGGCGCGGCGCTCGACAGATTCTGGCGCAACGCCCGCGCGCTGACCGCGCAGAGCTCACCCACGCACCGGCTCCGCGACATCGGCGACCACTACCTCAACGGCACGCACCCGCCGTTCACCGCCCGCTCCTGACCGGCTCCGGCCGCTGACCGGTCGGGGAAACCGTCCGACCGGAAGGGGATGTCGCCCGGTCGGTCGGGGAAGCCTCCAGCGTCGCCACCAACCGGCCCAGCGAGCGCGTGAGTTCGTCCTCCTCGACCGACAGCGGCAGCCGCGCCCAGTCGTCGCGGATCTCCTGGTCCAGCCGGGACCACAACGCCCGCCCGCCCTCGGTCAGATACGCCAGGATCCGGCGGCGGTCGAGCGGGTCGACGCGGCGGTGGACGAGATTCTGGTCGACAAGCTGGTCGACGAGTTTGGTGAGCGTCGGCGGCGGCAGGAACACGCAGTCCGCGACCGCGCTCATCCGGTGCCCCTGCCCGTCCGAGAGCAGCGACAGCACGCGCCAGGCGTCGACCGAACAGTCGGCGGCGTCCAGCACGGCGCGCAGCCGGCGCAGTACCAGGCGCTCGGCACCGGTCAACAGGCGTACCAGGTCGTGGGGTTGACGAGCAGAGGGGGGCATGGGCCGGTCGCTCCTCGGTCCGGTGGCCCGTACATCGTACAAAGTGTGGACGCCGGCGCGACGATTCACCGTTCCACTGGGCGGACAGCACGGAGACCACGCGCCGTACCGGGCAATCATGGGGCGATGCGCCGGTCCATCTGGCACGCCGCCGACACCTCGATCGGCGTCGCGCTCGTCCACCCCATGCGGGGGCCCGCCGGGATCTTCGGGCCCGCCTGCGGACTCTGCGCGCAGCTCGCCGCCGACGAGGTCAACCGGGCCGGTGGCATTCTCGGCCGGGAGCTGCGGCTGATTCCCGTGGACGGCGGCGCCCCGCCGCACCAGGTGGCGGCCGAGGTGGAGACGCTGGTGGCGAGCGGCGCGGTGCACGGGGTGACCGGCTGGCACATCTCCTCCGTACGGCAGGTCCTCGCGCCCCGCATCGCCCATCGGGTGCCGTACGTGTACACGGCGCTGTACGAGGGCGGCGAGCGCACCGACGGCGTCTATCTGACCAGCGAGACCCCGGCCGCCCAACTGCGCCCCGCCATGCGGCTGTTGGCCGACGAGCGGCGGATAAGGCGCTGGTACGTGGTCGGCAACGACTACGTGTGGCCGCGCCGTACCGCGCTGGCCGCGCGCCGATACGCCCGCGAGAGCGGGGGAGCGGTGTGCGGCGAGACGTATCTCCCGCTGGGCACCGAGGAGTTCGGCCCCGTACTGAGGGCCGTCGAGCGGTCGGACGCCGACGGGGTCCTGATGCTGCTCGTCGGCAGCGACGCCGTCCGGTTCAACCGCGCCTTCGCCTCGGCCGGACTGCCGGTGCGCGCACTGCGGCTGAGCACCCTCATGGACGAGAACATGCTGCTGGCCAGCGGCGCCGACGCCACCACCGACCTGTACAGCACCGCCGGTTTCTTCGCCTCCCTCGCCAACCAGGACACCCTCGACTTCCACGGCCTGTACGCCCGCCGGTTCGGCATCGAGGCGCCACTGCCCGGCAGCCTCGGCGAGTCCTGTTACGAGGGAG
This sequence comes from Streptomyces sp. NPDC057137, assembly GCF_042670825.1. NCBI lineage: Bacteria > Bacillati > Actinomycetota > Actinomycetes > Kitasatosporales > Streptomycetaceae > Streptomyces > Streptomyces sp. NPDC057137. Next base: position 23,494 of record NZ_JBHUUW010000080.1, on the reverse strand, counting down.
TGCTGCTGCTCGCCGCGCTGGTCGAGCGTGCCCGCACCCTCGACGTGACGGCGATCGACGCGGGCGCCGACGAGGTGTCGTACGAAGGACCGCGCGGATTCCTGCGGCTGCGCCGGCGCCATGTCAGCCAGCGCATCTATCTCGCACGCGCCGACGGGCTCGACTTCGACGTACTGACCGAACTGCGACAAGAGGGGCCGGACAGGGGCAACTGACCCCGCCTGTCGCCCGCCTGCCGTCGAGTTACTTCCTGTGGGAAGTATTAATTGCCGTGAAACAACGGGGAAACCGGGCGCCCTGAGGCTCGTTGCCGTCACCGCAACCCGCACTTCACGGCCCCCGTCCGGGGGCGAGGAGGCTTCGATGCCCGCTTCCCGAGCCATCCGAACAGCCCTGAGCTGTACGGCACTTGTCACCACCACCGCACTGGTCCTGACCGGCTGCGGCGCCAAGACGGGTGACGCGTCGGCCGAGGGCAAGGGCGTCAAGGCCGACGTCTCGGGCAAGACCGTGAAGGTCGGTCTGCTCAACTCGCTCTCCGGCACCATGGCCATCAGTGAGGTCACCGTACGCAACGCGCTCAACCTGGCCATCGGGGAGGTCAACGCGGACGGCGGCGTACTGGGCAAGCAGGTCAAGGCGATCAGCGAGGACGGGGCGTCCGACTGGCCCACCTTCGCCGAGAAGTCCGAGAAGCTCATCCGGGAGGACCGCGTCGCCGCGGTCTTCGGCTGCTGGACATCCGCGAGCCGCAAGGCCGTCAAGCCGGTCTTCGAGAAGAACGACGCGCTGCTGTTCTACCCGGTCCAGTACGAGGGCCTGGAACAGTCGCCCAACATCTTCTACACCGGCGCCACCACCAACCAGCAGATCGTGCCCGCGCTCGACTATCTGAAGAAGCAGGGCAAGAAGTCGATCTACCTGGTCGGCAGCGACTACGTCTTCCCGCGTACCGCCAACAAGATCATCAAGGCGTACGCGAAGGCCAACGGGATGACCGTGGCCGGCGAGGACTACGCGCCGCTCGGCTCCACCGAGTTCAGCAGCATCGCGGGCAAGGTCAAGTCCGCCAAGGCCGACGCCGTCTTCAACACCCTCAACGGCGACAGCAACGTGGCCTTCTTCAAGGAGTACAAGTCCTCCGGCCTCACCGCGGCGACCATGCCCGTCGTCTCGGTCTCGATCGCCGAGGAGGAGGTCAAGTCGATCGGCGCCCCGTACCTCAAGGACCAGCTCACCTCCTGGAACTACTACCAGACCACCGAATCCCCGGCGAACACCGCCTTCGTGAAGGCGTACAAGGCCAAGTACGGCCAGGACAAGCCGACTTCGGACCCGATGGAGGCCGCGTACACCTCGGTGCATCTGTGGAAGGCCATGGTCGAGAAGGCCGGCTCCTTCGACGTCGACAAGGTGCGTGAGGCGTCCGACGGCATCACCTTCGACGCCCCCGAGGGCAAGGTCACCGTGGACGGCGCGACCCAGCACATCTCCAAGACCGCGCGCATCGGCAAGATCGGCACCGACGGGCTGATCACCGAGGTCTGGAAGTCCGAAGGACCGGTGGAGCCCGACCCGTTCCTCAAGGGCTACGACTGGGCCGCGGACCTCTCATGACAGTGATACTCGGTCAGCTGTTCATCGGCGTCAGCATCGGCGCCGTACTCCTGCTCATCGCGCTCGGACTCTCCCTCACCTTCGGGCAGATGAACGTCATCAACATGGCCCACGGCGAGTTCATCATGGCCGGCGCCTACACCGCCTACGTCATCCAGCAGACCGTCAGCAGCGCCGGAGCGTCCCTGCTCGTCGCGCTCCCGGCAGCCTTCCTCGTGGCCGGCGCCCTCGGTGTCCTGCTGGAGATGCTGCTCATCAGACGCCTCTACGAGCGCCCCATGGACACACTCCTCGTCACGTGGGGCGTCTCCCTGATCCTCCAGCAGCTCGCCCGCGACATCTTCGGCGCCCCCAACGTGCAGACCCGCGCGCCCGACTGGCTCACCGGCCACACCACCCTGTACGAATCCGGCGGCGACAGCCTCACCCTCGCCAACAGCCGGCTCTTCATCCTCGCCCTCGCCATCACCGCCGTGGTCGGCATGACGCTGCTGCTGCGGCTGACGCCGCTCGGCCGCCGGATCCGCGCGGTCGTGCAGAACCGCGACCTGGCGAAGGTGTCCGGACTCGCGACCGCACGGGTGGACCGTACGACGTTCTTCATCGGATCCGGTCTCGCCGGCATCGCCGGTGTCGCGCTGACACTGGTCGGCCCCATCGGCCCGACCATGGGCACCAACATCATCATCGACGCCTTCCTCGTCGTGGTCGTCGGCGGCATCGGTCAGCTCAAGGGCAGCGTTATCGTCGCCTTCGCGCTCGGGATGCTCCAGGCCGTCATGGAGTACTCCACGACCGTCAGCATCGCCAAGGTCGTGGTCCTCGTCGCCATCGTCGCGTTCCTCCAGTGGCGTCCCCAAGGCCTGTTCACCCTGCGCACCCGGAGCCTGGCATGACGACACGGACCAGCACGACGGACCGGACCGCGACGAAGACGGACCGGCCGCCCGGCCGGAGGGATCCGAAACGGCTGCGCGCGGCCGCGATCCTGGCCCTCGGCGCGCTCGCGCTGTTCGGCCTCGCCCCCGCGCTCCTCAGCGACTTCCGGCTCTCCCTCCTCGCGAAGTACCTGTGCTTCGCGATCGTCGCCGTCGGTATCTGCCTGGCCTGGGGCCGCGGCGGACTCCTCACCCTCGGCCAGGGCGTCTTCTTCGGCCTCGGCGGCTACGCGATGGCCATGCACCTCAAGCTCGCCGACGCCGGACCCGGCGAACTCCCCGACTTCATGCAGCTGTACGGCCAGGCCGACCAACTGCCCTGGTGGTGGCGGCCGTTCGAGAACCCGGTCTTCGCACTGGCGGCGACCGTACTGCTGCCGATGGCCGTCGCCGCGCTGCTCGGCCTTCTCATCTTCCGGCGCCGGGTGCGCGGCGCGTACTTCGCCATCCTCAGCCAGGCGCTCGCCGTCGCCATGGTCATCCTGCTCGTCGGCCAGCAGGGCACCACGGGCGGCACCAACGGACTCACCGACATCCAGGGGTTCTTCGGCTACGACCTGGACGACCCGGTCAACCAGCGGATGGTGTACTTCGTCATCGCCGCCGTGCTGCTGATCCTGATGATCCTGGTCCGCCAGCTCATCCACAGCCGCTACGGCGAACTCCTCGTCGCGGTAAGGGACTCGGAGGAGCGCGTACGGTTCCTCGGCTACGACCCCGCCAACGTCAAACTCTTCGCGTACGTCGTCGCCGCGGGCGCCGCCGGGCTCGCGGGCGCGCTCTTCGTCCCGGCCGTCGGCATCATCTCGCCGGCCCTCATCGGCATCGTCCCCTCGATCGAGTTCGTCATCGGCGCGGCGCTCGGCGGCCGGGCGTCACTGGTCGGCGCCGTGCTCGGCGCGATCGCCGTGGCCTGGGCGAAGACCGCGCTGTCGGAGGAGTTCCCGGCGGCCTGGACCTACGCCCAAGGCCTGCTCTTCGTGCTGGTGGTCGGCTTCCTGCCGGGTGGCCTCGCGTCCCTCGCCGGGGTGCTGAAACGCCGCGCGTCGCGCACCGGGTCCGCCGATACGGCGCCGCCCCAGGACCCGACTCCACCCCCGGCCCCGGACCCAGCTCCCGCCCAGGCTTCCTCTCCGGCCAAGGCCGTACCCGCCGTCACCCCGGAGGTGATCTCATGACCGGGACGACCGGGACGACCGGGAAGACGACGCAGGACATCCTGCTCAGCATCCGTGACCTGCGGGTCTCCTTCGACGGATTCACCGCCGTCGACGGCGTCGACCTCGACGTCGCGCGCGGCGACATCCGCTTCCTCATCGGCCCGAACGGCGCCGGCAAGACCACCCTCGTGGACGCCGTCACCGGCCTCTCCAAAGCCACCGGCTCGGTCGAGTTCGACGGCCGGCAACTCCTCGGCCGCAGCGTCCACCGCATCGCCCGCACCGGCATCGGCCGGACCTTCCAGACCGCCACCGTCTTCGAGCAACTCACCGTGGAACAGAACCTGGACATCGCCGCCGGCGCCGGCCGCTCCGCCCTGACACTGCTGCGCAGGCGGCGGAGCACACCGGAGAGCGTGCTGCGCGCCCTGGAGGAGATCGGGCTCACCGCGCAGCGCGACAAGCTCGCCGGAGTACTGGCGCACGGCCAGAAGCAGTGGCTGGAGATCGGCATGCTGCTCGTGCAGGACGCCCGACTGCTCCTGCTGGACGAGCCCGTGGCGGGGATGAGCCACGAGGAGCGGGAGGCCACCGGGCAACTGCTGCAGAAAGTGAGCCGCGACCGGACCGTGGTCGTCATCGAGCACGACATGGACTTCATGCGCTCCTTCGCCCGCACCGTCAGTGTCCTGCACGCCGGACGCGTGCTGAGCGAGGGCACCGTCGCCCAGGTCCAGGCCGACCCCAAGGTCCAGGAGGTCTACCTCGGGCACGCGGCCGACGGCGAGACCGACACCGAGACCGCCACCGGAGCGGTGCCCGCCCCCGTACCCGCACAGGCGCCCGCCCCGCAGGAGGCATGATGCTGGAGATCGAGAACGTCCGGGCCGGCTACGACCGCAGCTCGGTCCTGCACGGCGTGTCCCTCACCGTCCCCACCGACGGGGTGGTCGCCGTGATGGGACACAACGGCGCGGGCAAGACCACACTCCTGCGCACCGCGATCGGCCTCGTCAGACCCCAGCGGGGCACCGTGCGCCTCGACGGCGAGGACATCACCCGCCTCGCGCCCCACGAGCGGGTCGCCCGGGGCATGGCGTACGTTCCGCAGGGCCAGCAGTGCTTCCAGCAGCTGACCGCCGGGGAGAACCTCCAGCTCGTCGCCGACGGCCGACGCGGCGGCAAGGCATCCATGGCCGCGGCTCTCGATCTCTTCCCCGCGCTCCGAGGACTCCTCGGGCGCCGCGCCGGACTGCTCTCGGGCGGCCAGCGGCAGCAACTCGCCATCGCCCGAGCCCTGATCACCGAACCGCGGCTGCTCCTGCTGGACGAACCCACCGAGGGAATCCAGCCGTCGGTCGTCGCCGAGATCGAGGAGACCGTGCTGCGGCTGAGCGCGGCGGGCGGTCTCTCGGTGCTCCTCGTCGAACAGCACGTCGGCTTCGCCCTGCGCGCCGCCGAGCGGTACTACGTACTGGAGTCCGGCCGGGTCACCTCCACGGGCGCGGGCGGCGAGGCCGCGCAGCGGGACGTACGGGACGCGCTCAGCGTGTGAGCGGTCGCGCCTCTCGCTGCGCCCGCGCCCACCGATGGGGCAATCCGGCCGGTGGGAGACGGCATGGGATCGGATGGCGGACGTCATCGAAAGACGCCCCCTCCTCCGGCGTCGCGTCCCTGACTCCGAAGCCGGGATGAAATGCGGGCCGACCGGGGGCCTCACGCGTAGGAGTCCCGTTGAAGCTCAGACATGTCGCCGCCGCGCTGGCCGGATCCGCGGTTCTCGCCGTCGCGGCGGCGGCGCCCTCGTCCTCCTCGCCCTCCGTGCCGGAAGGCACCGTCCGCGCGGCGGCCCCCAACACCGGCCTGGCGCAGTTCTCCGCGGCGTTCACCCGGTCGCAGGCCGCCCCCGAGACGGCGCCGCGCGGCGCCAACGACTGGGCCTGCGAGCCCAGCGCCGCTCACCCGCGTCCCGTCGTGCTGATCCACGGCACCTGGGCGAACGCCTACGCCAACTGGTCCGGGCTGTCACCCGTACTGAAGCGGGCCGGCTACTGCGTCTACGCCCTCAACTACGGCGCACCCGACGGTGATGTCTTCAAGGCCAGGGGCCACATCCCCGAGTCCGCCAAGGAGGTGGCCGCCTTCGTCGACAAGGTGCTGGACGCCACCGGCGCGGAGAAGGCGGACCTGGTCGGGCACTCCCAGGGCGGCGGTCTGCTGCCGCGCTGGTATCTGAAGTTCGACGGCGGCGCCGCGAAGACCCACCGGCTGGTGGGCATCGCGCCGAGCAACCACGGGACGACGGCGTCGGGCATGGCGTCCCTCGCCAAGTCGTTGCGCGTGCTGGACACCACGGCACAGATGGCCGGGCAGGCGGCGAAGGACCAGACCGTCGGTTCCGACGTCAACGCCCGGCTGGACGCCGACGGTGACACCGTGCCCGGCGTCCGCTACACGACCGTCGTCACGCGCACCGACGAGGTGGTCACGCCCTACCGCCAGCAGTACCTCGCGGCGGGCCCCGACGCCCCGGTGGACAATCTCACCCTCCAGGACGCGTGCCCGATCGACATGAGCGCGCACCTGGGCATCGCCTACAGCACGGTCATGTACCGCCTCGTACTCAACGCCCTCGATCCGGCGAACGCCCGCACGGCGAGCTGCCTCAGCTGAGTGCGGTCACCGGCCCGGAGCGGTCGGCGAAGGGGACACCAAAAGGGATGTACGGCCGGAGGCCGCGCACGGCAGCATGAGGCGCATGACGCCACCGACGCGACCTCCGGCCCGGCCCGGTACGACCCCCGTCACGCCCTCGCCGAACTCGCCGGCCACTCCGGCCGCCCTGCCCTCGTCCGGCCGGGAGGCGGCCCGCCGGAGTCTCGAAGGGCTCGCACTCGGCGACGCCTTCGGCGAGCGCTGGTTCCCGCTCTTCCGCGACCGGTCGCGGGCGTACGCGGAGATCAAGGCCCGCATCACGCCGCAGGAGCCCGAGTGGCACTGGACCGACGACACGGCGATGGCCCTCGCCGTCCAACGGGTCCTCGACCAGGGCGGCTTCATCGACCAGGACCGTCTCGCCCTTTGCTTCGCGCTCACCTTCGACGCCGACCCGGGGCGCGGCTACGGGCACGGCATGCACATCCTGCTGCCCCAACTCCTCGTGGAACCGGCGAGTTGGCGGACCCTCGCGCCCACCCTCTTCGAGGGCGGCAGCCTCGGGAACGGGGCGGCGATGCGCGTCGCGCCCCTCGGCGCACGGTTCGCGGACGACCCCGAACGCGTCGTGGAACAGGCCACGTTGTCGGCCGAGGTCACCCACGCCCATCCGCAGGGCATCGCGGGCGCCGTGGCCGTCGCGGTCGCCGCGGCACTCTCGGCCCGCGGTGAACTGACGATCGCGGCGGTCGCGGAGGCGACCCCTCAGGGACCGGTACGGGACGGCCTCGCGCGGGCGGTGGACGTGCCCTTCGACACCGAGCCGTGGAAGGCGTCGGACATCCTCGGCAACGGACAGCGCATCCGGGCCGACGACACCGTCCCGTTCGCCGTCTGGACGGCGGCCAGGCACCACGACGACCTGGAGGCCGCGCTGTGGGCGACGGCCGAGGCCTTCGGCGACGTCGACACGACGTGCGCCATCACGGGCGGCATCGTGGGCGCGCGTACGGGGGTGGACGGCGCGCCGCGTGAGTGGCTGGACCGGCGGGAGGGGCTGAGCTGAGGCCGGTCTTCACACTGGTGTCCAGCCGGGGCAAGTAATCGTTCATACGTTCGAATGTGTGGTTATGCTGGACGTATGGCAGCGCACGCGCAGGGTTCACTCTTCGACCAGACCGACGAGATCCGGCTCGGTCCGCTCACGGACGTCCGGCGGACCGTCCTCGGCGACGGGGCGTGGATCGATCTGCTCCCCGGCTGGCTCGGCGGGGCCGACGCGCTGTACGAGGAGCTGGCCTCCGGCGTGCCGTGGCGGGCCGAGCGGCGGCGGATGTACGAGCGGGAGGTGGCGGTGCCGCGGCTGCTCGCCTTCTACGGAGAGCGGGGCGACGGTACGCGGGAGGCGCTGCCGCACCCGGTCCTGGACGAGGCGCGCGACGCGCTGAGCGCGTACTACGCCGGTGAGTTGGGCGAGCCGTTCGCGACCGCCGGACTCTGCTACTACCGCGACGGCCATGACGGCGTCGCCTGGCACGGCGACCGGACGGGCCGGGGCTCGCACGAGGACACCATGGTCGCGATCCTGTCCGTCGGTGCCCCACGCGATCTGGTGCTACGGCCCCGCCACCGCCACGGCACCGTCGTCCGCCGGCCGCTCGGCCATGGCGACCTCATCGTGATGGGCGGCTCCTGTCAGCGCACCTGGGAGCATGCGATCCCCAAGACGACGCGCGCCGTGGGCGCGCGCATCAGCGTCCAGTTCCGGCCGCGCGGCGTGAGCTGACCGCCGCGCCCGGCCGCCCGGACCCGTTCCGCTCCGGCGACCAGGCTCGTTCTTGACGTTCCGACGCTGGCGATGTGCAATATATTGCATGCCGGTACCCCAGAGCCGAGGGCTCGTCTCCAGATCGCTCCTCCGGGAGAACGCCTACAAGGCCCTCAGAGACGCGATCGTCGACGGCATACTCACGCCGGGGGAGCGGCTCAACGACAGCGATCTCGTGGAGTGGCTGGGCATCAGCCGCACCCCCATCCGGGAGGCGCTGACACGTCTGGAACAGACCGGTCTCGTACGGACCAAGCCCGGCCGCTACACGATCGTCAGCCCACTGGACCTCCGGGCCGCCCGGGGCGCGCAGTCCGTCACCGCCGCCATGCACGAACTGGCCGTACGGGAAGCCCTGCCCAACCTGTCCACGGCCGAACTCGACGCCATGCGCGACGCCAACACCCGCTTCGCCTCCGCCCTGAACAGGAACGACGTGGACGCGGCACTGGCCGCCGACGACGTGTTCCACGGCGTCGCCGTCACCGCGAGCGCGAACCAGGCCCTGCGCGCCGTGCTCGAACAGTTCACACCGGTGCTGCGCCGCGTCGAGCGGCTGCGCTTCTCCTCACTGAGCGGCCGGGGCTCGGTCGCCCAGCACGACCGGATCGTCGAACTGTGCGCCGCCGGCGACGTGGACGGAGCCGCGGCGGCCACCCGCGCCAACTGGGAGACGCTCGCCCCGCTTCTGGACGCCCTGCCGTCCGACGACAGCGGCGACGGCCACGACAACGGCGACGGCGACGAGCACGAGGCCTGACCCGCGACGCCCCCCCCTGGGCCCCGCCCGCACCCCGCCACGACCTCAGGAGCATCAGATGAACCTCGACGGCTTCCCGCGTCATCCCCTCCTCTTCGGCCCCAGCCCCGTCCACCCGCTCGACCGCCTCACCGCCCACCTCGGCGGCGCCCGTATCTGGGCCAAGCGCGAGGACTGCAACAGCGGTCTCGCGTACGGCGGGAACAAGACCCGCAAGCTGGAGTATCTGGTCCCCGACGCCCTCGCGCAGGGTGCCGACACCCTCGTCACCATCGGCGGCATCCAGTCCAACCACACACGGCAGGTCGCGGCCGTCGCCGCCCGGCTCGGGCTGAAGGCGGTTCTGGTCCAGGAGAGTTGGGTCGACTGGCCCGACGCCGTCAACGACAAGGTCGGCAACATCCTGCTCTCCCGCATGATGGGCGCCGAAGTGCGCCTGGCCGACGCGGGGTTCGGCATCGGCGAGAAGGACAGCTGGCACCGCGCCCTGGCCGATGTGAAGGCCGGGGGCGGCACCCCGTACGCGATCCCGGCCGGCGCCTCGGACCATCCCCTCGGCGGGCTCGGCTTCGCCAACTGGGCCTACGAGGTCGAGCGCCAGGAGCGCGAACTGGGCGTCTTCTTCGACACGATCGTGGTGTGCAGCGTCACGGGCAGCACACAGGCGGGCATGATCGCGGGGTTCGCCGGCCAGGACCGTCCCCGCAGGATTCTCGGCATCGACGCCTCGGCCAAGATCGACGAGACCTACGCCCAGGTCGCGAGGATCGCCCGCGCGACCGCCGAACTCATCGGCCTGGGAAGGGACGTGCGGGACGACGAGATAACCGTCCTGGACGGCTGGGCCGGGGACCTCTACGGCATTCCGGTGGAGTCCACGCTCGATGCCGTCCGGCTCACGGGCTCCCTGGAGGGCATGATCATCGACCCGGTGTACGAGGGGAAGTCGATGGCCGGGCTGATCGATCTCGTACGCGGGGGAGACATCCCGGCGGCCTCGAACGTGCTGTACGCGCACCTCGGCGGCCAGCCCGCCCTCAACGCGTACAGCGGTGTCTTCCACTGAGCGGCGGTAGCTGAACGGAACGTGTCGTCAAGGTGAACTCCAGTCGCTCCAGGCGCAGTTCGGCCTCGCGGACTGCCTCGCGCGCGCACGCGCGAGAAGCGTTTCGTCGATCACTGGACGTCGCGAATCGATCGTCAGTGGTCACGCTCAGGTCATTTATAGCCAAGGGATATTCAAGAGACACCCAAGACTTCCCATGTATGAAAGTCCTTTAATGTTACGGGCGTTAACGTCCGTGCGTGAAGATGACCACACATGCTCAGATGCCGGTGGCGACCAGCCGCCGCGCGCTGCTCCGCGCCTCCGTTGCCACCGCGGCGGTCGCCACCGCGGCCGGAAGCGGACTCATCGCCGGTTCGCCGGCGGGTGCCGCCACCCGGACTCCCACTTCGCGTTCCAAGAGGCCCACCACTCCCGCCGCCGCGCTGGCGGAACTCTCCACGGGCAACCGCCGGTGGCGCACCTTCAATCAGCACCACCCGAACGAGTCGCAGTCCGTGCGGCAGGCGTTGGTGTCCGGCCAGGACCCCTTCGCGCTGATACTCGGCTGCATCGACTCGCGCGTACCGCCGGAGCTGGTCTTCGACCAGGGGCTCGGCGACCTCATGACCGTCCGTTCCGCCGGTGAGGTCCTGGACGAGGCTGTCCGCGGCAGCATCGCCTACGGCGTCCTGGAGCTGGGCATCCCGCTGGTCCTGGTCCTCGGGCACCAGTCCTGCGGCGCCGTCGCCGCCGCCGTGCACGCGGAGGAGACGGGCGAGCCCCTGCCCGCCCACATCCAGTATCTGGCCGACCAGATCAAGCCCGCGATCGACCACTCGCAGGAGGGCGACGCGCGCGTGGACGCCACGGTCAACGCCCAGGTGGAGCTGGTCCGTTCAAGCCTGGCGGCGGACGCCGACCTCGCCGCCAAGGTGGCCGCGGGTGAGCTTGAGATAGTCGGCGCGCGCTACGAACTGAACACCCAGCTGGTCCACCGGCTCAGCTGATCAATCGGAGCCCCGCAGGGCTCCTTCACGGGGAACCGAGGGATCGCGGACGAGTGCTTCTCGTCCGCGATCCTTTGCGTTCACGGCCCTGGACGTGAGCCACCGCACCGGCCGACGCCGCGTGCAGGGAGCGCAGGGCGAGCAGCAGGACGCCGATGTCGTCGAGGTAGACGGGGTCGGGCAGCAGGTCGACGGGGCTCACCACATAGATGAGGGCTCCCCAGTACGCGGCGCGGTTGGTCAGCGGCACCCCTGCCTGGAGCAGCAGCCGGCGGGTCCGGAAGACCTTGACGAACAGAACGACCGTCGCGACGAGCATCGCGACGACCGCGACCGCGACGGCGGCGACGACCAGGGTGAACGTGAGGTTGGCGTCCATCGTCTCCGCGGCCTCCTGCTGAGAGGGCCCGGGGCCCGCCTTTCGGCTCGGGACCTGGACCTCGGCTGTCCCGGACCGTGTTCCCGTAACGGGGCACTCCAACGTACGAATTGAGCGGGTTCACCGTGTTGCCGTCCTTCGATGGGCGACTTCCGGACCTCTATGCACTCCGCGTATACAGCGTGTGTATAGTGACTCGCATGTCATGGGACCCCGCCTGGCCTGGCTTGTTCTGCCCTGCCCGGCCCCATCCGGCCGCCCCCGCGCCCGCTCGCGGTGACGGGATCCGGATGTAAGCACTCGCCCTTCTGAGGGCCACTTCCTTCACGCGGCGCCCCCGCGCCCCACTCCCGCACAACCCCGCTCGCGCGCACCGTCGCGGGACCCCGGGGCGGGTTCCGTCGCGCCGGTTCCGCCCGTACGGCCGCATGCCGCGAACCACAGACGCAGAACACAGGCGCAGAACACAGACACAGCACGCAGAGAGAGCTCCGCCATGCCCAAAAACGCCACACCCAGCTCCGCCATGCCCGAAAACGGCTCATTCGCACCCGTGCGCCGTACGGCCGCCGCCGCGCTCGCCGTCGTCGCGACCCTTGCCTTGACCCTCACCGGCTGCGGGACGCAGACCGTCTCGCCCGCCTCGGTCAGAGGTGACGCGGCTGGTGACGGCAAGGGGGCGTACGGCTCCGTCGACTGCGCCAAGGCCAAGTGCATCGCCCTCACCTTCGACGCCGGCCCCGGCAAGGACACGCCCCGGCTGCTGGACATCCTCAAGGAGAAGAAGGTGCCGGCCACCTTCTTCCTGCTGGGAAAGAACCACGTTCTGGCCCATCCCGACACCGTGCGCCGCATCGCCGACGAGGGGCACGAAGTCGCCAACCACACCTGGAGCCACGGCATACTCACCGATCTCGACCGGGACGGGATACGTGAGGAACTCGGACGCACACAGAACGCCATCGCCAAGATCACCGGGCACAGGCCCACGCTGATGCGCCCGCCCCAGGGCCGTACCAACGACGACGTCACGGACATCTCCCGTGACCTCGGCCTGTCGCAAATCCTGTGGAGCGCCACGGCCAAGGACTACTCCACGACCGACTCCGCCCTCATCGAGCGCCGCATCCTCGACGACGCGTCCGCCGACGGGATCATCCTGCTCCACGACATCTACGACGGGACGGTTCCGGCCGTGCCCGGGATCATCGAGAAGTTGAAGAAGCGTGGCTTCACCTTCGTGACCGTTCCCCAGCTCTTCGCGCCGGCGGTCCCGAAGCCGGGCGAGGTGTACCGCCCGTGAGTCACGGGTCGAACAGGTATTGAACGAACTGTTCAACACGATCAGTTGACACTGTGATGTGTGTCGAAGCATGCTTGCCGTATGCCATCGACACCTGACCAGCACGCCTCCGACCCCTTCACCGCTCCGCACCCGGACCAGGCCCGTGCGCACCGCGTGCACGCGTCCCTGTTCCGTATCGCCGAGCGGCACGCGGCCACCGACGCTCAGCGCCGCAGGCAGGCGCACCCGTCCGTCATCGCGCCGCACGAAGCCGTCCGGCTGGTGTCGTTCCTGCTCAGCGGGGCGGCGAAGCCTGAGGAGGGGGAGCCGGAGGTGGACCGGGCCGACATCACCGCCGCACTGAGCCTCGTACCGCGCGCCCGTGGGGACATGGACGAACTGGAAGCGGGACTGCTCCAGATGGCGCGGGGCAGGGGGATGACCTGGCAGGAGGTCGCTTTCGGTCTCGGTCTCGGCACTCCGCAGGCCGCTCGCCAGCGCTATGAACGGCTGGTCGGGCGCACGTCCACCGACACCGAATAGACCACCGGACCACGAGGCCCACGAGGACCGGTAGGTCGGCGTGGCTGTCCGGCGCGGCGCGCGGGGCAGGACGCCGCGAGCGGCGAGTCGCGGATCGGGCAGGCAGAGTAGAACCATGGTGACCACGTCTACGGGCGGCGTCGAGCCGCCCCGCGCCACGCTCGGCAGCTGGCCGACCCCGCTCGAACCGATGCCACGCCTGGCCCGCGCACTCGGCCTCGGCGCCGACGACCTGTGGGTCAAACGCGACGACCTCGTCGGCCTCGGCGGCGGTGGCAACAAGGTACGCAAACTGGAATGGACCTGCGGGGCGGCGCTGGCCGACGGCGCCACGGTCCTCGTGACGACCGGCGCGCCGCAGAGCAACCACGCCCGCCTCACCGCGGCGGCCGGCGCCCGGCTGGGGCTCGACGTCGTTCTCGTACTCGCCGGCGGACCCGGATCGTCCGAGTCCGGCAATCTCACGCTCGACGGCCTGTTCGGCGCGCGGGTGGTGTGGGCCGGCGAAGGCGGCAGGGACGAGACAGCCGCCACCGCCCGGCATGTGGCGGGCACGCTGCGGGACCGGGGCGCCGTCCCCGCGCTGATCCCCTTCGGCGGCACCAGCGTGCTCGGCGCGCGCGGCTACGTCGAGTGCGGACAGGAAATCCTCACCCAGGCACCCGACCTGACGTCCGTCGTGGTCGCGCTCGGCTCCGGCGGCACCATGGCCGGACTGGTCGACGCGCTGGGGCCCGAGCGGGTACTGGGCGTCGACTGCGGAGCCGTCGACGAGCCGGCCCGCGTCGTGTCGGACCTGGTCTCCGGGCTCTCCGGTACGCACTTCTCCCCGGAGTCCCTGCGTATCCGCCTCGACCAGGTCGGCGCCGGTTATCCCGCGCTCACCGAACCGGTCATGACCGCCCTCACCCTGGCCGCCCGCACCGAGGGCATGGTGCTCGACCCCACCTACACCGGTCGCGCGATGGCCGGGCTGACGGCCGCGGTCAATTCCGGTGAGATCACACCGGGCAGCCGTACGGTCTTCCTGCACTCGGGCGGCCTGCCCGGCCTCTTCGGCCACCGCCCCACCCTTGCCCGCGCGGCGGCCGAACTGGCCGTGGACGGCGACCCGTTGAACACCTGAGGGAACGGCTCTCCGGCGTCATGACTCCGGCTCGGTGAGCGCCGCCTGCTGCCGGGCGGTGCGCACCGCCGCCGAGAGATGGTCGATGTCGTACGCCCCGTGGTGGCGGCGCCCGTTGATGAAGAACGTCGGCGTCCCGGACACCCCGCTGACGTCGGCCGAGTCCACGTCGTCGGCGATCCGCCCCGCGCCCTTGTGACGCCGCAGGTGCCGCTCGAAGCGCTCGGTGTCCAGACCGAGATCGGCGGCGAAGCGCAGCGCGTCCGTGAACCGGAGCGTGCCCTCGCGCGCCAGCAGGAGATCGTGCATGCCCCAGAACGCCCCTTGGTCGTGCGCCGCCTCCGACGCCTCGGCGCCGAGCATCGCACCTGGGTGCACATCGGTCAGCGGCATGTGCCGCCATACGTAGCGGACGTCGCCGAAGTCGGCCAGCAGCTCCCGGATGACCGGTTCGGCCTTCCCGCAGTACGGGCAGTCGAAGTCGCCGTACTCCACGACCGTGACCGGGGCGTCCAACGGGCCGCGGATCTTGTCGAGTTCGGGATCGACCATGACCGCGAGGTCGACGATCGACTCGGCCGTGCCGAGCAGGGCGCGGTTACGGCGCCGCTTCGGCAGCAGCCCGATCACGGCGCTGACGGCCCAGGTCACCGCGAACGCGCAGATCAGGGCGGTGAGCGTGCCGATCTTCGCGTTCTCCAGCTGTTCACCGTCGAAGGCCAGGGTGGCGATCAGCAGCGACACCGTGAACCCGGCACCCGCGATTGTCCCGCCGGCGGCGACGGCGCCCCAGCCCACGGGCGGGCGCAGCCGGCCGTGGCTGAGGCGCGCGGTCAGCCACGAGGCGGTGAGGACCGCGATCGGTTTGCCGACGACGAAGGCGCACACGATGCCCAGCGTGACGGGGGAGGTGAACGCCTGCGACAACTCCTCGGCGGTGATCGGGATACCGGCGTTGGCCAGCGCGAACACCGGCACGATCACATAGCTGGACCATGGGTGGTACATCCGCAGCAGCCGGTCGTTCGGCGAGATCGCCGACGCCAGCCCGATCCGCGCGGAGCGTTCGAGCTCCGGCGTCGGCTGTTCCCTGAACCGGCGGAAGAGGCCGCTGGCCCGTTCCAGATCCCCGCGGGCGGCGGGATACGCGGAGGTGAGCAGCCCCATGATCAGCCCGATGACGACGGGGTCGACACCGGACTCCCACAGCGCGACCCACGCGGCCGCCGCCAGCAGCGCGTACCAGCCGCCCTGGCGTACGCCCTGGTAGCGCAGCAGCACGATCACACCGAGGATGCCGATGGCCACGACCAGCGCGACGGGATGGACGCGCTCGCTGTAGGCGAAGGTGATGACCCCGAGAGCCACGAAGTCGTCGACGACGGTCACGGCCAGGATGAACGTACGCAGCCCCGTGGGCAGCCGCCTGCCGAGCAGGGCGAGCATGCCCAGGGCGAAGGCCGTGTCCGTGGACATCGCGGCACCCCAGCCGTGGGTGGTGCCGTGCCCGGCGTTGACGAGGAGATAGATCGCGACGGGCACGAGCATGCCGCTGACCCCGACGAACACGGGCAGCGCGATCCGCCGCCCGTCGCGCAGCTCGCCCATGTCCCGTTCGCGGCGCGCCTCAAGCCCGACGACGAAGAAGAACACCGCCATCAGACCGCTGTTGACCCAGTCGCGTACTTCGAGAGACAGACTCCGCGACCCGAACGACAGCCCCACGTGCGTCCGCCAGAAGCGGTCGTACGACGAGAGGTCGGCGTTCGCCCAGGCGAGCGCGGCGATCACCGCGACCAGCAGGACGGCCGCGCTCCCGGTCTCGGTACGCAGGAACGCCCGCCACGGCGTCCGCGTCGGCCCACCGCACTCGGTCCGCCCGGTGTATTCGGCGGCTGATGAGGAATCCGTCATTTCTGGATTCTCCACTCGCCGTGCGGGCGGGACGGGCAGTGCGCGGTGTGTCGGCCGGGGCTCTTGCCTTGGCGGGTGTCCTGTCGTTCTCGCCGGGGGCGGACCCGGTTCGTCAGCCGGCCGGCAGGTCCGCCTTCGCGAGGAACGTGCGGATCAGCTCGGCGACCTCGTCCAGCGCGCTTTCGAGCAGGAAGTGGCCTCCGTCGACGAGGTGCACCTGCGCGTCGGGCACATCGGCGGTGAACGCCTCCGCGCCGGCCGGGCCGAAGATCTCGTCGTTCTTGCCCCAGACGGCCAGCAGCGGAGGCCGGCGGTCACGCAGATAGGCGTGCAGGGGCGGGTAGAGCGGCAGGTTGTTGGCGTAGTCGAGCAGCAGCTTCAGCTGGACGCGGTCGTTGCCAGGACGCGAGACGAGAGCGTGGTCGTGCAGCCAGGTGTCGGGGCTGACGAGGCTCGGGTCCGGTACGCCGTGCAGATACTGCCACTTGATCGTGTCCAGGCTGAGGGCCTCTCGGATGGCGCCCACGGTCTCGGGGGTCTGTTCGCGCCAGTAGGCGCGGGCGGTCCCCCAGAAGTTCTCGACGAGGCCCGCCTCGTACCCGTTGCCGTTCTGCGTGATGATCGCCGTGATGGCGTCCGGGTCCTTGAGCGCCAGGCGCCAGCCGATGGGGGCGCCGTAGTCCTGGACGTACATGGCGTACCGGGACACCCCGAGTCCGGCGAGCAGTTGCCCGGTCAGGTCGGCGAGGGCGTCGAAGGTGTAGTCGAACTCCCCGACCTGCGGCGCGTCGGACAGACCGAAGCCGAGGTGGTCGGGGGCGATGACGTGATAGCGGTCCGCCAGCTCCGGGATGAGGTGGCGGAACATGAACGAGCTGGTGGGGAAGCCGTGCAGCAGGACGAGCACGGGCGCGTCGGCCGGGCCGGCCTCCCGGTAGAACAGCTCTCGGCCCTGGACGGTCGCGTAGCGGTGATGGACGTTGACCATGACGGACTCCTTGTCTGAGGCCCCGAGTGTCTGTGTCGGTTCGCATCCCTGCGGGGCGCCTGTTCACGCCCCTGCGGGGTGTCGGCTCACGCCTTCGCCGCCTCGCCGGCGTCGCGGTGGCGCCGGTAGTGGCGGGCCACCCGGGCGCGGTTTCCGCAGTCGGCGGAACACCACTCCCGGCGTGGGTGGGAGCGCACGAAATACAGCACGCAGCGCGGACCGTGGCAGGCCCGCAACTCGGCCCTGCCGGGCCCGGTGAAGAGGCGTACCCCCTCCTCCGCGACGCGCGAGAGGATCCGCGCGTACGGGGTGCCGTTCGTGACATCCGTACGGGTCGGCCCGACGGCCCCGGTCCACTCCAGTGCGGACCAGGAGGGCGCGTACGCGCAGGCTTCGTTGACGGCGGCGACCGCCGTCGTGAGGGGGGCGGCGTCGGACGCGACGCCGGGGACGGTGTCCGGGGCGAGCCCCGCGCCACGCGTGTCCCGTGTGTCGCCGGTCGTGACGGCGGCGAGGAGGCGCAGCGCGTCGCGCAGCCGCCGGAACCGTCGGAGATCTTCCGCCGACGGGTTCGGCAGCTGCGCGAGGGACGGTCCGCCGGCCGTTGAGAGGCGCGGCTGGACGCCGCGCAGCCAGGCCGCGAGACCTTCGGGATGTGTCAGCTCGTCGTGTACGCCGTCCCGGCCGACCCAGATCGTGTTCATGAGCTCGACCGGCAGAGGCTCACCCAGCAGCGGAGCCGCTGTCTGGGGCGGGGACTCGGGCGTACCGGGCTGAATGCTCTCCATACAGACGACTGTAGTGCGGAACCTAATGGTTGTCGACTGGAGTAAGCATGTGGATCCGGTGGTGGAGGGTCAGCGTCGACGCAGAAGCATGACGACGACGATGACGATCAGGATGACGACGACTGTTCCAAGACCTATGTACATCTGAGACTCCCCATTCTTGATACCGCCGAGTGCGGTTCGGTCCGGAGGGCCGGCCGTCTGCCGGCCTTCCGTCCCTGAGCACCGGGTACCCCGTCAATCGCCTCCCAGCGGTCGACGGGGTGAGACCAACGAGACATCCTCCGGGCCCGACCGGTCAGGAGGGGCGGCGCCGCACCTGGGTCCACTCCGCGAACCACCAGACGAACGCGACCAGCGCCGCCCACGGCAGTGCGTGTACGACGGCCGTGAGCCAGGGCAGATCCCCGCGGAACCGCTCCACCCCGGCCGTCGCGGCCCAACTCGCCAGCAGGACCAGCAGGATTCGGATACGTCGGTGCTTCAACATGAGAACCGGCTACCCAAGATCATGAGCCGGACGCACGACGGCCGGCCTCGTTCTGCTGTTCACTCTCTCGTTCGCCCTCCTACTTCTCCTCCCAGAGATCGGTGCTGAAGGCACCGACCAGCGCGCCGACACGCGCGAGCAGTTCGCCCGCCGGCAGGGCGTCCACGCGCCGCCCGTCCCGCAGTCGCAGCGCGACCGAGTCCCCGGCGGCCTCCCGCGCCCCGATCACCGCCTGGTACGGCACCAGCCTGGCCGCCCTGATCCGCGCGCCCAGGGTGCCGTGCTCCGGCCCCGAGACCTCCGCCCGCAGCCCTTGCGCGGCACAGCGCTCCACGAGCCGTTCCGCCTGCGGCAGTTCGGTGTCGGAGACCGGCAGCACCACGACCTGGGTCGGCGCGAGCCAGCCGGGAAAGGCGCCGCCGTGCCGCTCCACGAGATGCGCGACAGCCCGCTCGACGCTGCCGATGACACTGCGGTGGATCATCACCGGCCGGTGCCTGGCCCCGTCGGCGCCGATGTACCGCAGACCGAACCGCTCGGGCTGGTGGAAGTCGACCTGGACGGTGGACAAGGTCGATTCGCGCCCGGCCTCGTCGGCGATCTGCACATCGATCTTCGGGCCGTAGAACGCCGCCTCGCCCTCCACCGCCTCGTACGCGACGCCCGAGCTGTCCAGCACCTCGGTCAGCAGCGCCGCGGACCGCTCCCACAGGGCCGGATCGGCGACGTACTTCCCGCCGGGTCCCGGCAGCGAGAGCCGGAACCGCGCCGGGCGGATGCCGAGCGCGTCGTACGCCCGCCGGATCAGCTCCAGCGCGGCCCGCGCCTCCTCGGCCACCTGGTCCACGGTGCAGAAGATATGCGCGTCGTTGAGCTGAATCGACCGTACGCGGGTGAGGCCGCCCAGCACCCCGGACAGCTCGGAGCGGTACATGCCGCCCAACTCGGCCATCCGCAGCGGCAGTTCGCGGTAGCTGTGGGCGCGGGACCGGTAGATCAGCGCATGGTGCGGGCACAGGCTCGGCCGCAGGACGAACTGCTCCCCGCCCAGCTCCATCGGCGGGAACATGTCGTCGCTGTAGTGCGACCAGTGCCCGGAGATCTCGTACAACTCCCGTTTGCCCAGCACCGGCGAGTACACATGCCGGTAGCCCGCGCGCCGCTCCGCACCGCGGATGTACTCCTCCAGGGCGTGCCGCACGGTCGCTCCGTCGGGCAGCCAGTACGGCAGCCCCGCGCCGATCAGCGGGTCGGTGTCGAACAGGCCCAACTCGCGGCCGAGCCTGCGGTGGTCGTGCATGGTGGTCTCCTCGCTGGTGCGGAACGAGTGACCACGCGACGAAGCCCCGGGGCACTCGCCCCGGGGCTTCGAACTGGATCAGCAGTCAGCGCGCCGGGACACTCTCCGGCGTCGTCGTCATGGCGGCACGCTTCATGGGGACGACCGTAGAGCCGAACCCGCGCCACGGCAAACCATTTCTCACGAGCACCATTTCTCACGCACGTCCCGCGAACACCTTGTGTCGTAACTCTGGACACCCGGCGAGCGGTCGTGCTGTCATTCCGCTGCGGACACTTTCCAACGTTGTAATGCCGGGACGAAACCCCTTCCGCCCCCGTCCGCGCGAGGACATCGAGGACTTCCATGAGACGAAAGCCCGCCGCCCGCCCACTGCTGCGCTCCCGCCCCCTGTTCCGCTCACTGCTGCTCGCCGTCGCCCTGCTGCTGCCGACGACCGGCTTCTCCCCGGCCGCGACGGCCGCGGACACCGCGCCCGCCGCCGCGCCCGCCGGCGAGGTGCACGGCCTCAAGGGCGAGTACTTCAGCATGTCCGCGCCCGGCGCGCGCGACTTCGCCGACCTCGGGGGAGTGGCCCTCGACCCGCAGATCGAATTCCCGGGCCTGGCCTCGACGTTCGAGTCGCTGACCGGCCGTACGGAACACACCACCGCCCGCTGGACCGGCAGTATCGAGGCCCCGGCGAGCGGCGACTACACCTTCTACGCGACCGGCGACAACGGCTTCCGCGTCTGGATCGGCGACAAGGCGGTCATCGACCACTGGGAGCCGGACTGGGACAAGGAGCAGACCAGCGCACCGGTCACGCTCACGGCCGGTGAGCCGCAGGAGATCCGCGTCGAGATGTTCCAGGACATCGGCGGCGCGAACATGTTCCTGCGCTGGTCGGGTGCGGGGACCGAGAAGCAGATCGTCCCCGAGTCCGCGTTCACCCCGCCCGCCGACTTCGAGATCTACCCGGTCTCGCTGACGGTCGGGAAGGACGGCCGCCGCGTCCGCGCGACCTTCGAGGACAAGGTCGGCGGCACGATCGCGGCGATCAAGGACCATCTGAAGGTCGAGGTCGACACGACCCCGATGCCGGTCTCCTCCGTCGCCCGCACCCCCGGTGACCCGTACTCCCTGACCGTCACGCTCAAGGAGCCGGTCCAGAAGGACCAGCGGGTCAGCTTCCGTTACGACGGTCAGGGCGGCCTCCAGGTCGGCGGCGAGACCGTGCCGGAGATCATGCGCACGGCGGCCAACGAGTCCACGCACCGGCTCACCACCGAGTGGGGCGACAAGCTCGACCCGGACAACCCGCTGCCCGAGTACCCGCGTCCGCAGCAGGTGCGCGACAACTGGAAGAACCTCAACGGTCCTTGGCAGTTCGCGGGCGCCGAGAAGGACGAGAAGCCCGTCTTCGGCAAGGACCTGGACGAGAAGATCATCGTGCCGTTCCCGGTCGAGTCGCAGCTCTCCGGCCTCGAACGCCACGAAGACCACATGTTCTACCGCAAGCTCGTGACCGTCCCCGCGAACTGGCAGGTCGGCAGCGGCAAGCGGCTGAAGCTCAACTTCGACGCCGTCGACTACGCGACCCGCGTCTGGGTCAACGGCAAGCAGGTCACCGAACACACCGGCGGCTACACGGCGTTCAGCGCCGACATCACCGACGCCCTCCGCAGCGGCGGCAAGGGCCCGCAGGAGATCGTCGTCGCCGTCACGGACACCAACGGCCCCAACCAGCCGATGGGCAAGCAGTCCACCGACCCCGGCGGCATCGTCTACACCCAGTCGTCGGGCATCTGGCAGACGGTCTGGATGGAGCCGGTCGCGAAGGCGGCCGTCGACGAACTCGTCACCACGCCCGACATCGACTCGCGCACCCTGGCCGTCACCGTCAACTCCGCCAAGGCCTCACCGGACGCCAAGGTCAGGGCGGTCGCACGCGACGCGCGCGGGAGGATCGTCTCGACGGTCAGCGGCCGACCCGGCACCGAACTGCGCCTGCCGATCAAGAACCAGCGGCTCTGGAC
This sequence comes from Streptomyces sp. NPDC057137, assembly GCF_042670825.1. Classification (NCBI taxonomy): domain Bacteria; kingdom Bacillati; phylum Actinomycetota; class Actinomycetes; order Kitasatosporales; family Streptomycetaceae; genus Streptomyces; species Streptomyces sp. NPDC057137. Next base: position 1,650 of record NZ_JBHUUW010000080.1, on the reverse strand, counting down.
ACCGGGCGACCCGTACCTCTACGACCTCGACGTCACCCTCACCGACGGCCGGTCCACCGACAGCGTCGACAGCTACTTCGGTATGCGGTCCGTCGGTATCGAGAAGGTCGGCGGCTACCAGAAGCTCGTACTCAACGGAAAGCCGATCTTCTCCCTCGCCATGCTGGACCAGGGGTTCTGGCCCGACGGCCTCTACACGCAGCCCAGCGACGCGGCCCTCAAGTTCGACCTCGAAGCGCAGAAGAAGCTCGGCTTCAACGCCGTACGCAAGCACATCAAGGTCGAGTCGGCCCGCTTCTACCACCACGCCGACAAGCTCGGACTGCTCGTCTGGCAGGACTTCGTCTCCAGCGACATCACCAGCGAGGCGGGACAGCGGACCTTCGTCGACGAGGGCAAGCAGATGATGCGGCAACTGCACAACTCGCCGTCCGTCATCGGCTGGATCGTCTTCAACGAGGGCTGGGGCGAGTGGAACCGGGAGGAGACCGGCCGGATCGCCGAATCGGTGAAGCAGACCGACCCCTCCCGTATCGTCAACGCGCACAGCGGCGTCAACTGCTGCTCCTCCAAGGGGGATTCGGGCAAGGGCGAGATCATCGACCACCACGACTACGTCAACAACGACGCCCCGTTCCCCGACCACCGCGCCGCGATGGACGGTGAGCACGGCGGCTTCACGCTCCGTACCCCCGGGCACATGTGGCCCGGCCCGCCCGCCGCGATCTACAGCGGGGTGGCCGACAAGGACGCGCTCACCGCGAAGTACGTCCAGAACACCACGGACTTCTACCTCGAAGCGGCGAACGCCGAACTGTCGGGCTCCGTCTACACCCAGGTCAGCGACCTGGAGAACGAACTCAACGGCTTCTACACCTACGACCGCAGGCAGATCAAGGTCGACCCGGCGCGCGTACGCGACATCAACCTGAAGGTCATCAAGGCCGGCGCCGAAGCGGGCGAACGGGACGAGCTGAGCGGCGGCGGACACTGGCCGCTGGACGAGGGGAAGGGCACCAAGGCCACGGACAAGGGCCCGAACGGCAAGGCACTCAGCCTGGTCGGCGGCTCCACCTGGACGCCGGGCGTCAGCGGTTCCGCGCTCGCCTTCGACGGCGACGGCCAGTACGCGCAGACCGAAGGACCGGTCGTCGACACCACCAAGAGCTACTCGGTGTCGGCCTGGGTCACGCTCGACGAACTCCCCGGCAACTACGCGACGGCGGTCAGCCAGGACGGCCGGCGTACGGAGAATCCGTTCTATCTCCAGTACGGCCAGGGCGCGTTCGCCTTCAGCACCCCGGGCGGCAACCGCGCACGGCTGGTGACCGAGCCGGAGACGGACCGCTGGTACCACCTCGTCGGGGTCCGTGACTCGGCGTCGGACGACATCACGCTGTACGTCGACGGCGCACCGGTCGCGACCGCCGCCGCCGGCCCGGTCGACGTGAGCACCGGACCGCTGTCGCTCGGCCGCGCCAAGTACGACGGCGCCAAGGGCGACTTCTGGAACGGATCTATCGACCAGGTGCGTGTCTACGACAAGGCCCTGACGGACAGTCAGGTCAAGACCCTGCACGAGGAGGAACAGCCGCGATAGCGCGGACACACAGAGAGACGTGGTCCCCGGCGAGCCGATCGGCTCGCCGG
>NZ_JBHUUW010000079.1:0-33643 GCF_042670825.1 Streptomyces sp. NPDC057137 | reverse complement strand
GTGTATAAGAGACAGCCCCTCTCTTTGCCGGGGGCCCGGCTTTCGCCCGTGTGGGCGCCTTGTCGGTGGACGCTCGCGCGGCGGGAGGGGGTGAGGGGGCGTTCCGGTGTTCGGTGGCCGGACGGCGACCGGAGGCCGACCGTTCGGTTGGCCGAGATTCGTATCTTGTGGGGCCGCTCCTGCCCTCCGGATAATCCGGATCGCGTTCCTGTCGGGCTCATGCCAACGGCGCGCAACGCGCGTCGACCCGTGTGCCCTGCAGGGATGAATCCCTCAAGCCCCCACGAAAGGCAGACCGTTGAGCATTCAGGGTGTTCTCAAGAGATGCATCGCCGCCGGCGCTGTCATGCTCGCCGCCATCAGCCTCCAGGCCACCTCCGCCTCCGCCGCACCCGTGCCGGACGCGCCCAAGACGCAGGCCGCCGCCCCCCTCGCGCCGCCCGTCGTCGGCGGCACGCGCGCCGCCCAGGGTGAGTTCCCCTTCATGGTCCGCCTCTCCATGGGCTGTGGTGGCTCGCTGTACTCCACCACCGTCGTGCTCACCGCCGCGCACTGTGTGAGTGGATCGGGCAACAACACCAGCATCACCGCCACCGCCGGTGTCGTGGACCTCCAGAGCTCCAGCGCCATCAAGGTCAAGTCCACCAAGGTCCTCCAGGCCCCCGGCTACAACGGCTCGGGCAAGGACTGGGCGCTCATCAAGCTCGCCACGCCCATCAACCTGCCGACCCTGAAGATCGCCACCACCACGGCGTACAACAACGGCAACTTCACCGTCGCCGGCTGGGGCTCGGCCACCGAGGGCGGCGCCCAGCAGCGCTACCTCCTCAAGGCCACCGTCCCGTTCGTCTCCGACGCCACCTGCAACTCGAACTACGGCGGCCAGATCATCGCCTCCGAAGAGATCTGCGCCGGCTTCTCCGCCGGCGGCGTCGACACCTGCCAGGGTGACTCCGGCGGCCCGATGTTCCGCAAGGACAACACCGGCGCCAACATCCAGGTCGGCATCGTGAGCTGGGGCAACGGCTGCGCCCGGCCCAACTACCCCGGTGTCTACACCGAGGTCTCCACCTTCGCCTCCGCCATCGCGTCGGCCGCCGCCACTCTCTGACCAGGTCTGACCTGAACGTGTGACCCGCAGGGGCGGGACAGGTCACGGACACGCCGTCGGCGCGTTAGTCCAAGACCTGTCCCGCCTTTGTCCATGGGCGCACCCGCTCCTCGCGACGCAGATTGACGTGCACGGAACACCGTGGACGAAGAGGAGCGACGTGTACGCCAACGCAAGCGACCGAGGCCCCCGCCGCAGAACCGTCGTGGCCGCCACCGCACTCGTGGGGGCGGGCGCCGCCCTCGCCGCTCCGGGCGGCGCCTTCGCGGCCGGTACGGGGGCACCCACCACGCCCGCGCCCGCCCCCGGCACCCGCGAGACCGTCCTGCGCTCCCGCGAGCTGGAGGTCCGCGTCGACAGCGGCTTCCCGCGCGTCGTGTCGTACACCGACCGCGGCACCCGCGCCGTCCTGCACGGGCAGAGCGCCACCGTCACCGGCGTCCTCGTCGACGGGGCGCCGCACACCCCACGGGTCGCCACCCGGCCCGCCGGACGTGGCCGGATCTCGTACACCCTCACCTTCGACGGCGGCACCGAGATCGACGTCGAGATCGCCGTCGACGGCTGGCGCGTCGAGTGGCGCGTCACCCGCGTCGCGGACACCGAGGCCCTGCGCGTCGGCACACTGGAGGTGCCCGAACTAGCCCTGGTCTCCGTACGGAGCGACCAGAGCGGCGCGACACTGCTGGCCGCCCGCGTCGAGATCGACAAGGCCAAGAGCGGCGACACCCTCGTCCGGGTCACCCCCGACACCCCCGCGAAAGCGGCGGCGGGCTGCGCGTACGCCGTCGTGGCGCACGACAGGCTCGGCGGCGCGATCGAGACCAACACCGTCTACGACAAGCCCGGCACCGGCACCACCTGGGACAACGGCCGGCTCTGGCACCGCACCGAGCGCCGGGACGGCGCCGTCGAGGCCCAACTGCGCTGCGGCCAGTGGACACACCGCGCGGCCACCTCACCGGTGGACGCCACCGAACCCCTGCCGTACGCCACGGTGATCGTCACCCGCGACCGGGGCGGCGACGGCACCGTCGACTGGCAGGACGCCGCCATCGCCTTCCGCGACATCATGGTCACCCCGCTCGGCGCCGACGAACAGCACCTGAGGGTCGTCCCGCACATCCCCTTCAACTTCGCCAGCCAGGCCACCAACCCCTTCCTGGCCACCCTCGACCAGGTCAAGCGGATCTCGCTGGCCACCGACGGGCTGCGCCAGTACACCCTCCTCAAGGGCTACCAGTCCGAGGGCCACGACTCCGCGCACCCCGACTACGCCGGAAACCACAACACGCGCGCCGGCGGGCTCGCCGACCTCAACACCCTCCTCAAGGAGGGCGCGAAGTGGCACAGCGACTTCGGCGTCCACGTCAACGCCACCGAGTCCTACCCCGTCGCGAACGCCTTCTCCGAGACGCTCGTCGACAAGACCGACGAACAATGGGACTGGCTCGACCAGAGCTACCGCATCGACGCCCGCCGCGACCTCGTCTCCGGCGACATCGTCAAACGCTTCCAGGACCTGCGCGACGAGACCCACCCCGCGCTCAACACCCTCTACATCGACGTCTTCCGCGAGTCCGGCTGGAACTCCGACCGGCTCCAGCGCGCCCTGCGCGACCAGGGCTGGCACATCACCACCGAATGGGGCCACGGCCTCGAACGCTCGGCGCTCTGGTCGCACTGGGCCACCGAGACCGACTACGGCGCCGACACCTCGCGCGGCGTCAACTCCCAGCTCATCCGCTTCATCCGCAACCACCAGAAGGACGTCTTCGCCGACAAGTGGCCCACCCTGCTCGGCATCCCGCGCACCGGCAACTTCGAGGGCTGGGTCGGCAAGACCGACTGGCACGTCTTCTACGAGCTGATCTGGACCGACTCTCTGCCCGCCAAGTACCTCCAGGCGTACCCGATCCGGCGCTGGACCGAGCACGAGATCAGCTTCGCCGGGCCGACGAACACCGTCGTCAGCGACACCGACGGCACCCGGCGCATCACCACCGACGGGCGGCTCGTGTACGACGACGGGCGCTACCTGCTGCCCTGGGAGCCGCGCGAGGCCAGGAACCCGGCCAAGCTCTACCACTACAACCCCGCCGGCGGCAGCACCCAGTGGCAGCTGCCACGCGGCTGGGCGGGCCGCTCCCGTACGGCCCTGTACCGCCTCACCGACCAGGGCCGCGAGCACGTCGCCGACCTGCCCGTACGGGGCGGCAAGGTCACCGTCGACGCCGCGGCCGGGCAGCCGTACGTGCTCTACCCCGCCCGTGTACGCGACACCCCCGACCCGCACTGGGGGCAGGCCACACCGGTCCACGACCCCGGCTTCAACTCCGGCTCTACGGACGGCTGGCAGATGACGGGCGGACCGGCGCGCGTCGAGCTGAGCGCGCTCGGCGACCACGAACTGGTCATCGGCCCCGGCGGCGCGGCCTCCGTAGGACAGCGCCTCGAACGCCTCGCACCGGGCACGTACGCCGCGTCCGTACAGGTCGAGGTCGGCAGGACGGCGGGGGAGCGGCGCCGGGCGGCCCTTGAGGTCCGTACGTCCGACGGCGTGACGGCGGTCAACTGGACGGCGACCTCCACGGCGGGCAACTACGTGGCCGCCGACCGCAAGCACGGCACCCGCTTCCAAAGGATGTTCACCCACTTCACCGTCCCGGAGCGCGGCGGCCCCGTCGACCTCCGGCTGACGGCTGAGGCGGGCGAGGCACGCGTGCGGTTCGACAACGTCCGCGTCGTCGGCGCACGCCGCTCCACCCGGCCCGGCGCGCTGGTCTTCGAGGACTTCCAGCACGTCCCGCAGGGCTGGGGCGTCTTCGTGAAGGGCGACGCGGGCGGCGCCACCGACCCGCGCACCCATGTCGCCCAGCGGCACGCGCCGTTCACGCAGCGCGGCTGGAACGGCAAGGCGATCGACGATGTCATCGACGGCACCGAATCGCTCAAGTCACGCGGCGAGAACGACGGGCTGGTGTACCGCACCGTGCCGCACACCGTCCGTTTCGAACCGGGCACGCGCTACCGCGTCACCTTCCGCTACGAGAACGAGAAAGCCGGACAGTACGCCTGGATCACGGCCGTGGACGAGCCGGGGGAGCGGGAACTGTCACGTACGGAGCTGCCCGTCGCGACCGAACCGACAGTCCTGAGCTACGAGTTCACCGCCCCGGACGACGGCGAGGCGTGGGTGGGACTGCGCAAGGTGGGCGACGACGGCACGGCCGAGTTCGTACTCGACGCCTTCGAAGTACGGGAGGTGTAGCGGCCGCCGGGCGGGCCCCGCACGGGCCCGCCCGGCCAGGGGTCGTCATGCCAGCCGTACGTGCCTCTCGCCCGCGCCCTCCAGCTCCAGCACCCACACCTCGTTGTGCCCCGCGCGCAGCACCGGCCCCGGCACATACAGCGACTCCTGCGGGCCCACCGCCCAGTAGCGGCCCAGACAGAAGCCGTTGACCCAGACGAAGCCGCGCGTCCAGCCCGGCAGGGAGAGCCGGGCGTCACCGGGGGACGCAAGGTCGCACGAGCCCCGGTACAGGCCCCGCGCGCCCGGCCAGGACGGGGCGCGGAACGGGAGCGCGGCGACCGCCGCCGCGTCGTCGAAGGCGTCCAGCCGCAGACCCCGCGACCGAACCCCGTGCAGATACTGCCGCTCGTGCCGGAAACCGCCCGTGATCCCCTTCGGCTCGCCCGTACGCGGCCCGTAGTTGACCCGCCCCAGGGACTCCACCCACGCCTCGACCACCGCGGGCCCGGCCACCGGCTCCGCCAGCACCGGGTCCTCCTCACGCAGTACCCCCGCCCGCACCCCGTCGACCTGCACCACCGCCAGATCGCGCAGCCCCGCCAGCGTCAGCGGATACGGCCGCCGGGGACCCGGTACCGCCACCCGATAGCGCACCAGCCCCCGGTCCACGCCCAGTTCGTCGAAGGACGGCGGCATCGGCGTGCTCGTCTCCGGACCGCCGAGCGCGTCGATCACCTCGTCCAACGGCGCCCACACGTCCAGCTCCGCCCGCACCGGCCCGTCCCCCAGCACCGGGGGAGCGGGCGGCACCTCGGGCAACGGCCCCTCCTGGTAACCCGCCAGGACCTCCCGGAACAGCCAGAACTTCTCCGTGGGCCGCCCCGCCTCGTCCACCGGCGCGTCGTAGTCGTACGACGTCACATCCGGCTCCAGCACACCGTCGTGCAGCGCGCCGGCCCGATTGGCACCCGCCCGGCCCGCGAAGTTCGTACCGCCGTGCGCCATGTAGATGTTCACCGACGCCCCGCACTCCAGGATCTCCCGCAGCGCCCCCGCCGCGTCCGCCGGATCGCGCACCACATGCCCCGCGCCCCAGTGGTCGAACCAGCCGCACCAGAACTCCATGCACATCAGCGGACCCCCGGCCCGGTGCTCGCGCAGCGTCCCGAACGCCGCGCGCGCCCCCGACCCGAAATTCACCGTCGCCAGCACCCCGGGCACCGAGCCACCGGTCAACATGTGGTCCTCCGGCCCGTCGGAGGTGAACAGCGGCACATCGATCCCGCAGTCGCGCAGCAGCGCGGCCAGAGTCGAGAGGTACGACAGGTCGGAGCCGTAACTCCCGTACTCGTTCTCGACCTGCACCATGATCACCGGGCCGCCGCGGTCGATCTGGCGGGAGACGACCTGCGGCAGGAGGCGCCGGAACCACCGCTCCACCGCCGCCAGATACTCCGGATCACCGGTCCGGACACGCGCACCCACCGCCGCCGTCAGCCAGTGCGGCAGCCCGCCGTTGTCCCACTCCGCGCAGATGTACGGGCCCGGCCGCACGATCGCCCACAGCCCCGCCTCGTCGGCCGCGTCCAGGAACCGGCCCAGCGCCGCCACGTCCGCGTAGCGGCCCGGCGCGGGCTCGTGCAGATTCCAGGGGACATACGTCTCCACACAGTTCAGGCCCATCGCGCGCAGCATCCGCAACCGGTGCGGCCACTGCTCCTCGTGGACCCGGAAATAGTGCAGCGCCCCCGAGAGGAGCCGCACCGGGCGGCCGTCCACCAGGAAATCCTTGTCACCTACAGTGAAATCGGCCACCGCCGCTGCCCCTTCGGTCGATCCTGTGCCAGGGTCACCGTCACCCCCTGGCCAGGGACCGGTCCATGGACAAAGATCAGCGATGCATGGACGCAGACGAAACCGGCAGGGGAGGCGCGCAAGCGGATGTACCACACCTGGATGCGGTACTTCACCCCCAGCCCCGTCCACCACCGCCTCGGCCTCGTCTGCCTCGGCGTCGGCCTCCAGCACGGCCGGCTGCCGACCGTCGGACCCCGCGTCCTCGACCATCACGTCGCCGTCCTCATCGGCGCGGGCAGCGGCTGGTACCGCGACCCCGAAGGCCACCGCACCACCGTCACCGCGCCCGCACTGCTCTGGCTCCTCCCCGGCGTACCGCACCACTACGGCGCCGACCCCGAGACCGGCTGGGACGAGAGCTTCGTCGACTTCACCGGCCCCGCCACCGCCACGTACACCGAACTCGGCTACATCGAGACGGACCGCCCCGTCGTTCCCCTCTCCGACGCCGCCACCGCGCGCGCCGCCGTCGGCCGCATCGTCCGCGCCGCGCGGCGCGGCAACCCGCTCCTGGAGGTCGAGACCGGCGCCGCCGTCCACGAACTCCTCGTCGAGCTGCGCCGCGCCCGCGCCGACACCAACGCCGAGGGCGAACTGGTCCTCCAGGCCCTCGCCCGCGACGCCTTCCTGCCGCTCTCCGTCGCCGAACACGCCGCCCGGCACGGCATGAGCCCCGCCGAACTGCGCAACGCCGTCCGCAGGGGCGCGGGTTGCAGCCCCAAGGACTATCTGCTGGGCATCAGACTCGGCCGCGCCAAAGAACTCCTCGCCGCCACCGACCTGCCCGTGGCGGCCGTCGCGCGCCGCGTCGGCTACGACGACCCGGCGTACTTCTCCCGGCTGTTCACGCGCCGCGTGGGCACCGCGCCCATCCGCTTCAGGGAACGCCAGGGCCGGACCGTCCCCGGCGGCTGGAGCGACCGCGTCCCGGACCCCGACCACCCGCCGACGATCACGACGCCCCCTCCTTGAGACGCCACACCGTGCCGCCGAGGACAGGCCCTAAGCTTCCGAACCATGACCACGAGTACCAACGGTGACAACGGCGGCATCGACCAGTCCGTCCAGGCCGAGCTGGACCGGCTCCGCGGCAGTATCGACAACATCGACGCGGCCGTCGTACACATGCTGGCCGAACGGTTCAAATGCACCCAGCAGGTCGGCGTCCTCAAAGCCGCACACCACCTGCCGCCCGCCGACCCGGCCCGCGAGTCCCGGCAGATCACCCGGCTCCGGCAGCTCGCCGAGAGTGCCCGGCTCGACCCCGCGTTCGCCGAGAAGCTGCTGAACTTCATCATCGCCGAGGTGATCCGCCACCACGAGACGATCGCGGACGGTACCGCCGCGCGCGAAGACGGGCCGTAAAGGCGGCGAAGTGCCCCCCTTGCCCCCGTACCCCGCTCCGTGCGCTCTCAGCGCAACCCCCACCCGCTGCGCGCCCCGAGGCCCATCGGGCAGCATGTCCCCATGTCCGTACTGACGCGCGACGAAGCGCAGACCCGTGCCCAGCTCATCGACGTCCACCGGTACACGGTCGCCCTCGACCTGACCACCGGCGACGAGACCTTCGAATCCCGCGCCGCCATCCACTTCACCGCCCTCGCGGCCGGAGACACCTTCGTCGAGCTGAAGCCCGCACTGCTGCGCTCCGTCACCCTCGACGGGCAGCCCCTGGACCCCGGCGCGCTCACCGAGAACCGGCTCGCACTCACCGGACTCGCCGCCGGCGAGCACGAACTGCGCGTCGACGCCACCATGCGCTACTCCCGCACCGGCGAAGGCATGCACCGCTTCACCGACCCCACCGACGGCGAGACCTACGTCTACACCCAGATGTTCCTCGAAGACGTCCAGCGGGTCTTCGCCGTCTTCGACCAGCCCGACCTCAAGGCCGTCTTCGCCCTCACCGTCACCGCACCCGAAGGCTGGACCGTCCTCGGCAACGGCATCGCCACCGACGAGGGCGACGGCCGCTGGAGCCTCGCCGCGACCCCGCCCATCTCCACCTACCTCGTGGCCGTCGCCGCCGGCCCCTGGCACTCCGTCCGCACCGAACACGCGGGCCTGCCCTTCGGCATCCACTGCCGCCGCTCCCTGGCACCCCATCTCGACATCGACGCCGACGAGATCTTCGCCATCACCCGCGCCTGCTACGACCGCTACCACGAGAAGTTCGAGGAGCCGTACCCCTTCGACTCCTACGACCAGGCGTTCGTCCCCGAGTTCAACGCGGGTGCCATGGAGAACCCCGGCCTCGTCACCTTCCGCGACGAATTCGTCTACCGCTCCGCCGTCACCGAGACCGAGCGGCAGACCCGGGCCATGGTCATCGCCCACGAGATGGCCCACATGTGGTTCGGCGACCTCGTCACCCTCACCTGGTGGGACGACGTCTGGCTGAACGAGTCCTTCGCCGAGTACATGGGCTACCAGACCCTCACCGAGGCGACCCGGTACACCGACACCTGGGTCGCCTTCGGCATCGACCGCAAATCCTGGGGTTACGACGCCGACCAGCGGCCCTCCACCCACCCCGTCGCGCCCAACCCCGACGCCGTGCCCGACACCGCCTCCGCGATGCTCAACTTCGACGGCATCTCCTACGCCAAGGGCGCCTCCGCCCTGCGCCAACTCGTCGCCTGGCTCGGCGAGAAGGACTTCCTCGCCGGCATCAACACACACTTCGCCCGGCACAAGTTCGCCAACGCCACCCTCGCCGACTTCATCGACTCCCTCGCCGCCTCCACCGACCGCGACGTGCACCGATGGGCCGAACAGTGGCTCCGCACCACCGGCGTCGACACCCTCACCCCCACCGTCGACGGCAACGGCTCCGAGGCCGGCTGGACACTCGACGTCACCCAGCAGGGCGACCGCCCGCACCGAATCGCCGTCGGCGCCTACGACCGCGACCTCGTCGACCCCGGCCACCTCACCCCACGCGACCGCTTCGAGATCGACATCCCGCAGCAGGACGGCCCCACCCGCCGCCCCGGCCGCCGCCCCGACCTCGTCGTCCTCAACGACAGCGACCTCACCTACGCCAAGGTCCGCCTCGACGACCGCTCCTGGGCCACCGCCCTCGACTCCCTCTCCGCCGTCCCCGACCCGCTGACCCGCGCCGTCGTCTGGAACGCCGCCCGCGACATGGTCCGCGACGGCGAACTGGCCCCCACCGCCTACCTGGACGCCGCCCGCACCCACCTCCCGCACGAATCCGACCTCGCCGTCGTCCAAGGCGTACTCGGCTTCGCCACCACCCAGATCACCGACCGCTACCTCGGCCCCGACGACCGGCCCGCCGCCCTCGCCACCCTCACCGCCATCTGCCGCGCCCTCATCCGCCGCACCGAGGACGGCAACGCGCCCGGCCTGCGCCTCACCGCCGTACGCCACTTCATCGCCGCCGCCACCCAGCCCGACGGCATCCAGGACTGGCTGAACTCCGGCAGCGTCCCCGGCGGCCCCGAACTCGACCCCGAACTGCGCTGGCGCATCCTCTACCGCCTCGCCGTCCTCGGCGCCGTCGACGACACCGCCGTCGACGAGGAACTCACCCGGGACCCCAGCGCCACCGGCCAGGAAGGCGCCGCCCGCTGCCGCGCCGCCCGCCCCGACAGCGACGCCAAAGCCGCCGCCTGGGAACGGATGTTCCTCGGCGACGACCTGTCCAACTACCTCTTCACCGCCACCGCCCAAGGCTTCTGGCAACCCGAACAGACCGACCTCGTACGCAAGTACGTCCCGCGCTTCTACACCGACGTCGTCGACCTCGCCACCCGCCGCGGCCCCGCCATCGCCGAATGCGCCGGACGCTACGCCTTCCCGCTCCACGCGGTGGACGCGCAATCGCTGCGCCTGGGCGAAGAATGCCTGACCGGCCCTGACCTCCTGCCCGCCCTGCGCCGCAAACTCGTCGACCAACTCGATGACCTCCGCCGCGCGCTCCGCGTACGGGAAGGCTGACCCTCCTTACGGAGGAGCCGACCCTCCTTACGGACGACGGGCCGGGCACGCGCGTACGGCGCTGCCCGGCCCGTCCTCCGTACCGAAGCCCGCACACCACTCTCCTTCAGCGCACACCGCTACCCCTCCCGGGTTCGGATCGTTGTGCACCGTGGGCACCACCCGACCGACCCCGGACCCCCCGGTGCAGTTGCCCCACGCGCCCTGAAGGACCCTCCATGACCGACCTGTCAGCAGACGATCACGACCGGCCGCACGACCTGGTCGGCATCGGCATCGGACCGTTCAACCTCTCCCTCGCCGCGCTCGCCGACGGCATCCACGGAGGTCTCGCCGCCACCTTCTTCGAACAGCGCCCCGCCTTCCACTGGCACCCCGGCCTGCTCCTCGACGGCACCACCCTCCAAGTGCCCTTCCTGGCCGACCTGGTGACCCTCGTCGACCCGGCGAGCCCCTGGTCCTTCCTGAGCTACCTCAGAGCCCGCGAGCGGCTCTACCCCTTCTACTTCGCCGAGCGCTTCCACATCCAGCGCGCCGAGTACGACGCCTACTGCCGCTGGGTCAGCGAACAACTCCCCGGACTCCACTTCGGCCACCAGGTCGACGCCGTCCGCTGGAACGCCGAACGCGCCCTCTTCGAGGTCGACTTCACCCAGCTCGACCACGACGGCGAGGTCGAGGCGCTCGGCCGCGCCTACACCCGCAACGTCGCACTCGGCATCGGCACCGAGCCCTACATCCCCGAACCGCTCAAACTCCTCGCCGACACCCCCGCCGTCCCCGTCATCCACTCCGCCGACTACCTCGCCCACCGCGACCGGATCCTCGACGCCGAACACATCACCGTCGTCGGCTCCGGACAGTCCGGCGCCGAAGTCTTCCTCGACCTGCTGCGCGCCCGCCCCGCCGGCGCCGAGAAACTCCACTGGCTCGCCCGCACCGAGGCCTTCGCGCCCATGGAGTACTCCAAACTCGGCCTGGAGCAGTTCACCCCCGACTACACCAGCTACTTCCACGCACTCCCCGAACGGGTACGCGACGAACTCGTCCCACGCCAATGGCAGCTCCACAAAGGCATCGACGCCGACACCATCGCCGCCATCCACGACGAGCTGTACCGCCGCACACTGCACGGCGGCTGGCCCGACGCCGTCCTCACCCCCGGCGTCCTCGTCCGCACGGCGGGCCGCGTCGGCGCCACCAGGATCGAACTCCACCTGGAACACGCCCAGCAGGCCGGCCGCTCCCGCCTCACCACCGACGCCGTCGTCCTCGCCACCGGCTACCGCGAGCGCCCGCTCAGCCGGCTCCTGGCCGGCCTCGACCCGTACATGCGGCTCGACAAGTCCGAACGCCCACGCATCGACGCCCGCTACCGGCTGGTCCTCGACCCCTCCGTGACCGGCTCGGTGTACGTACAGAACGCCGAACGGCACACACACGGCGTCGGCGCCCCCGACCTCGGCCTCGCCGCCTGGCGCAGCGCGACCATCCTCAACTCCCTCACCGGCACCGAGCCCTACCCGCTGCCGCGCCGCACCGCGTTCACCAGCTTCGGCCTCGACGGACAGGAAAGGCACCGGCAGGTGCCGGTGCCCAGGGGTCTCGTACCGCTCTCCGAAGTGCGCTGACCCGCCTCCGCCGCGGGGTTTGCGCCGGCGTGGTGCCGAGGGGACGGCACCACACCGGCGCGTCATCGCGCGACGAGTCAGAAGACCGGGGTGCCGTCGCGCGTGAGCTTCCAGTCCACCGAGGCGAACCGCGCCGGGTCGACGGTCTTCTCCGTCTGCACCCACGTGATGATCGTGTTCCGGATCTCGTCCGGATTGGCCCACAACTGCTGGGCACCCGCGACATGCGGGAAGTTCCCGCCGCCGCTCGCCCGGTAGTTGTTCACCGCCAGCACGAACTTCGCCGCCGGATCCAGCGCCTTGCCCTCGAAGGACAGATTCACGATCCGCGAACCGGCCGGCTTGGCGATGTCGATGTCGTACGTCAGCCCCGACACCACGTCGTAGTTGTAGTCCGGGATGTTGTCCGCGTTCGTCAGCTTCGACGTGTCCACCGGCGCGCCCGCGGCCGTCCGCACGTAGTACTTGGCCGAGAACTCCAGATAGTCCTTGATCTGAGCACCCGTCAGCAACCGTGCCTCCAGGGTGTTCTCGAACGGATACAGCCCCGCCGCGTCCTTGATCGTCACCTCACCCGCCGGGATCCCCGCCGTACGCGAGAAGCACGACGCCTGCGACAGCAGCGGCAGCGCCGCCCACTCACCACCCGCGAGACCGGCCTTCACCGTCTCCGTCTGCACATGGTTGATCAGATCGATCAGCGGCTCGTCCCGCCACGGCGCGTCGACCGTCGTCATCGCCGCCGTCGACGTCCCGATGACCTGGTTGACATAACTCACCACCTTGCGGTGCTCGTCGACCAGCAGCCCCGTGATCTTCTTGTCCTCCTCCACCGTGTTGGAGTTGAGGACCTGCGCGCCCACCTTCTCCACCGACCAGCGGCCCCGCTCCCACACCAGGTCGAAGTCGAACAGCGTCAGCCGCTGCCCCCACTTCAGCGGCTCGGACAGCACCACGTCCTTGCCGGTCTCCTTGTTGGTGACCCGGTACTCCGGAATCTCACTGTGCGCGTGACCGACCAGGATCGCGTCGATGCCCGGCACCTGCTCGGCCACCAGACCGGCCGCGTTCTCGATGTGCGGAAGCTGATCTCCGTAGGAGGACGTACCGCTCGACCCCGAATGCGCGGACACGATCACCACGTCCGCGCCCATCGACCGCAGCTTCGGCACCCACTTCGCCGCCTGCTCCTCCAGACCCGGGAACGTCATCTTCCCCTGGACGTTCACCTTGTCCCAGATCGCGATACCCGGATTCGTCAGCCCCAGCACCGCCACCCGCACATCACGCCCGTGCGGCGTCCGCAACCGCTTGATCACATACGGCGGGAACGCGGGCCGCAGCGTCTTCGCGTCCAGCGCGTTGGCACCGAGCAGCGGGAAACGGCACTGCTCCTCGAACTTCCGCAGCACCGGGATGCCGTAGTTGAACTCGTGGTTGCCGAGCGCCGCCGCGTCGTAGCCGATCGCGTTCATCGCCTGCGCCATCGGATGCACCGGGCCGCGCTTCGCCGTGATCGGATCGATCTTGGCGTAGTAGTACGAGAGCTGGGTGCCCTGGATGGTGTCGCCCGCGTCGATGAGCAGGGTGTTGCCCCGGCCCTTCTCCTTACGGATGCGGTTCACCAGCGTCGAGATCTTGGCCAGTCCGACGTCGTTGCGGTCCTTGTCGTCGAACTCCTTGTCCGTGAAGTAGTCCCAGTTGAAGACATTGCCGTGCAGGTCCGTGGTGCCCATCACGGTGAACGAGTACCGCTTCGGCGGACGTCCATGGCCGGCCCCGTGGCCGGCGTCCTGCTCCCGCGCCGCCGCGGGCACGGCGGCGCCCCCGGCGATCGCCACACCGGCTCCGGCGGCGGCGGAACGCTCCAGGAACGTCCTTCGGTTCAGCGGCATCGCTACTCCCTCGATCTCGTCATCCACCCGCACAACGCGCGTAGACAAGGCGGCTAGATTCTGACGCAGGAACGAAGAATCGAACACCCCCAACGGGTTTCGATCCGGTGACTGCCGAATGTCGTGCCCGAACAAGAACCGGATGGGAGAGTGACCGGACAGGTATGCGAGGCGTACGCCACGCCCCCCAACTCGCCGCCGTACGAAGGAGAAACCACCCGTGACCACCGACGCACCCGCCCCCACCGCCGCGCCCTACGGCACCCCCGACGCCCCCAGGGTCGCCGTCCGGGGCGAGGCGCGCCTGGAGTTCGACCCGGAGATCGCGACCGTCGACATCTCCGTCGGCGCGCGCGGCACCGACCGGCGCACCGCCCTCGAAGACCTCACCCGCCGCAACAACGAGGTCCTGGCCCTGATCAAGTCCTACGGAGACGCCGTCGAGAGGCTGGTGACCGGCTCCTTCTCCATCAACCCCGAACTCAGCCGGCACGGCCGCGGCGAACGGATCCGCGCCTACCACGGCCGGGTGAACATCAGCGCCCAGCTCAGCGACTTCACCGCACTCGGCGAACTCACCACCCGCCTCGCCGACCTCGAACTCACCACCGTCAACGGCCCCTGGTGGGCCCTGCGCCCCGACTCACCCGCACACGGCGAGGCGCGGAGGCAGGCGGTCCGCGAGGCCGTCCAGCGGGCCCGCGAGTACGCACAGGCCCTCGGCGCGAACCTCGCCGCCCTCGTCGAGCTGGCCGACATCGGAGCCGAGAACGCCGCACCGTACGCGACGCGTGCCCCCGCGTACGCGATGAGTTACGGCGGCGCCCCCGAGCCCGCCGGCGCACCGCCCGCACTAGATCTCGAACCGCAGCGCCAGACCGTCCACGCGCAGGTGAACGCGCGCTTCACGATGACACCGCCGGTTCTCTGAGCCGTCTCTGAGCCCGGCCGCCGTCAACTCCCGAATAATGCTCATCGGAGCGCCGGTGCGCCCACTTCAACAGTTGTCAACAACCCTTCATGCAAAGGTTGTTGAGTAGTCATGTGAGACCAATTACCTACCCGGCGGTAAGGTTTAGTCTCGAATCATGCGCCGAGCAAAAATCGTCTGTACTCTCGGGCCCGCCACCGACTCGTACGACCAGATCAAAGCACTGGTCGAGGCCGGAATGGACGTCGCCCGCTTCAACCTCAGCCACGGCAGCTACGCCGACCACGAGGAGCGCTACCAGCGCGTACGCAAAGCCGCCGAGGAAACCGGCCGCAGCGTGGGAATCCTCGCCGACCTTCAAGGCCCGAAGATCCGCCTCGGGCGCTTCCGCGAAGGCCCCGTACTCCTTGAACGCGGCGACGAATTCACCATCACCGTCGAGCCCCTCGAAGGCGACCGCCACACGTGCGGCACCACCTACGAAGGACTCGCCGACGACGTCGCCGCCGGGGAACTCATCCTCGTCGACGACGGCAAGGTGACCCTGGAGGTCACCGAGGTCGACGGCCCCCGAGTCCGCACCACCGTCGTCGAAGGCGGCATGGTCTCCGACAACAAGGGCCTCAACCTCCCCGGCGTCGCGGTGTCCGTCCCCGCGCTCTCCGAGAAGGACATCGACGACCTCCGCTGGGCGCTGCGCATCGGCGCCGACGTCATCGCGCTCTCCTTCGTACGCAGCGGACGGGACATCGAGGACGTCCACCGCATCATGGACGAGGAGGGCCGGCGCGTCCCCGTCATCGCCAAGGTCGAGAAGCCGCAGGCCGTGGAGAACATAGACGACATCGTCGCCGCGTTCGACGGCATCATGGTCGCCCGCGGTGACCTCGGCGTCGAGATGCCGCTGGAGCAGGTGCCGATCGTGCAGAAGCGCGCGATCAAGCTCGCGAAGCGCAACGCGAAGCCGGTCATCGTCGCCACGCAGATGCTCGACTCGATGATCGACAACTCCCGCCCGACCCGCGCGGAGGCGTCGGACGTCGCCAACGCCGTCATCGACGGCACCGACGCGGTGATGCTGTCCGGCGAGACGAGCGTCGGCAAGTACCCGGTCGAGACGGTCCGCACGATGAGCCGCATCGTCGAGGCGGCGGAGGAGGACGTGCTGGCCAAGGGCCTCCCCCCGCTCACCGAGCGCAACAAGCCCCGCACCCAGGGCGGCGCGGTCGCCCGCGCGGCCGCCGAGATGGGCGACTTCCTGGGCGCGAAGTTCCTGGTGGCGTTCACACAGTCGGGCGACACGGTCAAGCGCCTCTCCCGCTACCGCTCACCGATCCCACTGCTGGCCTTCACCCCGGACCCGGCGACGCAGGCGCAGCTGAACCTCACATGGGGAGTGGAGGCGTTCCTGGGTCCGCACGTGGACTCCACGGACGCGATGGTCGACCAGGTGGACGAACACCTGCTGCGGATCGGCCGCTGCGACAAGGGCGACATCGTGGTGATCACGGCGGGCTCCCCGCCGGGGGTCGCGGGCTCGACGAACCTGGTCAGGGTCCACCACGTGGGCGAGGACGACAGCCCGAAGTAGCGGGGGTCGGGCCGGAGTTCAGTGCTTCGGCCCGACGTGGGTGTCCATGAGGGCGACGGACGCCTTCTTGGCGACGGAGATGTTCTTGGCGTTCGCCTTCTTCCAGGCGACCCCGAGGGCGTCGAGAGTGTCGGTGAACAGGCGCAGGATGTCGGCGGACTTGTTCGTGAAGAAGTACCGGGGGTACTCGTTGCGCTTCGTCGCGCCGCCGACGGTGCGGGTGGTCCAGTTCGTGGTCCGGCATCCGTCGGAGTGGATCAGGCCGCGTATCAGCTCCCAGGGGTGGGCGTCGACGATCTCCCGCTGCCAGCCGACGAGTTCGATGGGCCGGTCGTGCTTCTTGCCGGGGCCGTGCTGTGGAAACAGGCACGGCCAGTGCCGGTCGTAACTGCTCACCATGACGCATCCCTGTCTCTGCACGACGGCCACGGAGACACCGGGCCGGACGGCGGGAATGGCCGCCCGGCACAGCTCGATCAGACCGGGCCAGGCGTCCGCGCAGGCGATGCGCAGAGAGTGCCCACCTCGGGCGTACGTGCTGATGCAGCCGTCACCGAGATAGAGGCCGAGGAGATAGGCGTACGACGCGTTGTCGGCCGGCCCCGGCGGACAGTCCCGCGCCATGCGGGGCAGGGGCTCGATGCGAGCCTGCCAGGCGCGTATCGCGGCACGCGACACACCGGTCTCTGTGCTCACGGAATTGAGGCTGCGGCCTTGGGTGACGAGCCTCAGCACGCTTCGTCGCGTCTCCATGTCGTACACACGACCGAGCTTCACGTGATCTTGCGTCAGCGGAGTGGAAACGGTGCTTCTGTCACACGTTCACGTGAAGATCGGCGAGAATCGCGCCAACCTTGGAAACGAAGGGAAAGTGCCCCGAGTCGGATTCGAACCGACGCTGTATGGGTTTTGAATCCATGGCCTCTACCGCTGGGCTACCGGGGCTCCTTCGAAACGAAGGAAGGGACGGGCCCTCCGTGCTCCAACCATACCGTAGCTAGGTAGGCTCTTGCCCAGCAGTATCTGCCAGTTACGAGGAGCCTCAGTGACCGCCCCCGAGTCGCCCCAGCCCGTCGCCGACGACGACAAGTCGCATGTCCCGCCCCTGACGACCCGCGTCGTCATCGCCGAGGACGAGGCGCTCATCCGTCTCGACCTCAAGGAGATGCTCGAAGAAGAGGGCTACTCCGTCGTGGGCGAGGCCGGTGACGGTGAGCGTGCCGTTGAGCTGGCCCGCGAGCATCGGCCCGATCTTGTCATCCTCGATGTGAAGATGCCCGTCCTCGACGGCATCTCCGCCGCCGAGAAGATCGCCAAGGAGTCCATCGCCCCCGTCCTGATGCTCACCGCCTTCTCCCAGCGCGATCTCGTGGAGCGCGCCCGGGACGCCGGTGCCATGGCGTATCTCGTGAAGCCGTTCAGCAAGAGCGACGTCGTGCCGGCCATCGAGATGGCCGTCTCGCGCTTCAACGAGCTGAAGGCGCTCGAACAGGAGGTCGCCGACCTGACGACCCGCCTGGAGACGCGCAAGCTCGTGGACCGTGCCAAGTCGATCCTCCAGACCCAGTACGGCCTCACGGAGCCCGCCGCGTTCCGGTGGATCCAGAAGACGTCGATGGACCGGCGGCTGTCGATGCAGCAGGTCGCCGAGGCCGTCATCGAGGACGACGAGGAGAAGAAGGCCGCGAAGGGGCAGTAGCCGCGCGGCGCACACGTGAGATGGCCCGCACCCCCTCGGGGGGCGCGGGCCATCTCACGTACGCGACCGGGGACTCAGTCCTCGCCCAGGTACGCCTTCCGTACCGACTCGTCGACCAGCAGGTCCTGCCCGCTGCCCGAGAGTACGACCTTGCCGACCTCCATCACATGGCCCTGGTCGGCCAGTGACAGTGCCGCCTGGGCGTTCTGCTCGACGAGGAGGATCGTCGTGCCCTGCGACTTGAGTTCGGCGATCGTCGCCATGATCTTCTGCATCATGATCGGCGAGAGTCCCATGGAGGGCTCGTCCAGCATGAGCAGCTTGGGCTGCGACATCAGCGCCCGTCCCATGGCGAGCATCTGCTGCTCGCCGCCGGAGAGGGTGCCCGCCGCCTGCTTGCTGCGTTCGCCGAGGATCGGGAACAGCTCGTAGGCGCGCTTGATGTCCCGCTCGATGCCCGCCGTGTCCTTCCGGAGGAAGGCACCGAGCTTGAGGTTCTCCGCGATCGTGAGCCGCGGGAAGATCCGGCGGCCCTCGGGGGAGTGCGCCAGGCCCATCGCGACGATCTTGTGCGCGCCGACGCCGTGCAGCGGCTTGCCGTCGAAGATGATCCGGCCCCCGGAGGGCTTGAGCAGCCCGGACAGGGTGCGCAGCGTGGTCGTCTTGCCGGCGCCGTTGGTGCCGATGAGCGTGACGATCTGACCGGCTTCGACGCTGAAGGAGATGCCCTTGACGGCTTCGATCTTGCCGTAGGCGACCTTGAGGTCCTCCACCTCCAGTAGTGCGGTCACTTGGTGTCTCCTTCTGTGCCTGCCGTGCTGTGTGCCTCCGCGGCCTCCACCTCGGAGACTTCCTCGGCGCCGGGGGCGCCCTCGTAGGGGGTGCCGAGATAGGCGGCGACGACCCGCTCGTCGGCCTGGACGACCTCGGCGGTGCCTTCGACGAGCTTCTCGCCCTGGACGAGGACGGCGACGCGGTCGCACAGGTTGAAGATGAAGCGCATGTCGTGCTCGATGACGAGTACGGCGATGCCCTGGTCGCGGATGGCGAAGACCAGGTCCTGGGTGGTGCGGGTCTCCTGCGGGTTCATGCCGGCCGTGGGCTCGTCCAGGAGGAGCAGGCCCGGGTCGCTCGCGAGTGCGCGCGCGATCTCCAGCTTCCGCTGCTCCCCGTAGGGGAGGTTGCGGGCGAGGTGGTCGCGCTTGGCGGCGAGGCCGGTGAACTCCAGGAGTTCCATGGCGCGTGCCTCGGACTCCCGCTCCGCCTTCTTGAAGCCGGGGCCGCGCACGAGCGCGGACCAGAGGCCTTCCTTGGTCCTGGTGTGGCGTCCGACGAGGACGTTCTCCAGGACGGTCATGTTGGCGAAGAGGCGGATGTTCTGGAACGTACGGGCGATGCCTGCCTTGGTGACGAGGTGGGACTGGTGCGGCAGGACGGTGCCCTTGTAGCTGACGGTGCCGTCGGTGGGGACGTACAGACCGGTGAGGCAGTTGAAGAAGGTGGTCTTGCCCGCGCCGTTGGGGCCGATGAGGCCGACGATCTCGCCTGTGTTGACCTGGAGGTCGACGTTCTGTACGGCGGTGAGTCCGCCGAACTTCTTGGTGACGCCGGTGGCTTGGAGCACGGGTACGCCGGCCTGGGTGGCGGCCTTGGGGGATCCGGCGCCGGTGGGTTCGATGTCGGTGGTCATTCGGGTCACACCCCCGCTTTACTGAGGCCGATATCGCCCTTGGGGGCGTCCAGTTGCCCGGTTTCGTGGAATTCGAGCTGCTTCCTGCGGTCGGCGATGAGGCCCTCGGGGCGGAATCGCATGAGCAGGATCAGCGCGATGCCGAAGAGCAGCAGCTGGTAGTCGGACATGAACTGGAGCTTCGCCGGGATGAGGTAGAGCAGCGAGGCGCCGATGAGGGGTCCGCTGACCGTGCCCATGCCGCCGAGGATGACGGCGGCGAGCAGGAACGCCGAGTTGGGCGGGACGGCTTCGACGAACTTGTACTGGGCGGGCGTGACGGTGAAGGTCACGTGTGCCTGTACGGTGCCGGCCATGCCGGCGAGGGTGGCGCCGAGCGCGAAGGCGAGCAGCTTGAGCCGGAAGGCGTTGATGCCCATGGCCCTGGCCGCGGTCTCGTCCTCGCGGATGGCGACCCAGGCGCGGCCGATGCGCGACTGGTCGGAGCGGCGGAAGACGGTCACCACGATGATGGTGAACACCAGCATCAGCAGGTAGTAGTTGGAGAATCTGCCGAGTTCGACGCCGAGGATCGTATGTGGTTCCCCGAGGTTGAACCCGAAGAGGTCCAGGTCGGGGATGTTGGGGATGCCGTTGGAGCCGTTGGTGACGTCCGGGCCCGACGATCCGTCGAGGTTCTGCATGGTGATGCGGAAGATCTCACCGAAGCCGAGGGTCACGATGGCCAGGTAGTCGCCGTGCAGTCGCAGGGTCGGTGCGCCGATGACGACGCCGAAGACCAGCGAGGCGCCGGCGCCGCAGAGGACGGCGGCCCAGAACGGGAGCTGGAAGCCGATGGTGGACGACGGCGATCCGGAGACGAGGGCGGCCGTGTAGGCGCCGACGCCGAGGAAGGCGACGTATCCGAGGTCGAGCAGGCCGGCGAGGCCGACGACGACGTTGAGTCCGAGCGCGACGGTGGCGAAGATGAGGATGTTCGTACCGATGGAGGCGTACGCGTCGTTGCTCTGAGTGAAGGGGAACGCGAACGCGGAGACGAACGCCGCGGTCACGGTCACGTTCTTGTGCTTGGCCGTGAGGCTCGCGAGGCGGCGGTTGAGGCCGGCGCGGGAGACCGCGGTGGCGGCGAAGCCGACGAGGAGGATGTAGCCGATGAAGAGTTCGGCGGCCTCGGTGTCGATGCCGTAGGTGAAGACGTAGAGGCCGAGCCCGAACGAGGCGGCGATGATGAGGATTTCGGCCCAGCCGGGGAGCGGTGCGGCTTCCTTGGGCGTGGCGGCCTTGAAGGACTGGACGAACCGCTGCCAGATGTTGGGGTTGTCCTGGTCGCCGGGTACGTCGCCGGGGAGCCCGAGGGCCGCGACGAGCGTGATCAGCGAGGCC
The DNA here is from genome assembly GCF_042670825.1 of Streptomyces sp. NPDC057137. Classification (NCBI taxonomy): domain Bacteria; kingdom Bacillati; phylum Actinomycetota; class Actinomycetes; order Kitasatosporales; family Streptomycetaceae; genus Streptomyces; species Streptomyces sp. NPDC057137. The sequence continues at coordinate 12,636 of NZ_JBHUUW010000079.1, read as the reverse complement.
GCGGCCGCGACGTAGCCGCCCGGTTCGAGGTTGGCGAGTCCGCCGAGGTTCACGGCGATCGCGATGACCGTGTACCAGGTGGTGGCGAAGGTGCCGAGGGCGAAGAGGAGGACGGGGCTGTTCTTGCCGCCGGGGGTGAGCCAGCCGAGGCCGCGTACGCCGTAGCCGGCGACGACGAACAGCAGTGTCAGCAGCGCACCGGTGAGGGTGAGCAGCTGGAGGCCGCCGGGGTAGCCGGTGACGGTGAGGTCGCCGGGGAATTCGGAGGTCCAGGTCCAGGCGAGGAAGGTGCTCGCGAAGGTCGCGACGGCGCCGATCGCGGCGCCGAGGCCGGCCGCCGCGGGCGGCAGGCCGATGACGGGGCGGTTCTGCCGGGGCTCGGGGGCCACGGTGTTCGTTTTCGTCGTGGTGGTGGTCATCGGTATCACGCCCGATCCGAGACGCGTGCGCCGAGTAGACCTTGAGGCCTCAGCAGCAGTACGAGGATGAGGAGGACGAACGCCCACACGTCCTTCCAGGCGCCGCCGCCGAGCTGCGACATGCCGGGGATGTTCTCGATGTAGGCGGTGGCCATGGATTCGGCGAGGCCGAGGACGAGGCCGCCGATCATGGCGCCGTAGATGTTGCCGATACCGCCGAGGACCGCGGCCGTGAAGGCCTTGAGTCCGGCGATGAAGCCCATCTTGAAGTTGACCTCGCCGTACTTGAGGCCGTGTGCGACGGCCGCGATGGCGGCGAAGGCGGCACCGATGGCGAACGCGGTGACGATGATGCGGTCGGTGTTGATGCCCATCAGCTTGGCCGTGTCCGGGTCCTGCGACGTGGCCTGCATGGCGCGCCCGGTGCGGGTCTTGGAGACGAAGATGCCGAGCGTGATCATGCACAGGGGCGCGGCGATGAGCAGGAAGAGGTCGCCGCGGCTGATGGCGAATGCTCCGAAGTCGAGCCTGCCGCCTTCGAATTCGGGGAAGGGGCGGGACTTCGTGGCGTCCGGGTAGAAGGCCCAGATGGCTTGCTGGAGTGCGATGGAGAGGCCGATCGCGGTGATCAGTGGTGCGAGCCTGGGGGCGTCCCGCAGGGGCCGGTAGGCGAAGCGTTCGGCTCCTACGGCGACGAGCACGGAGCAGGCCATCGCCATGAGGATCATGAGGGGCAGTGCGAGGAGCAGGCTGGTACCGCTGGGCAACCAGAGGAATACGGTCAGCGCACCGAAGCCGCCGATCATGAATATCTCGCCATGGGCGAAATTGATGAGCTGGACTATGCCATAGACCATCGTGTAACCGATTGCGATGAGTCCGTACAGCGCGCCGAGTAGCAGGCCGTTGGCAAGTTGCTGCGGCAGATCGTTCACCGCGGGGCCTCCGAATGAGTGGGGTCAGATACGGCCGCGCGGGGGCGCTGTGGCGCCCCCGCGCGGTGGTAGGTCCTACTGGAGGGAGGGCTGGTGAGCCCGATCAGCCCTCGAACACGCCCGTCTGGACGGGGACGTGCTTGCCGCCCTTGACCTCGTAGAGGGAGAGCTGCTTGTTCACGGTGTCGCCGAACTCGTCGAAGCCGACCGTGCCGGTGACTCCGTCGAACTTGACGTCCTGCATGGCCGCGGTGATCTGCTTGCGCGCGTCCTTGGCGTCGCCGGGCAGCTTGCCGTCGTTCTTCTCGACGGTGGCCTTGACCGCCTGGATGATCGCCCAGGTGGAGTCGTAGGCGTAGCCGCCGTACGCCTCGAAGGCGCCGTCGTAGCCGCCGGCCTCGTAGTCCGCGATGAACTTCTTGGCGGTGTCCAGGGTCTCCAGGGGCGCGCCCACGGAGCTGGCGAAGTCGCCTTCGGAGTTCGCCTTGCCCAGCTTGATGTACTCGGCGCTGAAGAGAGCGTCGCCGCCGACCGTGGGGATCTTGGCGCCGGCGTTCTTGATCTGGCTGGCCAGCGGGGCGCCGGCCGGGTACTCGCCGCCGTAGTAGACGAAGTCGGCGTCGGTCTGGGCGACCTTGCTCGCGACGGACGAGAAGTCCTTGTCGTCCGGGTTGATGTGGTCGGTGCCGACGACCTTGCCGCCGAGCTTCTTGAACTCGGTGGAGAAGGTGGCGGCGAGACCGGCTCCGTACGTCTTCTTGTCGTCGATGACGTAGACGTTCTTGAGCTTCTGCTTGTTGAACATGAACTGCGCGGCGTACGGGCCCTGGATGGCGTCCGTGGTGGCCGTACGGAAGTACGTGTCGAAGCCGCGGACCTTCTTGCCGCTCTGCCAGTCCTTGCCCTGAGTCATCTCGGGGTTGGTGTTGGCGGGCGAGACCTGGACCAGGTTGTCGTTGGCGAAGACCTTCTGCATGGCCTGGCCGACGTCGGAGTTCAGGGGGCCGACCACGCCCATGACCTTCTGGTTGCCGACGAGCTTGGTGGCGTTCTGCTGGCCGGTCGCCGCCTGGGCGACGTCGTCCAGGGACTCCAGCTCGAAGGTGACGCCTTCGACTTCGTTGTTCTTGTTGGCCGTCTTGACGGCGAGGTCGGCGGAGTTCTTGATGCCCTGGCCGAGCGCGGAGAGGTCTCCGGTCAGCGGCGCGTCGAGGCCGATGACGACGGTCGTCTTTCCGCCGTCGCCGCTGCCTCCCTCGCTGCTGTCGTCGCGGGAGCCGCAAGCAGACAGCGTGAGGGCTCCTACGGTGACCGCAGTGGTGACTATGAACAAGGAACGGTGACGCACGATCAGTCCTTTCCCCTGGCACGGCTGTCCCTGACTGGGACGCCGGGTCGAGCGCTGGAACCGAACTGAAAGTAATCCGGTGGCGCGGTGACTGGCCGTGACTCTAAGCGCGCTGGTGGGGGTGGTGCAGAGGTGCGGCCCATGATGTGACGCTCTTGTTATGACGGGACCGCGATGAAGCCCGGCCGGGAGGGGAAGGGCGTGTGATTTGAGACCGTTCGGAAGTCCACATGCTGAGAACCAGCAGGACCGTACTGGTAATCAGTCGATTACGGAGCGGGACGGTCGCATGCTTTCTGGATGGCCGCGCCGAGGTCTTCGGGGTATCCGCCGCCGAGGATCCGGCTCTGCTTCTGGACGGCCCGTTCGTTACGCAGGGTGACTTCCAGGAAGGGGAGTCCGGCGTTCCGTGGTACTTCCCCGCAGTCGAGTACGTAGACGGTGACCGCCACGTCGCGGGACTCGCCGGCCGCCACGGTGAACGGGGCGGACGGTTCCGTCGATACGGCGAGCGCGGCCGACGGTTGGGTGATGGAGTCGACGGTCACCCGCCGGCCGGGCTCGGTCGAGATGCTGACGCCGAAGGTGAACGCGCCCGTGTGCTCGCCCTTCGGTGAGGCGCCCGCGTAGGAGAACCCAACGACCTGCGAGGGCCAGGGTGGTGGTGGCGCGGGGGGCGGCGCCGGGGCGTTGAGGACGTACACGCACACGCCCGTCGTGAGGGTCGCGGCGGCGGCGAGGACGGCCTTGCGGCGGTGGCGCGCGGGCACGGTGAGACGGGCGCGGGCCGGCGTCGCCCCGGTGAGCGGGGGCGCCGGGTGGTGATAGGTGTCCTCGCCCGGTTCGACGGGGCCGATGCCGCTCATGTGCCGAAGTTAATGCGCATCGGGCGGCAGGACAATGGATCGTGCCGCACGGCGTCACGCAACGTCACCATCGGGGGTCCCACCTGGCTCTCCCTGTGCCCATGTCCGGCGGCGGCCGACGGGCCGCGGGTGTTCCGGCAGGCTCTGGTTACCGCCGTGTTTCGCGGCCGTCGGACGGGGGTCGGGCGTCTCACCTGTTGGTCACCCTGGGCCGGGAGAAGCCCGTTCAACGCTTCCCCCGGCCCGCTTGAGCCTCCCTTGAGGTTCGCCCTTCAGGCGTCTTTCGGCGTCGTGGACGCACTGCCGTCGCCGCTCCGGAGCAGACAGGTCAGCCGGGCCGTGCAGACCCGCTTGTCCCGTTCGTCGGTGATCACGATCTCGTACGTCGCGGTGGACCGGCCGCGGTGGACCGGGGTGGCGACGCCGGTCACCAGCCCGCTGCGTACGGCGCGGTGATGGGTGCAGTTGAGATCCACGCCCACGGCGACCTTGTCGCGCCCGCCGTGCATCATCGCGCCGATGGAGCCGAGGGTCTCGGCGAGTACGGCGGAGGCGCCGCCGTGGAGCAGCCCGTACGGCTGGGTGTTGCCCTCCACGGGCATGGTGGCGACGACGCGGTCGGCGGACGCCTCGGTGACGCGGACGCCCATGCGGGTGCCGAGGTCCCCGGCGGAGAAGAGCGACGTCAGGTCGATGTCGTTGGACGCGTACTCGTCGATGATCTCTTTCGGGAACGTCGCTGCGGGCTGCTCGTTCGCGGTGTTGTCACCCATGGGGTCAGGCTCCGATCGGCTGCTTGGCGTGGTGCGGTGCGGTACGTGTTCGGTGCGTGTTTCCGCGCGCGTCGGTGCGCGTGCTCTCGCGTCTTCTCGGGTCTGTTTCGGACGGGTCGGGCGGCCCGGGGCACCGCCTCAGCGGTGTTCGAAGCGCACCACGACGGACTTGCTCGCCGGGGTGTTGCTGGTGTCGGCCGTGGAGTCCAGCGGCACGAGCACGTTCGTCTCCGGGTAGTAGGCGGCGGCGCAGCCGCGGGCCGTGGGGTAGTGCACCACCCGGAAGCCGCGGGCGCGCCGCTCGACGCCGTCGCGCCACTCGCTGACCAGATCCGTGTACGAGCCGTCCGCCAGGCCCAGCCCGCGCGCGTCGTCCGGGTTCACCAGGACGACGCGGCGGCCGTTCTTGATGCCCCGGTAGCGGTCGTCGAGACCGTAGACCGTGGTGTTGTACTGGTCGTGCGAGCGCAGCGTCTGGAGCAGCAGCCGGCCTGCCGGCAGCTCCGGGTACTCGACGGGCGCCGCCGTGAAGTTGGCCTTGCCGGTGAGCGTGGGGAAGCGCCGTTCGTCGCGCGGGGCGTGCGGGAGCTGGAAACCGCCGGGCCTGGCGACGCGTTCGTTGAAGTCCTCGAAGCCGGGGACGACGCGCGAGATACGGTCGCGGATCGACCCGTAGTCCTTCTCGAACTCCTCCCACGGAGTCAGCGACGCGGGACCGAGGACGGCACGCGCCAGCCGGGTGACGATCGCCGGCTCGGACAGCAGGTGCGGGCTCGCGGGAGCGAGGTTGCCGCGTGAGGCGTGCACCATGCCCATGGAGTCCTCCACGGTCACGATCTGCCTGCCACCCGCCTGTATGTCCTTGTCGGTGCGGCCGAGGGTCGGCAGGATCAGGGCGCGCGCGCCGGTCACCGCGTGCGAGCGGTTGAGCTTGGTCGACACGTGCACGGTGAGCCGCGCGGTGCGCATCGCCGCCTCGGTCACCGCGGTGTCCGGGGACGCCGAGACGAAGTTGCCGCCCATGGCGAAGAAGACCTTCGCGTCGCCGTCGCGCAGGGCGCGGATGGCCCGTACGACGTCGTAGCCGTGGTGGCGCGGCGAGGTTATGCCGAACTCCCGGTCCAGGGCGTCGAGGAACGCCGGCGCGGGCCGCTCGAAGATGCCCATGGTGCGGTCGCCCTGGACGTTGGAGTGTCCGCGTACGGGGCACACTCCGGCGCCGGGCCGGCCGATGTTGCCGCGCAGCAGCAGGAAGTTGACGACCTCGCGGATGGTCGCGACGGAGTGCTTGTGCTGGGTGAGGCCCATCGCCCAGCAGACGATGGTGCGCTTCGAGGCCAGCACCATGGCCAGCGCGCGCTCGATGTCGGCGCGCTCCAGGCCCGTCGCGGTGAGGGTCTCGTCCCAGTCGGCGGCGCGCGCGGCTGCGGCGAACTCCTCGAAGCCGTGGGTGTGTTCGGCGACGAACGCCTCGTCGACGGCGGCCGGGTCGGTCTCCGCCGCGTCCAGGATCAGCTTGTTCAGCAGCCGGAAGAGGGCCTGGTCGCCGCCGATGCGGATCTGGAGGAAGAGGTCGTTGAGGGCCGCGCCCTTGACCATGCCCTGCGGGGTCTGCGGATTCTTGAACCGCTCCATGCCGGCCTCGGGCAGTGGGTTCACCGAGATGATCCGCGCGCCCGCCGATTTGGCCTTCTCCAGGGCGGAGAGCATCCGGGGGTGGTTGGTCCCCGGGTTCTGCCCGGCCACGATGATCAGGTCGGCCTGGTGCATGTCCTCCAGGGACACGCTGCCCTTGCCGACGCCCAGGGTCTCGGCGAGCGCCGAACCGGACGACTCGTGGCACATGTTGGAGCAGTCGGGGAGATTGTTCGTGCCGAACTCGCGCGCGAACAGCTGGAGGAGGAAGGCCGCCTCGTTGCTCGTACGGCCCGAGGTGTAGAACAGCGCCTCGTCGGGGGAGTCCAGCGCGTTGAGTTCCTCGGCGATGATCGCGAACGCGCGCTCCCAGCTGACGGGTTCGTACCGGTCACCGGCACCGCCTTTGTCGCTGCTGTCGTTGTCGCCGCCGTCGTGGTCGCGCTGGTCGCCGTCGCGGTCGCCGGTTCCGCGTTCCAGGAGCATCGGCTGGGTGATCCGGCCCTGCTGGCCCAGCCAGTAGCCGCTGCGGTTCGCCAGGTCGGCCACCGGGTGCGCGGCGAAGAAGTCGGGCGTCACCCGGCGCAGTGTCGCCTCCTCGGCGACCGCCTTCGCGCCGTTCTCGCAGAACTCCGCCGTGTGCCGGTGATCGCCCTCCGGCCAGGCGCAGCCCGGACAGTCGAAGCCGTCCTTCTGGTTGACCTTGAGCAGCGTCCGCGCCGCGCGGGTGACACCCATCTGCTGCTGGGCGACGCGCAGCGAATGCGCCACGGCCGGCAGCCCGGCGGCGCTGCGCTGCGGGGCGGCGACCTGCGGTGCGTCCTGGACCGGGTCACCTGAGGGCGGCTTGCTGGCCATCACGCTCTCCCTAGCTCGTACGACGGGACCCGGCGGGACCCGGCGGGATTCGGTCCCGTGATCCTTGGTTCCTCGATCCTGTCACGCACCCTCGACGGCCCGTCGGGGCGGAGTGCGTGGGTCAGGATTGTCAGTGGGGCGTGGCAGGATCGGGTACGTGGCTGAGACAGCATCGAAGAAGACCGCAGACAACCGTCCTCGCCTGCTCCTCATGGACGGGCACTCTCTGGCGTACCGGGCGTTCTTCGCGCTGCCCGCGGAGAATTTCACCACCAGCTCCGGCCAGCCGACCAACGCCGTCTACGGCTTCGCGTCGATGCTGGCCAACACCCTGCGTGACGAGGCGCCCACGCACTTCGCGGTGGCCTTCGACGTGTCGCGCAAGACATGGCGCTCGGAGGAGTTCCCCGAGTACAAGGCGAACCGCTCCAAGACCCCCGACGAGTTCAAGGGCCAGGTCGAGCTGATCGGCGAGCTGCTGGACGCGATGAACGCGCAGCGGTTCGCGATCGACGGCTTCGAGGCGGACGACGTCATCGCCACCCTCGCCACCCAGGCCGAGGAAGCCGGCTTCGAGGTCCTCATCGTCACCGGCGACCGGGACTCCTTCCAGCTCATCACCGAGCACACCACGGTGCTGTATCCCACCAAGGGCGTCTCCGAGCTGACCCGCTTCACCCCGGAGAAGGTCCAGGAGAAGTACGGACTGACCCCGGCGCAGTATCCGGACTTCGCCGCCCTGCGCGGCGACCCGTCGGACAACCTCCCCGGCATCCCCGGCGTCGGCGAGAAGACGGCCGCGAAGTGGATCAACCAGTTCGGCTCGTTCGCCGACCTGATGGAGCGCGCCGACGAGGTCAAGGGCAAGGTCGGCGAGAATCTGCGCGAGCACCTGCCCTCGGTCAAGCTCAACCGCCATCTCACCGAGCTGGTGCGCACCGTCGAGCTGGCGAAGACCCCGCAGGAGCTGGAGCGCGCTCCGTACGACCGGACGGCCGTCACCGGCGTGCTCGAAGTGCTGGAGATCCGCAATCCGAGCCTGCGCGAGCGGCTGCTCGCCGTGGACCCCGGCGCCGTCGAGGACGAGGCACCGGCCCCCGAGGCGGGCATCGAGCTGGACGGCACGGTCCTCGCCTCCGGCGAGCTGGCGCCCTGGCTGGCGGAGCACGGCGACGAGCCGCTGGGTGTCGCACTCGTCGACACCTGGGCGCTCGGCACGGGCAGCATCGGCGAGGTCGCGCTGGCCGCGGCCGACGGCGCCGCCGCCTGGTTCGACACCACCCAGCTCGACGAGGCCGACGAGAAGGCCTTCGGCGACTGGCTCGCGGCGGCGGACCGCCCCAAGGTGCTGCACAACGCGAAGAGCGCCATGCGGGTCGCCCCCGAGCACGGCTGGCGGATCGGCGGGGTGACCATGGACACCGCGCTCGCCGCGTATCTGGTCAAGCCCGGCCGCCGTTCCTTCGCGCTCGACGCCCTCGCCGTCGAATACCTCGGACGTGAACTCGCCCCGGCCGCCGCGGCCGACGGCCAGCTCGCCTTCGGCAGCGACGACCAGGCCGAGGCGGACGCGCTGATGACACAGGCGCGCGCCATCCTCGACCTCGGCGACGCGTTCACCGGCCGGCTGGAGGAGGTCGGGGCCACCAAGCTGCTCCAGGACATCGAGCTGCCCACCTCCGCGCTGCTCGCCAAGCTGGAGCGCAACGGGATCTCCGCCGACCAGCCCCATCTGGTCACCCTGGAGGAGCAGTTCGCCGCCGCCGTCCAGCAGGCGGTGAAGGAGGCGCACGCGGCCGTCGGACACGAGTTCAACCTCGGCTCGCCCAAGCAGCTCCAGGAAGTCCTCTTCGGCGAGCTGAACCTGCCCAAGACCAAGAAGACCAAGACCGGTTACACGACGGACGCCGACGCGCTGGCCTGGCTCGCCGCGCAGACCGAGCACGAACTGCCGGTCGTGATGCTGCGCCACCGCGAGCAGGCCAGGCTGCGGGTCACCGTCGAGGGCCTGATCAAGATGATCGCGGCCGACGGCCGTATCCACACCACCTTCAGCCAGACGGTCGCGGCCACCGGCCGGCTCTCGTCCACGGACCCCAACCTGCAGAACGTGCCGGTGCGCACCGACGAGGGCCGCGCGATCCGCCGCGGTTTCGTCGTCGGCGAGGGCTACGAGTCGCTGATGACCGCCGACTACAGCCAGATCGAGCTGCGCGTCATGGCGCATCTGTCCGAGGACGCCGGTCTGATCGAGGCGTTCACCTCCGGCGAGGACCTGCACACCACCGTCGCCTCCCAGGTGTTCGGCGTCGAGCGCGCCGCCGTCACCCCCGACATGCGCCGCAAGATCAAGGCGATGTCGTACGGACTGGCGTACGGCCTCTCGGCGTTCGGCCTCTCCCAGCAGCTGAACATCGAGGCGGCCGAGGCGCGCGGTCTGATGGAGACGTTCTTCGAGCGCTTCGGCGGCGTACGGGACTATCTCCAGCGAGCGGTCGTCGAGGCCAGGGCCACGGGCTACACGGAGACGATGCTCGGCCGCCGCCGCTATCTCCCGGACCTGAACAGCGACAACCGCCAGCGCCGCGAGATGGCCGAGCGGATGGCGCTGAACGCCCCGATCCAGGGCACGGCCGCCGACATCGTCAAGGTCGCCATGCTCCGCGTCGACACGGCACTCACCGAGGCCGGGCTGACCTCGCGGATGCTCCTCCAGGTCCACGACGAAATCGTGCTGGAGATCGCTCCCGGCGAGCGGGACCGGGTGGAGGAGCTGGTGATCCGCGAGATGGCCGCGGCGACGGAGCTGCGGGCGCCGCTGGACATCTCGGTGGGCGTGGGCCCGGACTGGGACTCGGCCGCCCACTGACGGCGGGCGGCGTCTTTCGTCCTCGACGCTCGTCCTCGACGTTCGTCCTCGTCACTTGTTCTCGTACGGGATCAGCGTGATCCCGTACGGGAACGGTCCGGGGCGGTCGTCGCCGGCTCCGTGCGCGTGGTGACGGCACGCAGCCGCGTCCCCGCGCCGTACAGCACGAGTCCGAGGGCCAGCCCCGACCCGGCGCCGAAGCAGAGCGTCGGGATGACGTCCAACGGCGTGGACACCTGCCCGTGGTAGGCGTACCAGCGGGTGAACCGATGCGCCATGCCGAGCGACACGCACCCCACCAGCAGGGCGTACGCGAGCAGACGCTCGCACCGTACGAGCACGGGCACCGAGACCGGCGCGGGAGTCCGGGGCAGCCGGCGCACGGCGGTGACCGTGAACCAGCAGAGCGCCACCAGCGCCAGGGCCGAACTGCCGTACTGCGTGTACGTGTACAGGGGGAAGCCCGCGACGGCCTCACCCAGCGCGGGCACCAGGCGGGTGCCCCACCGGTCGAAATGCGTGAACGCGTCCCACACCACATGGGTGGACGCGCCGATTACCGCCGAGACGTAGAACCGCGCGGCGAGCGCCGCCCGCCGTCCGCCGCGCCGGTCGGGTCCTCGTACGAAGGCGTGCGCCCGTCCCTGCCAGGCGGCGGGCAGCAGCGCCAACAGCGGCTCGCGCAGCATCAGCCAGACACCCACCAGGGCTGCGGCGATGACGACATCGACGGTGAACAGGCCCACGGGGCCGTGCGTCACCTCGCCGAACTCCATGGCGGCGGGCACGGCGGTCGCGGCGAAGTACGTCATGTCGGGTGCCATCGAGCCGGCGACGAGCGCGGAGGCGAGCAGCGGACCGCGTGACGTGCCGTCCCTCCTGATGCCCGGCAGCACCGCCGCCGCATGGCTCAGTGTGAAAGGCATGGCCGTCTCCCTGGGGCGTGTCTTCGTCGTTCGTCGTTCGATGTTCGATCAGGCAGGGAACACGCCCACCTGGTACGGAGTCAGTCGGATCAGTATGAAGGACGCATGTTCTCGGCCATCGGTTCGACCTACGGGAAGCCGGGAGGTGGCGAAACGGTGAAAAGCGGTCACCGACCCGTGTGCGCGCACAGGGAGTTGCCGTAGGGTCGCCTGAGTCCTCGCGCTGGGGAGCGCGAACAGCCGTTCACCGGGAGGGACCAGACGTATGGCAGCGCAATTCGGCCGTCGGCTCCGTAGAGGGGCGACCACGACAGCGGTCGCCGCACTCGCGGTCGCCGCGCTTTCCGCCTCGCAGGCCCCCGCGATCGTCCCCGGCGGTGGCGGTGACAGCGGAAAGCAGGCGTCCGGATCGAGCGTGCCCGACGAGGACACGGCCTCCGGGGACTCCTCGTACCACACGGACCTCCCGCCGCTGAACACCCCTGACAAGCCGGGCACTTCGATCGACCTGCCGAGCCTGGGCGCGTCGGAGGCCGGGATACCGGCGACCGTGCTGGCCGCGTACAAGCAGGCCGAACAGAGCATCGGGGTCACCAACCCCGGCTGCAATCTGCCGTGGCAGCTCCTCGCCGCGATCGGCAAGGTCGAGTCGGGCCAGGCGCGCGGCGGCCGGGTGGACGACAACGGCACGACGTTCTCGCCGATCCTCGGCCCGGTGCTGAACGGTGTCGGCTTCGCCAACATCTCCGACACCGACAACGGCGCGTACGACGGCGACAAGACGCACGACCGCGCCGTGGGCCCGATGCAGTTCATCCCGGCGACCTGGGCGACCTGGGGCCAGGACGCCAACAGCGACGGCCGCAAGGACCCCAACAACATCTTCGACGCTGCGCTGGCCGCCGGTCGCTATCTTTGCGCCAACAATCGCGACCTGTCGGTCAAGGGCAATCTCGACCAGGCGATCCTCAGTTACAACCGCTCGCGGGAGTATCTGGCAACGGTCCTGTCGTGGCTCGAGTACTACAAGCGCGGCAGCCACGAGGTCCCGGACGGCACGGGCGTGCTGCCCACGGGCCCCGGCCCGGTGAACCCGGGCGGTCCCAGTAACTCGCCGAGCCCCGGCCCGAGTCCGACGAACCCCAGTACGCCGCCGAAGCCCCCGAAGCCGCCGACGACGAAGCCGCCCACGACGCCCCCGACCACGCCCCCGACCACCCCTCCGACGACGCCGCCCACCACCCCCGTGCCGACCGTCGAGCGGCTGGAGGACGCGGGCACCGGCAAGCTGTCCGCCACGGCCGGCGGGGCGTTCGCGGAGCGCGTCACGGTGCGCGGCGAGGACGCCAAGGGCAAGGCCGTCGGCAAGGTGGCCGTGCAGTTCACGATCGTCGGCGACACGGACGCGACGTTCGCGGGCGGCGGCAAGAAGGCCACCGTCACGAGCGGCGCCGACGGCATCGCCAAGGCGCCCGCGCTCCAGGCGGGCGAGAAGACCGGCGACTTCACGGTGCGGGCGGGTGTCGTGAGCCGTACGGCCCCGGCCGTCGACTTCACGGCGACGGTCACCGAGCGCCAGGCCGACGCGGTCGTCAGGACCGGCGACAAGGAGCTGACGGCGGCGCCGGGCGCGGAGTTCGCCGACAGCGTCGAGGTCAAGGCCACCAACAAGGGCGAGATCGCTCCGGGTGTGGCGGTCAAGGCCACCCTGATCAAGTCGGCGGACGACGCGTCGGCGGCGGACAAGGGCCCGTACTTCAAGGACGCGGACGGCAAGCCGCTCCGTGCCCTGACGGGTCTGAAGACGAACGCCCAGGGCCTGCTCGTCCTCCCGAAGATCTTCGCGGACGACGCGACGGGCACGTTCCTGCTCCAGATCGAGACGGCGGGCGGCGCGAAGGTGACGATCGAACTGAAGGTCGCCGCCCCGGCGGCGTAGTCACGGGAGCCGGCCTACGGGGCCGGCTCACCGGACCGGCGAACGCACGCCGCCCCTCCGTCACGGAC
>NZ_JBHUUW010000078.1:0-33931 GCF_042670825.1 Streptomyces sp. NPDC057137 | reverse complement strand
GCCTTACAGGGTACCCCCCCCGGGGCGCCACTTACCCCGGGGTCGGCTCCCGCCGCCCGTGTCCCCACCCGACCTCCGGGCCGCCGCCGGTCACCGGCGGCGGCACGCTGTTCTCGTCGAGCCGGCGGGTCACTCCGCTTGCCTCGACGATCCCCGGCAGCGAACCGCCCTCACGCAAGGGCCCAGACACTCCCCAGCGGCGCCCGTACTCCCCAGATGCTCCCCGAGCGATGTCTGTGCTGCGGCACTGGGCCGTGCGCGTCGTCGGTCCGTCAGATGTCGTGCCGCGCCCGGCGACGGCGTACGACGAGGACGGTGCCCGCGCCCGTGACGACTGCTGCGGCGGCGGCGCCCGCGATCGGGAGTGTGGCGGGGGAGGAGCCGGTCGCGGCGAGGTTGCCGCCGGTCGTGGCCGTACCGGCACCGCCGGCCGACGACGGCCCGCCCGTCGAGCCCGTCGAGCCGGTGGAACCGCCGCTCGACCCGCCGCTCGACCCGCCGCTCGACCCGCCGGTCGAGCCGCCGGTCGAGCCGGAGCCACCGTCCGGGCCGCTGGTCGTACCGCCGGTCGTACCGCCCGTCGCGCCTGGCTCCCCGCCGGTGACCTCCAGCGTGATGGGGGCCGTGTCGTTGGCCTTGTCGGGGTCGAACGGCAGCTTCCTGTTGCTCAGCGCCACCGAGCCCTTGGCGCCCGCCACCTTTTTGTCGATCTTCAACTTGAAGGTGAAGGTCGCCGTCTCCAGGTGTTCCTGCGGGCGGGTCGTGAGGCCGCAGTTGTACACCTTGCCCTTGGCCTTGCAGTAGAAGTCGGGCTTGACGACCGACGTTCCGGCGGGGGGCGCGACCAGGACGGAAGTCCACGGAGTGCCCGGCTTCGACCAGACCCAGCCAGGGCCGGTGTTGGTGAAAGTCACCTTCATCGTCACCACGTCGCCGGGCTTCCCCCGCAACGCCGCGCCCGTCACCTCGTAGTCGGCCGTGTTGACCGACGTGACGGGCACCCTGAACCGGTCCGTGGACCCCGTACCCCCGGTCGGCGACTCGATCAGTTCGATCTCCGGTGCGGTGCCCGGAAACGGGGTGCTGTTCTCGTCCGGTGCCGGCTCGTAATCCGTGACGGTCACCCACATCTCGTCGTCGAAGGCGTGCTTCTCGGCCTTGACGGCGAACGGCTTCTGGGGCGTGTAGGCGACGCCCGGCTTCACCGCCTTGTCGAACGCGCATACCGCGATCCACCGCTCGGGCATCTCGTCGTACGCACCGACGTACTGCTTCTGGCAGTTGGAGGGAACCTCCGGGAAGGCGAGACCCCGGGTGGCGGTGTACTTGATCCACAGCTTCTCGACGGTCGTGGTGCCGTTGTTCACCACGGTGACCGGCAGATCGACCGGGCTCCCCGGTTTCACTCCGGTGATCGGCCTGATGTCTCCGAGGGCCAGGGAGGGCGGCGCCTCGTCGCCCACGGCAGCGGGAGCGGCGCCCAGCGCGACAAGCCCGGCGGCACCGAGGGTGGCGACGGCGGAACGGGAGACGCGGCGTCGGTACGGCGGGTTCGGCATTGACGGAATCCTCTGTCGGGACATCGCTGAACGGAAGGTGTCTTTCAGGAGAACGGCCACCTGCAACCCCTAGACACCTACCGGCCCCGAACAGTTGCACGTGTCGTGACCGATGAGTTTCCCGCGCCGCGCCGGTCTGTACGCGTGAGACCGACTTACGGAAGGCTGGCGCCATGCGGAAACTGATCTACGGCATGAACCTGACCCTGGACGGCTACATCGCCGCGCCCGGCGACGACATCGGCTGGGGCGTGCCGAGCGACGAGCTGTTCCAGTTCTGGTCCGACCAGTTGCAGGCGACCGACCTGACGCTGTACGGGCGCAAGCTGTGGCAGACGATGAGCTCCCACTGGCCGACCGGCGACCAGCAGCCGGGCGCCACCCCGGCGGAGATCGAGTTCGCGCGCCGCTGGCGGGACATGTCGAAGGTGGTGTTCTCCTCGACGGTCGACAAGGTCGACTGGAACACCCGCCTGGTCACCGGCGACGCGGTCGCCGAGATCACCCGGCTCAAGGCCGAGGACGGCGGCCTGATGGACATCGGCGGCGCGACGCTCGCCGGGGCGGCCATGCGGGCCGGGCTGATCGACGAGTACGTGCTGGCCACCGTCCCGGTCCTGGCGGGCGGCGGCACGCCGTTCTTCACCGCGCTGGACAGCTGGGTGAACCTGAACCTGGTGGAGACGCGGACGTTTCCCGGCGGCGTGATCCTGACCAGGTACGAGACGAGGCGCTGAGCGCCCGTCCGGGAGCGCTGCGCGAGGGTATCGCCCCGGTCCGCGCGGCGCGCCCACATTCCCGAACTCCTGCCGGATGGCGGCACGGGTGTGGTTCCTCCCATGCCGCGCGGGCGCCCTCGCGATGTCAGGCGGCGCTCTTCACGTGGCGGACCAGCCACATCAGCAGGGCGTCCAGGTCGGCGGCGGCCGAGAGGACCCGGTCGACCGCCTCGGGGGTGTGCAGCCACTCCTCGCAGCCGAGGGTACGGGCGGCGATCAGCGAACGGTGGCGCAGCAGGTTCGTACGGGAGTGGTCCGTCGGATAGCCGCGCGGGGGGCGTTTCATCACGTCCCCGGAGATGTCGTAGCCCTTCTTCCGCACGTCCTCGACGATGGCGGACAGTTCGCGGCCGCTCCCCTCGGAGGCCACGGCTTTGCGGAACGTGTCCACCTGGCCGGGATCGGGGTACCACCAGGCGCCCTGGATCCGCAGGCCGTCCAGGGAGAACCGGAGACCGATCTCGATCTTGCGGCCGAGCCGGATCACCGCGCCCTGGTGCTGCCACCACCAGGAGTCGGTGCGGTAGTGCCAGACGGAGAAGTCCTCGTACCGGGCGTCGGTGTCCGCGACCTCGTTGAGAAGGGCGATCATCGGCTGCCGGACCAGGCGTTCGCGGTCCGCGCGGCAGCGCTCGCGGGTCGCGTGGGTCGGTTCGCCCTGGAGCTGCCACAACACGTCCATGGCCTGCTCCGGCCAGCCGGTGAACTGTCTGCGCATGCGCGGACGATAGCTCACCCATGATCCGCGCGCGGTGGGCGAGTTCGTCGAGGAACACGGAGAGTGTTTCCAGGCCGACGGGGCTCGCAGGTGACGCGAAGCGGTCGGCGTTGGGCGAGGTTGCGGCCTCGTACGGCAGAACGCCTGCTGGCACGCCACCGTTCCGTCGGCTGGTCAGCGGTGGGGCTTGCGCCGGGTGGCGTGGACGGAACCGAGCAGACTGAGGGACTGGGCGCTGGGGCTGCCCGGTTCGGCGTGGTAGATGACGAGTTGTTGGCCGGGCGTCTCGCGTACGTCGAATGCTTGATAGGTGAGAGTGAGCGGGCCGACGTCCGGGTGGAGGAAGTGCTTGGCGTCCCGTGCCTTGCCTCGCACCGTGTGGGACTGCCAGAGGCGGGCGAAGTCCGCGCTGTGCTCGGTGAGGGTGCTGACGAGTTCGCGCAGTCGTGGGTTGTCCGGGTCGAAGCCGGTTGCCTCGCGGAGGTTGGCGACGGTGGCTTGTGCTGCTCGGTCCCAGTCCGTGTAGAAGTTGCGGCCCGCGGGGTCGAGGAAGGTCATGCGGGCCAGATTGTCCGCCGGGGCGAACGGCGAGTAGAGGGCGTCGGCCAACGCGTTGACGGCGAGGAGGTCCAGGGTTCGGTTCATGACGAATGCTGGAGTGTTCGGGTAGCCGTCCATCAGCTGTCGTAGGGACGGGCTCACTCGCTCTGCGAGGTGGGCGGAGGGCCGCTCGCCCGGCGTGGCCCCGGCCAGCCGGTACAGGTGCGCGCGGGCGTCCTCGTCGAGGTGCAGCGCGCGGCCGAGCGCGTCGACCACCTGGGCCGAGGGATTGCGTTCGCGGCCTTGTTCGAGGCGGGTGTAGTAGTCGGCGTTCACTCCGGCCAGGACGGCGACCTCTTCGCGGCGCAGTCCGGGGACTCTGCGGGCTCCGTAGCTCGCCATGCCGACGTCCTGCGGCCGCAGGCCGGCGCGGCGTGCTCGCAGGAAGTCTCCCAGGCGGTTTCACGCGAGAGGAGACCGCCGCCCGCGCGGTGCAATCGGCCCTGGGTACCTTCGGAGGACTGGACATCCTGGTGAACAACGCCGGACGCACCGTGAACAAGTCCATCACCGAAACCACCGCCGAGGACTGGGACGCTGTGATGGCGGTCAACGCCCGCGGTTCGTTCTTCTGCGCCCGCGAAGCATTCCGGGTCATGAAGAGCCGCGGCGGCGGTGCCATCGTCAGTACCGGGTCCTATGCCAGCACCGTCGCCCTGCCCGAGGGCGTCGCCTACAGTGCGTCGAAGGGCGCTCTGGCCCAACTGACCAAGGTGCTCGCCGTCGAGGGCGGGCCACTGGGCATCCGCGCCAATCTCGTTGCCGCAGGCGTCATCGAGACCGATTTCCTCGACACGATCCGCCCCGACAGCCGCTCGTACCTGGCGTCCTTCGCCGAGGCGCAGCCCCTGGGCCGGGTCGCGCAGCCCGAAGAGATCGCCGAGGTCCTGTGTTTCCTGGCCTCACCACGCTCCAGCTTCATCACCGGAGCCGTGATAGCCGCTGACGGCGGCTTCACCGCGGTGTAGCGCCGCATCAGGCGATGCGTCTCCTGGTCGTCAGCGGTTACGCCGGGTGAAGTAGCGGGGCGGCGTGCGAGTCGCGCGGCGGCGCGGTGAACACGTGGACACCTACACCGATGGGCGGCGGCTCCCCGGGATGGCTACCACGTGCCGCGGCCTGTCTGTGCCTCGATCATGCCGGAGGCGGGGGAGTCCGTCGTGACCTTGGCGCGGTGGCTCGGGCGTTCCTCGCCGGCGATCACCCTCGGTTACTATGCTCACTTCATGCCGGAGGCCGGAAGTGAGGGGCGCACCGCGATCGACGGCTGATGGGGAGGCAGGGGAAACGGCATGCCGGAGGAAACTCCCCAGATTCTCCCCGGGGTTGTCGACGGAGGATTCCGCCGCTCCCCACCCCCTGAGGTATCCGTTGTTTCCAAGGTTGATGAGATGGGTGGCCTGGGAGAATGTTGAGTGAGGTCATCGCGACCCGTTATGTCACGCCCCTGCGTGAGGGTGGGTCGCTGCCGGGGATCGTCGAGGCCGACGATCTCGGGACGTACGTCATGAAGTTCACCGGCGCGGGGCAGGGCCGCAAGACGCTCGTCGCCGAGGTCGTCTGTGGGCAGTTGGGGCGGCGGCTCGGGCTGCGGGTGCCGGAGTTGGTCACCATGCAGCTCGACCCCGTCATCGGTCTCGGGGAGCCCGACCAGGAGGTGCAGGAGCTGTTGAAGGCGAGCGGCGGGCTGAACCTCGGGATGGACTTCCTGCCCGGGTCGCTGGGCTTCGATCCGCTCGCGTACGAGGTGGGCCCCGCCGAGGCCGGCCGGATCGTGTGGTTCGACGCGCTCATCAACAACGTCGACCGGTCCTGGCGCAATCCCAACATGCTTGTCTGGCACGGGGACACGTGGCTCATCGACCACGGCGCCACCATGATCTGGCACCACAACTGGCCGGGCGCCGTGGCCTCGGCCGCGAAGCCGTACGACGCGTCCGACCACGTCCTCGCGCCGTTCCGGCCCGACATCGCCTCGGCCGCGGCGGAGCTGGCGCCGCTGGTCACCGAGGAACTGCTGACCGAGGTCGCCGCCGACGTGCCGGACGAATGGCTCGTGGACGAGCCGGGGTTCGACTCCACCGACGCGGTGCGGCGCGCCTACGTGGCGGCGCTGCTGCCGCGCGCGGCCACCGTCCACGAGCGCCTCACGCTCGACGCGCCCACCAGGAACCGCCCCTCGCGGGCCCCCGGTTGGCTGACCGAACACGCCACGCCCTGGCCGCATCCCACGAAGAAGAACAGCGGAGGCGAGGGCCGATGAACGGACGCGATGTGTTCGAGTACGCGCCGCTGCGCGTGGTGCCGAGGGTCGAGCGCGGGGAGTTCATCAACGCGGGCGTGCTCGTCTACTGCCGCGCCAAGTCGTTCGTGGCCGCCCGTACGCACCTGGACGAGTCCCGGCTCAAGGCGCTGGCGCCGGACGCCGACGTGGCCGGGGTGCGGGCCGCGCTGCGCGCCGTCGAGGGTGTCTGCGCGGGCGGGGACCCGGCAGGGCAGGCGGCGCGGGACGACGCGGGGAGGCGGTTCCGCTGGCTGATCGCGCCCCGCTCGACGGTCGTCCAGCCCGGCCCCGTACACACGGGTCTGACGCTCGACCCGTCGGCGGAGGTCGAGCGGCTGCTGGATCTGCTCGTGCGCTGAGGCGTTCCGGCGCGCGTTCGCCGTGTGACATACGTTCGGCGCCCCCGTGGGCCGTTGACACCAGGTGTCAGGGCTTCTAGCGTCACGGCAGCTGAATACTAAGCGGTCGCTCAGTGCTTTCGCGCCGGACGCCGCGATCCAAGGACGAGGAGAAGCAGCATGTCCACCACCGAGCAGCGTGTCGCCGTCGTGACCGGGGCGGCGCGGGGCATTGGCGCCGCGACCGCCGTACGTCTCGCGGCCGAGGGCCGGGCCGTCGCCGTACTCGACCTGGACGAGGCAGCCTGCGCGGAGACCGTCGGCGCCATCACCGCCGCCGGCGGCAGGGCCCTCGCCGTCGGCGCCGACGTCTCCGACGCCGCCCAGGTGGAGGCCGCCGTCGCGCGCGTCGCCGCCGAGCTGGGCGCGCCCACCGTCCTCGTCAACAACGCCGGCGTGCTGCGGGACAACCTCCTCTTCAAGATGAGCGAGTCCGACTGGGACACCGTGATGAACGTGCACCTCAAGGGCGCCTTCCTGATGGCCCGCGCCTGCCAGGCGCACATGGTGGACGCGAAGTTCGGCCGTATCGTCAACCTGTCCTCCAGCTCGGCGCTCGGCAACCGGGGCCAGGCCAACTACGCCGCCGTCAAGGCCGGCCTCCAGGGCTTCACCAAGACCCTCGCCAAGGAACTCGGCAAGTTCGGCGTCACCGCCAACGCCGTCGCCCCCGGATTCATCGTCACCGAGATGACCGCCCAGACCGCCGCCCGCGTCGGCATGGGCTTCGAGGACTTCCAGGCGGCGGCGGCCACCCAGATCCCGGTCCAGCGGGTCGGTGTCCCCGCCGACATCGCGAACGCGATCGCCTTCTTCACGGGCGAGGACGCCGGATTCGTCTCCGGCCAGGTGCTGTACGTCGCCGGCGG
This sequence comes from Streptomyces sp. NPDC057137, assembly GCF_042670825.1. Lineage (NCBI taxonomy): Bacteria > Bacillati > Actinomycetota > Actinomycetes > Kitasatosporales > Streptomycetaceae > Streptomyces > Streptomyces sp. NPDC057137. The sequence continues at coordinate 26,724 of NZ_JBHUUW010000078.1, read as the reverse complement.
ACCCCTCAACTGAACCGGAGAGTGAGCGACATGACGGAACAGCCGAAGGACAGCGGCCGGCCCGACAGCGGCAAGGTCGCGCTGATCACCGGCGCCAGCCGGGGCATCGGATACGGCATCGCCGAGGCGCTCGTCGCCCGCGGCGACCGGGTGTGCATCACCGGACGCGGCGAGGACGCGCTCAAGGAGGCCGTGGAGCGCCTGGGCGCGGACCGTGTGATCGGCTTCCCCGGCAAGGCCCACGACGAGACCCACCAGTCCGCAGCGGTCGACCGCGTCATGGAGGAGTTCGGCCGCGTCGACTATCTGGTGAACAATGCCGGCACGAATCCGGTGTTCGGCCCGATGGCCGATCTGGATCTCAACGTGGCGCGCAAGGTGTACGAGACCAACGTCATCTCGGCCCTGGGCTTCGCGCAGCTGACCTGGCGCGCCTGGCAGAAGGACCACGGCGGTGCGATCGTGAACATCGCGTCGGTCGCGGGAGTGTCCGCCTCGCCGTTCATCGGCGCGTACGGGATGAGCAAGGCGGCCATGGTCAATCTGACCCTCCAGCTGGCTCACGAGTTCGCGCCCGGCGTGCGGGTCAACGCCATCGCGCCGGCCGTGGTCAAGACCAAGTTCGCGCAGGCGATCTACGAGGGCCGGGAGGCCGAGACCGCGGCCGCCTACCCGCTGGGGCGCCTCGGGGTGCCGGAGGACGTCGGCGGCGCCGCGGCGTTCCTCACGTCCGACCAGTCGGACTGGATCACCGGGCAGACGCTGGTCGTCGACGGCGGAATTTTCCTCAATGCCGGTGTGCACTGACACGCTTTGTAGGTAAATGCTTCAAGTGCCCCATCGGACATGCATATTGAACCGATGGGGCGCTGCGGTATGGTCGGCCGACTCGTGGCTGAACAAGGAGCGTGCGCACGTGTTCAACCGGACCAGTCTGCAGGCGGCTGCAGCCCTCGCGTCCATATCCCTGCTGGCCGGATGTGGCCTGTTTTCGGCGGACAGCGCCGGAGAGGATCAGAAGATCACGATCGGCACCACCAGTTCGCCGAGCACGCTCGACCCGGCCGCCGCGTGGGACAACTCCTGGGAGTTGTACCGCAACGTCTTCCAGACCCTGGTCGCGTTCCCCACCGGCAGCACGACTCCACAGCCCGATGCCGCCGACAACTGCAAGTTCACGGACTCGACGAACAAGGTCTACCGCTGCCGGCTGCGCGAGGGACTGACGTTCTCGAACGGCAACAAGCTCGACGCCGAAGCCGTCAAGCACTCGTTCGACCGTATCGTGAAGATCAACGTGAACGGTGGTCCGAACGGACTCCTCGCGTCCCTCGACGATGTCACCACGGACGGCGAACTGACCGTCACGTTCAACCTGAACAAGCCCGACGCCACGTTCCCGTTCGTCCTCGCCGCCCCCGCCATGTCCATCGTCGACCCGGCCGAGTACCCGGCCGGCAAGCTCAGGGACGACGGGAAACTCACCGGCTCCGGCCCGTACACGCTTGAGTCGTACACGGCGGGCAGCGACGCCGAACTGGCCGAGAACACCAGCTACAAGGGCTTCGCCGACCGCAAGAACAAAGCCGTCAAGATCCAGTACTTCCAGGACTCCGACAAGATGTTCGGCGCCCTGAAGAACAAGGAGATCGACGTCATCTACCGAGGCCTGACCTCGGAGGAAGTCGTCGAACTCGAACAGAAGAAGGAAGAGAACGACCACCTTCAGCTGATCGAGACCGTCGGCGCCGACATCCGCTACCTGGTGTTCAACCCCAAGGACGCGTCGGCGGCGAAGCTGCCCGTGCGGCAGGCGGTGGCCCAGGTGGTCGACCGTGACGCGCTGGTCGCCAAGGTCTACCAGGGCACGGCCGAGCCGCTGTACTCGATGGTGCCCAAGGGCATCTCCGGGCACGCCACGAGCTTCTTCGACAAGTACGGCGACCCGGACGTCGACAAGGCGCGCGGCATCCTTCAGGACGCCGGCATCGACACGCCCGTGCCGCTGACCCTCTGGTTCACGACCGACCGTTACGGCTCCGGCACGGTGGCCGAGTTCGCGGAACTCAAGCGCCAGCTCGAAGCCTCCGGCCTCTTCAAGATCACACTGAAGAGCAAGCCCTGGAAGGACTTCCAGGCGGGCTTCCAGAAGGGCGAGTACCCGGTCTTCGGCCGTGGCTGGTTCCCCGACTTCCCGGACCCGGACAACTTCGTGGCCCCCTTCGTCGGCAAGAACAACGCGCTCAGCACCCCCTACGAGAACCCCGAGATCACCGACGAGCTTCTGCCGCAGTCGCGGCGCGAGAGCGACCGCGGCGCGGTGATCGAGCAGTTCGAGCGCGCCCAGGAGATCTTCGTCGACGACGTACGGCTGCTGCCGCTCTGGCAGGGCAAGCTCTACGTCGCGGCGTCCGAGGAGATCAGCGGCGGCGAGCGGGCGCTCGACCCGCAGACGGTCATGCAGCTCTGGGAGTTCAGCCGCAAGGCCAGCTGGTAGCCGTCGGCGGCGGTGATTGTCAGTGGTCACCGGTAGGTTCAGGAGTGGACCAACTGATCACTTACCGGAGGTTGTTGACGTGACCGACACCGACATGCTGCCCGAATCCTGGCGCGGCGTCCTCGGCGACGAGCTGCAGAAGCCCTATTTCAAGGAGCTCACCGAGTTCGTCGAGGAAGAGCGGTCGAAGGGGCCGGTCTACCCTCCGCGCGACGAGGTGTTCGCCGCGCTCGACGCCACGCCGTACGACCGGGTGAAGGTCCTGGTCCTCGGCCAGGATCCGTACCACGGCGAGGGACAGGGACACGGTCTCTGCTTCTCGGTGCGGCCCGGTGTACGCACGCCTCCCTCCTTGCGGAACATCTACAAGGAGATGAAGGAGGAGCTGGGCCACCCGGTCCCGGACAACGGATATCTGATGCCGTGGGCCGAGCAGGGCGTGCTGCTGCTCAACGCCGTTCTGACGGTGCGGGCCGGCGAGGCCAACTCGCACAAGGGCAAGGGCTGGGAGCAGGTGACGGACGCGGTGATCCGCGCCGTGGACGCCCGGCCGGATCCCGCGGTCTTCGTCCTCTGGGGTGCCTACGCGCAGAAGAAGCTGCCGCTGATCGACGAGACACGGCACGTGGTGGTGAAGGGCGCGCACCCGTCGCCGCTGTCGGCGAAGAAGTTCTTCGGCTCCCGCCCCTTCACGCAGATCAACGAGGCGATCGCCGCGCAGGGACACCAGGCGATCGACTGGCGCATCCCCGACCTGGGCTGACCGGGCCCCGCCGCGCCCGGCGGTCCGCGCCGGGCGGGTGAGCCTGTGCGGGATTGCCGGTCGCTGCGGTTAGCGTCGGGCCGGACGGGATCGACCGGACGGGCGCGGGAGGCGGCAGGCGATGGAGCAGCGCGAGGTGTCGGAGGACGCCGTCCTGACCAGGATCGGCCAGGCGGTCATGCTGCTCCACGGCGGTGACCGCGAGGAGGCGCGCAACCGGTTCGGCGAGCTGTGGACCGAGATCGGCGAGTCGGGCGACCCGCTCCACCGCTGCACGCTCGCGCACTACATGGCGGACACGCAGGACGACCCCGGCGACGAACTGGCCTGGGACCTGCGCGCCCTGACCGCGGCGGAGGGCCCGGCCACGGCCCCTGCGTCGCCGGCGGTACGTGCCTTCTACCCCTCGCTCCATCTCAACCTCGCCGCCGACTACCTGAAGCTGCGACGCCCCGACGCGGCACGGCTCCATCTCTCCCGCGCCCGCGCCGCGGTGAACGTGCTCGGGGACGACGGGTACGGGAACGGCGTACGGACAGCGATCGGCCGGCTGGAGCGGCAGCTGCTGGACGACAGGCCCTAGGTCCTGTCCGGGCGATCTTGCCGGTCCGGACAGGACCTGGGGAAACGTGGGGACTCCGGGGCCGAAGCTCAGGAGTTGCTCCAGCCGCCGCCGACCGCCCTGCTCGACAGGTACGAGTCGCGCAGCGATGAGCGCAACTTGGGGACGGCCTTGTCGAAGCGATCGGCGAGCGCCTTGAGTGTCCGCTTGTGCTCGCTCACCTCTTTCCGGTGAAACACACTCGTCAGCTCAAGCTCCTTCGCGAACACCGCCATGGTCAGCTCGTCCATGGGGACGGTCGCCGGATCCGAGCCCGACATCACGACGTCGCGTACTCGTGCCTGCAGGTCGAGCACCTGCTGGGGGTCGTTGACGGTGACATGGCTGCCGGCGACCAGGCCCAGCAGCTTCTTGCGGGTGACGGTGATCGTGCCGGCCGCCGAGAGCTGCTCCTGGACCGGCGCCTCCGCCGTGTGGGCCTTGTTGTGCACGAACTGAAGCCAGCCCTTCGGCTTCTCCCTGGGCAGGTCGCCCCACACCCCGGCCAGGAAGGAATCGCTCGGGGGCTCGTCGGTCAGCCGGACGACCTTCCTGCCTTCGACACCGAGCAGCCCGCCGAGGACCATCTCGGCCAGCGCCCCGGCACGCAGCAGTTGGCCACGGCCCTGGAGATCCCCGAGCTTGAACTTGACCTCGTTCACGGTGTAGGTGAGCAGGTAGAGCCGTTGCGGCAGTGACTGGAGCATCGCTTGTCCTCCAAAGTGCTCACTGATGACGGATCGGACGGGACGGCAGGCGGCAGCTGGATCAGGCGAGCTGCTGTACGGGGTTGGCCTTGAGCCGCTTGGCGGAGCGGCGGGCCGCCCACAGCACCACCAGGAGCGCCAGACCGAGCAGCGGGTAGCCCATCGCGATCTTCGTGACGGCCAGCCAGCCGGTGGCGTCCTGCTCGTACAGCCACTCCTGCACGATGAACCGGGCGGCGAAGACGGCCGTCAGGGCGAGCGTGGCTATGTCGTAGTAGCGGATCGAGGGCTTGTCCTGCAGCCAGGCGGTCCCGGTGCCGTTCAGCGCGCCCCAGACCAGTCCGGCGAGGGGTCGCCGCACCAGGACGGAGAGCAGGAAGATCACGCCGAGGGCGAGGTTGGACCAGATGCCCAGCAGGAAGAAGCCCTTGGCCGAGCCGGTCTGCCAAGCGACCACCGACGCGACTCCGACACCGAACAGGCCGGAGAGGGCCGGCTGGATCGGCTCCTTGCGCACCAGGCGCAGCACCGAGATCGCGACCCCGACGCCGACCGCGGCGCAGATGGCGGGCGTCAGCCCGAGGGAGGCGTTGGCGAGGACGAAGACAATGATCGGCAGCATCGTGTAGACGAGGCCGGTCGTGCCGCCCATCTGCTCCAGCATTGTCGGTTTCGGGTTCTTGTGGTGGCCCTGGTCCGGCTCGCCGGTGGAGGTGGAGGTGGAGGTGGAGGTGGAGGTGTGGATCGTACGGTCGAAGTCCTGTGTCATCTGCTCTGCCTCATTTCGTCGCGATTCCGTCGCGCTGCCTGATCAGCTCCGGTCCTGCCGCCCCGTCAGTGCCGCTTCAGCGCGGCTTGAGGTGGCGCGCGAGGAACTGTTCGGCCGCGCGGTACATCTCGATGTTGTTCTCGGGATTCACGAAGCCGTGGCCTTCGTCGTCCTTGACCAGGTATTCGACCTCGACGCCGCGGGCGCGCAGCGCGTCGACGATCTGGTCGGACTCGGCCTTGACGACGCGGACGTCGTTGGCTCCCTGGACCACCATCAGCGGCGTACGGATGTCGTCGACGCGGCTGATGGGCGAGCGGGCCCACAGATCCGCCGCCTGCTCCGGGATGTCGGGGTCGCCGGCGTAGCGGTGCCAGTTGTTGGTCAGTTGGTTCTTCACGAACTCCGGCACGGTCGCCAGGAAGCTCGCGAGGTCGGAGATGCCGAAGCAGTCGATGGCGGCGGCGAAGACGTCGGGGGTGAAGGTGACGCCGACCAGCGTGGCGTAGCCGCCGTAGGAGCCGCCGAAGATGGCGACCCGGTCCCGGTCCGCGTACCCCGTGTCGACGGCCCAGTCCACTGCGTCGATGAGGTCGTCGTGCATCTTGCCGGCCAGTTCACCGATGCCGGCCTTGAGGAAGGACTTGCCGAATCCGGCCGAGCCGCGGAAGTTGACCTGGAGCACCGCGTGGCCGCGGTTGGCCAGCAGCTGCGCGACCGGGTTGAAGCCCCAGGTGTCGCGGGACCACGGGCCGCCGTGGACCAGGAGGACCAGGGGCAGCGCGGACGGCTCGGCCCCCAGGGGCAGCGTCAGGTACGACGGGAGTGCCAGTCCGTCCCGTGAGGTGATCGTGACCGGTGTCATCGGAGCCAGTGCTTCGGGGTCCAGATGCGGGTACGGCCGGAACAGCAGCCGGCTCTCGCCGGTGGAGTGGTCGTAGTAGAAGGTGACACCGGGGTCACGGTCATGGCTGAAGCTGACGACCCAGCGCTGTCCGCTCTCGTCGGACGACACGGCCGACAGGTCGCCGTCGGAGAGCTTCGTGAGATGTTCCAGTACGTCGGCGAAGTGCGGGTCCAGGGGCTGGATCACCTGCCGCTCGCCGCGGTAGCGGACCGCGATCAGCTCGCCGGTGCGCCGGTCGCGGATGAGCGGCGACGGCAGCGTGGGGAAGACGTGTGCCTGGGTGTCGAGGTCGAAGACCGGGTGGCTGTCGATCTCGGTCTCCTCGCCCGTGGCCAGGTCGAGCCGGACCAGCCGGGTCCGGTCGCTGTTCCGGTTGGAGCCGAGCCACAGACCGGTGCCGTCCGGGGTGAGCTGGAACGGATACACACCCAGCGGGTAGTCGGCGCCGTCGACCGTGACGACCGGAGGCGACTTCTCCGCCCCGGGGCGCCACTTCGACAGTTCCATGTCGCCGTCGGCCGCCAGGGACCGCGTGTACAGATCACCGCTGGGCGTGTAAAGAAAGTCGGCGACCTGGCCGGGGTTCCGCGCCAGCATCGTCAGCTCACCCGTGGCGATGTCCACCTCGTAGAGGTCGAACTCGGCGGGATCCCGCTGGTTCAGCCGCAGCAGCGCCTTGCCCGGCCGGGAGACGCTCGTCTCGAAACCCATGACCCTGGCGCCGGGGAAGGGGGTGAGATCGACCGCCTTCGCGCCCGGGTCCGTCAGGTCGACCCGGTGGACGTGCCAGTTCTCGTCCCCGTCGCCGTCCTGCTCGTAGAGCAGCCAGCGCGGGTCGTCGGTCCAGTGGTAGATGTGCACGCTGCGGTGGTCGTCCGCGGTGACGCAGCGCGCCTCCTCGTCCGTGTCGATGCTCTCCACCCAGACGTTCAGCCGCCCCCGCCAAGGCGCCAGGTACGCGAGGGTGCTGCCGTCGGGCGAGATCGACGCGCCGGCCTTGATCGGTGAGCCGAAGAGGTCTTCGACGGCGAGGTGGGGGACCGCGGGTGAGGCGGCGGACATAAGGACACTCCTTCTGGCTGTTTCCCAGATCGGTCGACAGGTTCTTGGGGGCTCGGGGGCTTTACACGACGGGGTCGCCGACGACTCCGCCGGTGGCTCTTCGGATCGCCTCGGCGAATCGCCGGGCGACGGCCGTCGCGTCTTTGAACTCGGGGAGGTCCTGGCCGGCGAGGACGGCGGCGCCGATGTACTCGTCCAGCACCCGCAGCACCGAGGCGGCCGTCGCGGCGTGCAGCCGTACCTCCAGATCATCGGACGGACGCCCGAGGCGGTCGCCGATGATCGCGCACATCTCCCGCTCCGTCTGGTCGCAGGCCATCAGCCACGCCGTGCGGAGTGCCGGCTCGGTGTCGGCGAGCTTGATCATCTTCATCGCGAGCATCTCGTCGGCCATGTCGACGGGCGGCGCCTCGTGCCCGAGGCGGGTCAGGTCGGCCGCAAGATGGTCTTCGAGGGAGAGGTGCCGGGGCCAGTCGCGCAGCACCTTCGTCAGGGTGACGACGCCTTGCATGACGATCGGCTCGGCGCAGCTCTCCTTGCTGCGGAAGTGGCGCCAGATGGTGCGTGTCGAGAGGCCCACGGCCTCCGCGATCTGATCGCCGCTCGTGCCGGCCACGCCCTGGTCCCAGAACAGACGTGCCGCTTCCCGGGAGATCTCCAGCCGCAGGCGCACACGCCGCTGGTCGCTCATCCCTCCTCCGCCGCGCTTTGTCGTCGTCATGGCGTCCCGTCACCCTTCCGTCGATGTCTTCAAGCGACAGTGTGTCACTTAGTGACATGCGAGTCGAGTGTGTGGAGCCGGTCGGCGTCGGTTCCGAGGCGGTCGCGCTGTCGCAGCGGCGGCTTGACCTGCGGATTGGCCGGAATCGGTCACATTCCCGCGAGGGAGGGAGGAGGAGGGGGGAGCGGCGGGTGGTCAGTCGCCGAACGTCTCCTCGCAGACATGGCCCTCCGGACTGCCCGGCGTCCAGCCGCCGTACCGCGTACCGAGCCCGCACAGCCCGGCGCCCAGGTCCGGCAGGTCCGGCAGAACCGTCAGGACGGGAGGTGCGGATGGTGCGGGCGGAGCGGGTGCTTGTACGGCCGTACGGCGCCGGGGCGGCTCGGGCGACGGCTGTACGGAGTCCGTCACGGCCGGCCGCGCCGGGAGCGTACGCCGGGGCGGGGCCGCCGCCTCCAGCACCTCGCGCGCCGACGGCTGCACGATCTGCGGCTCCACGGCGCCGGGCGTCGGGGCCTCCGCCCGTACGGCGCCGGCGCCCGCCCCGGCGCCCGCCCCGGGCTCCACGGCCACACAGGCCGAGGCCCCGCCCACGGCCACACCGAGCAGGAGCAATGCTGTCGTTCTCGTCCGCCGCGTCACCGGGCCAACTCTGCTGGCCGCCCGGCGTGTCGGGGCCGTAACCGCCAGGTGTGACCCGCACGGGTGACACGTCCCGCCCAGGTGTTGTCGCGGTCGCCGAACGGTGATCCCCGCGGCGCCCGTATGCTGCGGATCAGGGTCCGCAGGACAGACCCCCGCGCACCGGCGCGTGAGACAGAACCGTGGCAAGGCGACAGGGAGACCCACGTGAAGGTCGGCTGCATAGGGCTCGGCGACATCGCGCAGAAGGCGTATCTGCCGGTGCTCACCACGCTGCCCGGGACCGAGCTGCATCTGCAGACCCGCACCCCGGCCACCCTCACGCGGGTCGGCGAGACCCACCACATCCCCGCCGAGCGGCGCCACGCCGACCTCGACTCGCTGCTCGGCCAGGGCCTGGACGCCGCGTTCGTCCACGCGCCGACCGCCGCCCACGCCGAGATCGTCACCCGGCTCCTGGAGGCCGGTGTGCCGACCTTCGTCGACAAGCCCCTCGCGTACGAATTCGCAGACTCCGAGCGGCTGGTGGCCCTCGCCGAGGAGCGCGGGACGAGCCTGACCGTCGGCTTCAACCGGCGCTTCGCGCCCTCCTACGCGCAGTGCCTGGAGCATCCACGCGACGTGATCCTCATGCAGAAGAACCGCGTCGGCCTCCCCGAGGACGCCCGCACCCTCGTCCTCGACGACTTCATCCATGTCGTCGACACCCTGCGCTTCCTCGTCCCCGGCCCCGTCGAGCACATCGACGTCCGCGCCCGGACACGCGAGGGACTGACCGAGCACGTCGTGCTCCAGCTCTCCGGCGACGGCTTCACCGCGATCGGCATGATGAACCGGATGAACGGCTCGACCGAGGAGATCCTCGAAGTCTCGGGACAGGACACCAAGCGCGCCGTCCACCACCTCGCCGAGATCGTCGACCACAAGGGCCAGCCCAGCGTCCGCAGGCGCGGCGACTGGGTGCCGGTCGCCCGGCAGCGCGGTATCGAGCAGTGTGTGCTGACGTTCCTGGACGCCGTACGGGCCGGGAAGACCCTCAGCGCCCGGGACGCTCTGCTGACGCACGAGCTGTGCGAACGGGTGGTTCTGGCGGTGCGGGCACAGGCCGCCTGAGCGACCGCGCGCCCTCGGCGGCGCACAGGGCCGCCAGCACGGCCAGCGCGCCGTACAGCGGCCAGTCGCCGTACTTGACGTACGCCGTGGTGCCGCGTGCCAGCGGAAGCTCGTACACGGCGCTCGCGCCGCTGCCCGTACCGAGCGGGGCGCCGACCCGCTCGCCCTCCGGACCGTAGACCGCGCTCATGCCCGTGAGGGTGGCGTGCACCGTCGGACGGCCCGTCTCGGCCGCCCGCAGCGCGGCCAGCGAGGCGTGCTGCTCCGGCGCCCAGCTCTGCTGGAAGGACGAGGTCGACGACTGCGCGACGAGCAACTGCGCGCCGTCCCTGGCCAGTCGCCGGCTCATGTCGGGGAACGCCGACTCGAAGCAGATCAGCGGGCCGAGCCGCAGTCCGCCCCGCCCTTCGCCGGGCAGCACCATGACCACCTGGCGGGTGCCGCGCATACGGTCCTCGCCCGCCGCCTTGCCCACCGACGTCGCCCAGCCGAGCGCCGCGCGCGCCGGGACGTACTCGCCGAACGGCACCAGCCGCATCTTGTCGTAGCGGTCGCCCGTCAGACCGTTCGGACCCACCAGCACGGCACTCTTGAAGATCCCGGTGCGTCCCGCCGCGTCCGTACCGGGAGCGTCCACGTTGACCAGGATCTCGGCGCCGACCTGGCGGGACAGTACGGCGATGCGCGCCGCGAGATCGGGCCGGGTGGTCAGATCGTCGCCGACGCTGCTCTCGCCCCACACCACGAGGTCGAGATCCCGGCCGGCCAGCGAGCGGGTCAGCTCCTCGCTGTGGTCGAAACGCCGCTCGACGCTGTCGGGACCGCCGAAGACACCGGGCTGGACGACGGCGACGCGCGCCTGCCCCGAGTGCTCCGGGCGTGGCACCCACAGCCATGCGGACGTCACGGCGACGGCGGAGCCCACCAGCCCCGCGACGGCGGCCGTACGGGCCGTGGACACCGTCAGCAGCACGGTCAGCGCGGTGTTCACGGCGACCACCAGCAGAGTCACCAGCCATACGCCGCCCACCGAGGCGAGCCGCAGGGCAGGCGCGACCTCCCACTGACTGGCGCCCAGCAGCCCCCAGGGGCCGCCCAGGCCCTCGTACGACCGCACGGTCTCGATCATCAGCCAGCCCGACGGCACGACCGCCAGCGCGGCGGCTGTACGCCGGGGCGAGGGGCGCCCGCCGAGCATCCGGCGGACCAGCCAGCCCCACGGGGCCCACAGCAGCCCCAGCAGCCCGGCCAGCAGCACGATGAACACGTGGAGGCTCGGCATCAGCCAGTGATGGACGGCGAGCATGAAGCCCAGCCCGCCGAGCCAGCCGTCCAGGGCCGCGCGCCGACCCGTCGGAGCCGTACGCACCAGCAGCATCCACGGCACGAGAGCCCCGTACGCGAGCCACCAGAGGCCCGGTTCGGGGAAGGAGAGCGCGGGCAGCGCGCCCGCCGACACGGCCGCGGCACCGCGCCACAGGGGTGAAGCGGAGCGGCGGACCCAGATCTCCCGCCGGCCGGCCGGAACCCGCATGCCGCGCCTCCTCGTGCCGCCCGTGCCGCCCGATCCGCCTGTCCGTCCGCCCGGGAGCGGTGCTTCCCGATCAGTGTGCGGGAGAGGAGGCGTAGGACGACAGAGCGCCCCCGGCGCGTCAGCCCCGCGCCCGGTCAGCCCTCGGCGGTGACACCCGCGCCGCGTCGCGCCCGCTCCCGCGCCACGACACTGTGCAGCCGCCAGCCGTCGTCCACGCGGGAGAGGCCGAACGTGTAACGGCCGATGGCGGCGGTCTCCTCACCGGACTCCGCGTACATCGTGCTCAGGCAGTCGGCCCGTACCTCGGCGCGGTCGCCCGGATATCCGCCGACCTCCTGGAAGCTCAGCCGGCGGTTGCCGATCAGGTGCTGGCGTACGGGAAAACGGCCCAGGACGCCGGCGAGCCAGTCGGCGACCTCGGCGGCCGACCCCTCGATTCCGCCGGCGGCACGGTGGTCGGCGCGTCCGTCGGGAGTGAAGAGAGCGAGAAAGCCGGGCCAGTCGGCATCGTCCACGGCCATCGCGTAACCGCTGATCACCTCATCGATGGCCAGTTGGTCCATCACGGTCGCGAGATCCACACGCTGCGTCATCGGATCAGTCTCCGGCAGTGGAGGCCCCAGGCCAAGGGCTGAGCGGATCTGTCGATCATCCGGTCCATGGGAAAGGCCCGGCCACGCGGTGTCACCGCGTGGCCGGGCCTGACGTCTGTCGTTCGCTACGCGCCTGGGCGTACGAACCCTAAGCGGCCTCGTCGACCGAGTCGTGGAGGGCCGCCGCCCATTCCAGCAGCAGGACTTCGTACTCCTCGGCCGGCCACGTGCCGTCGGCCGCGTCGACCAGGGCGCGGATGCGCTCGTTGGCCGCGACGGCGCCGGACGCCGCGGGAGCGGAGGAGGAAGTTGTGGACATACGGCAACCGTACGGGCCGCCGCGAGGTTCCCGGGCCGTTCGGGGAGCGGCATAGCTCACACGCCGACAGGGCAACCCCACGGAGCGTCAGCTCCGATCCCAGTGCCACCAAGGGTTCTGCCCGCCGTCCGGCAGCGCCGAGCCGTGCGACGGGCAAACGTGTCCTTCGGCACACCGTGTGCACACAACTGCCCGGAGGGGAGCGCGAGAAGCGGTGTCAGAAGGGGATGTCGCCGCTCCCGGAGATCCTCATCCGCCCGCTGCCGATGGCGGTACGGGTGGCCAGCACGCTGCCCTCCCGCCCGTCGGGCAGCCGGATCCGCATGCCGTCGTCGGCGGAGGGCTCGTAGAGACCGTCCGCCGCCCCCTCGGTCTGGACGCTGCCGCCCCATGACCCGAGCTTGCCGGACCGGTCGCCACTCAGGGTGGCCACGACCGAGATCTCGGAGTCGCCGACGATAAGGGTCGCCGGTCCCTGGTAGTTACTCATGACCTCAGTGTGTGCCCCAGCGCGGCCTGCTCCGCCCGGTCAGCCGCCGGATTCGCCCGCGTGCGGGCTCAGGGTGTCCGTACCGACGAGGATGAACAGCGCGATACCGAGCAGAATCCGGTAGATCACGAACGGCATGAAGCTCTTGGTGGTAATAAATTTCATGAACCACGCGATGACGGCGTATCCGACGAAGAAGGCGATGATCGTCGCGAAGATCGTCGGCCCCCACGAGACATGCCCCTCGCCCGCGTCCTTCAACTCGAAGGCCCCCGAGGCCAGTACGGCCGGGACGGCCAGCAGGAACGAGTAACGCGCCGCCGCCTCACGGGTGTAGCCCATCAGCAGTCCACCGCTGATCGTCGCACCCGACCGCGAGACACCCGGAATCAGCGCCAGGGCCTGGCAGAACCCGAAGATCAGACCGTCCCTGACGCCCAGTTCCTTCAGCGACTTGCGCTCCTTGACGGCGCGGTGCTTGCCGCCGCTCTCGTCACGCGCCGCCAGCCGGTCCGCGATGCCGAGGATGATGCCCATCACGATCAGCGTCGTCGCGATCAGCCGCAGATCACGGAACGGCCCCTCGATCTGGTCCTTGAACGCGAGCCCGAGCACACCGATGGGGATCGAACCGACGATCACCAACCAGCCCATCTTCGCGTCGTGGTCGGAGCGCAGCGCCTTGTTCGTCAGCGAGCGGGACCAGGCCGAGACGATCCGGGCGATGTCCTTGCGGAAGTAGATGAGGACCGCCGCCTCCGTACCGATCTGGGTGATCGCGGTGAACGCCGCACCCGGGTCGTGCCAGCCGGCGAAGGCGGCCGTCAGCCGCAGATGCGCGCTGGAGGAGATGGGCAGGAACTCGGTCAGCCCCTGGACGAGTCCGAGGATGAGTGATTCGAACCAAGACATTGGGTGCTACGCCATCCAAGAAAAGATCGTGCACCGGCCGGTGTGAACACGGGGCAGTGGCGGGTTGCGGACTGACAAACTGGCGCGCGGAAATCGCTCATCTGCGCGGGTGTATGGAGGGGCCATCACGCGCCGGTCTGGGGCAGCGTAGCCGCTGCGGATTACGGGACCGCGCCAACCCCCTGCCCTCGGGGCGGAACACGCGGAACCGATGAGGATACGAGAAGACGAGCCGGCGACGGGGGCGCAACGGGGAGCAGTCAGGGGGCGTAAGGGGGCGAGGGAAAGGTCACATCAGTTCCACCTGATAACCGCCGATTGCGCTGCCCTAACATCTCGGCATGACGCTCCTGCCCGACAGCGGGCTATCGCTGGCAGCCGAGTTCCCCACACCGACCCATGAGCAGTGGCAGGGTCTGGTCGAGGGGGTACTCCGGAAATCCGGTCGGGACGTCTCGGGAACCGCCGCCGAGGACGCACTGTCGACCCCGATCGAAGCCGGACTGACCACCCGTCCCCTCTACACCGCCGCCGACGCCCCGGGCGACGGCGGCCTGCCGGGCTTCGCCCCCTTCACCCGGGGCGGCACCCCCGGCGGCCCGGCGCCGGGCGGCTGGGACCTGAGGCAGCGCCACGCGGGCACCGACCCGGCGCGCACCAACGAAGCCGTACTGGAAGACCTGACCAACGGCACCACCTCGCTGTGGCTGGCGGTGGGAGCGGCCGGCGTGCCCGTCTCCGGCCTGGCCGACGCCCTCGACGGTGTGTATCTCGACCTCGCCCCGATCGCGCTCGACGCGGGCGACGAATTCCCCGACGCCGCCGCCGAGTTGCTGCGCCTGTACGACGAACGCGACGTCCCACGGGGCGAGGCGCGCGGCACCCTCGGCGCCGACCCGGTCGGCCGCCTCGCCCGTACCGGCGACGAGACCCCCGGACTCCAGGACGCCGCCGCCGAACTCGCGGAGCTGTGCCACCGGGAGTACCCCGGACTGCGCGCCCTCGTCGTCGACGCCCTGCCCTACCACGAGGCCGGCGGCTCGGCCGTGCAGGAACTCGGCTGCTCGCTCGCCGCGGGCGTCGCCGCGCTGCGCGACCTCGACGCCGCCGGACTCCCCGTCGAAGCGGCCTGCGGCCAGCTGGAGTTCAGGTACGCGGCCACCGCCGACCAGTTCCTCACCATCGCCAAGCTGCGCGCCGCGCGCAGGCTGTGGGCCCGCGTCGCCGAGGTCGCCGGAGCGGGACCGGCCGGCGCCGCACAGCGCCAGCACGCCGTGACGTCCTCGGTGATGATGACCCGTCGCGACCCGTGGGTGAACATGCTGCGCACCACGGTCGCCTCGCTGGCCGCCGGGGTTGGCGGCGCCGACTCCGTGACCGTGCTGCCCTTCGACCACACCCTCGGACTCCCCGACGGCTTCGCCCGCCGGATCGCCCGCAACACCTCGACCATCCTCATCGAGGAGTCCCACCTCGGCCGCGTCATCGACCCGGCGGGCGGCTCCTGGTACGTCGAGCGGCTCACCGACGACCTCGCGCACGCCGCCTGGGCCTGGTTCCAGGAGATCGAACGGGCCGGCGGCCAGCGCGCCGCGCTGCGCTCCGGCCTGATCGCCGAACGCCTCGCCGGGACCTGGGCGGCCCGCTCCGAGAAGCTGGCCCGCCGCCGCGAACCGGTCACCGGCGTCAGCGAGTTCCCCCAACTGGCCGAGGCGCCCGTCGTACGCGACGCACCGCCCCCGGCCCCGACCGGCGGACTGCCCACCGTCCACCGC
Organism: Streptomyces sp. NPDC057137; assembly: GCF_042670825.1. NCBI lineage: Bacteria > Bacillati > Actinomycetota > Actinomycetes > Kitasatosporales > Streptomycetaceae > Streptomyces > Streptomyces sp. NPDC057137. The sequence continues at coordinate 11,319 of NZ_JBHUUW010000078.1, read as the reverse complement.
GACGACGCCTTCGAGACCCTGCGGGCCCGCTCCGACGCGCACCTCGCCGCGACCGGCACCCGCCCCCGCGTCCTGCTGGCCGCGCTCGGCACTGCCGCCGCGCACACGGCGCGCGTGACGTTCGCGTCGAACCTCTTCCAGTCCGGCGGCATCGAACCGGTCCACGACCCGGTCACCGTCGACGCCACCACCGTCGCCGACGCCCTCACCCGTAGCGGCGCCACCATCGCCTGCCTCTGCTCCAGCGACCCGCTCTACGCCGAACAGGGCGAACAGGTCGCCGCGGCACTCAAAGCCGCCGGCGCCACCCGGGTATACCTGGCGGGACGACCCGGCGAACAGCGCGAGACCCTCACCCGGGCCGGAGTCGACGAGTTCGTCGCCCTGGGCGTCGACGCCGTCGCCGTACTCTCGGCCGCCCTCGACCACCTGGGAGTGGCGCGATGACCGTCCCCGACTTCACCGGCATCGACCTGGGACCCGCCGTGGCCCCGGGCGGACACGAGGAACAGTGGCGCGCCGCCGTCAAGGAGAGCACCGGCAGGAGCGACGCCGACCTCGTCTGGAACACACCCGAGGGCATCGACGTCAAACCGCTGTACACCCCGCAGGACCTGGAGGGCCTGGACTTCCTCGGGACGTACCCCGGCATCGCGCCGTATCTGCGCGGCCCCTACCCGACGATGTACGTCAACCAGCCGTGGACCATTCGTCAGTACGCCGGATTCTCCACCGCCGAGGAGTCCAACGCCTTCTACCGGCGCAATCTCGCCGCCGGGCAGAAAGGCCTGTCCGTCGCCTTCGACCTGCCGACGCACCGCGGCTACGACAGCGACCACCCGCGCGTGACCGGTGACGTCGGCATGGCCGGCGTGGCCATCGACTCGATCTACGACATGCGCCAGCTCTTCGACGGCATCCCGCTCGACAGGATGACCGTGTCGATGACGATGAACGGCGCCGTCCTGCCCGTCCTCGCCCTCTACATCGTCGCGGCGGAGGAGCAGGGCGTGCCGCCCGAGAAGCTGGCCGGGACCATCCAGAACGACATCCTCAAAGAGTTCATGGTCCGCAACACCTACATCTATCCGCCGAAGCCCTCCATGCGGATCATCTCGGACATCTTCGCGTACACCTCGCAGAAGATGCCGCGCTACAACTCCATCTCCATCTCCGGCTACCACATCCAGGAAGCCGGCGCGACGGCCGATCTGGAGCTGGCCTACACCCTCGCGGACGGCGTCGAGTACCTGCGCGCCGGACTCGACGTGGGCCTCGACGTCGACGCGTTCGCGCCCCGGCTCTCCTTCTTCTGGGCCATCGGCATGAACTTCTTCATGGAGATCGCGAAACTCCGCGCGGCGCGGCTCCTCTGGGCCAGGCTCGTCAAGAAGTTCGACCCGCAGAACGCCAAGTCCCTTTCGCTGCGCACCCATTCACAGACCTCCGGCTGGTCGCTCACCGCACAGGACGTCTTCAACAACGTCCCCCGTACGTGTGTCGAGGCGATGGCCGCCACCCAGGGCCACACCCAGTCGCTGCACACCAACGCGCTCGACGAGGCCCTGGCGCTGCCCACCGACTTCTCCGCGCGCATCGCCCGCAACACCCAGCTGCTGCTCCAGCAGGAGTCCGGCACCACCCGGGTCATCGACCCGTGGGGCGGCAGCGCGTACGTCGAGAAGCTCACGTACGACCTCGCGCGCCGCGCCTGGCAGCACATCGAGGAGGTCGAGGCGGCCGGCGGCATGGCCCAGGCCATCGCGGAGGGGATCCCCAAGCTCCGGATCGAGGAGGCGGCGGCCCGCACCCAGGCCAGGATCGACTCCGGGCGCCAGCCGGTCATCGGCGTCAACAAGTACCTGGTCGGGACCGACGAGCAGATCGAGGTCCGCTCGGTCGACAACTCCTCCGTACGGACGCAGCAGATCGCCAAGCTGCGCAGGCTCCGCGACGAGCGCGACGAGGCCGTCTGCCAGGACGCGCTGCGCGCCCTCACCGGCGCGGCCGAGGCGGGATCGACCCGGGGCCTCGACGGCAACCTGCTGGCCCTCGCCGTGAACGCGGCGCGCGCCAAGGCCACCGTCGGCGAGATCTCCGACGCCCTGGAGAAGGTGTACGGACGGCACTCCGGCCAGATCCGTACCATCTCCGGTGTGTACAGGAACGAGGCCGGCACGTCACCGGCGGTCGAACAGACCCGGGGCGCCGTCGAGGAGTTCGAGCAGGCCGAGGGGCGCCGCCCGCGCATCCTGGTCGCCAAGATGGGCCAGGACGGCCACGACCGCGGCCAGAAGGTCATCGCGACCGCCTTCGCGGACCTGGGCTTCGACGTCGACGTCGGCCCGCTGTTCCAGACGCCCGGCGAGGTGGCGCGGCAGGCCGTCGAGGCCGACGTGCACATCGTCGGGGTGTCGTCGCTGGCCGCCGGGCACCTCACGCTGGTGCCCGCCCTGCGGGAGGAACTCGCCAAGGAGGGCCGCGAGGACATCATGATCGTCGTCGGCGGCGTGATCCCGCCCGGGGACATCGACGAACTGCACCGCGCGGGCGCGGCGGCCGTCTTCCCGCCCGGCACGGTCATTCCCGACGCCGCGCTCGATCTGCTCACGACCCTGACCGCCGCTCTCGGTCACGAGCGGTGAGCCGGTGGCACCTCGGAACACCATCGACATCGACGCGTACGTCAAGGGTGTGCTCGACGGCTCCCGTTCGGCCGTCGCGCGCGCCATCACCCTCGTGGAGTCCACCAGGGCCGACCACCGGGAACTCGCCCAGCGGCTCCTGACCGCGCTGCTGCCGTACTCGGGCACGGCGCGCAGGATCGGCATCAGCGGTGTGCCCGGCGTCGGCAAGTCCACCTTCATCGACGCCCTCGGGACCATGCTCACCGGCCTCGGGCACCGGGTCGCCGTTCTCGCCGTCGACCCGTCGTCCAGCAGGACCGGCGGCTCCATCCTCGGCGACAAGACCCGCATGGAGCGGCTGTCCGTCGACCCGGCGGCGTTCGTGCGGCCGTCGCCCACGGCGGGCACGCTGGGCGGTGTCGCCAAGGCGACCCGCGAGACGATCATCGTGATGGAGGCGGCCGGTTACGACGTGGTGCTCGTCGAGACCGTCGGCGTCGGCCAGTCGGAGACCGCCGTCGCCAACATGGTCGACTCCTTCCTGCTGCTGAGCCTCGCCCGCACCGGCGACCAGCTCCAGGGCATCAAGAAGGGCGTGCTGGAACTGGCGGACCTCATCGCCGTCAACAAGGCCGACGGGCCGCACGAGCGGGACGCGAAGTCCGCCGCGCGTGAACTCGCGGGCGCGCTGCGGCTGATGCACCCGGCCGACGCCGCCTGGACGCCGCCGGTGCTGAGTTGCAGCGCCCGTGAGGGAACCGGTCTCGACACCGTCTGGGAGCGGCTGGAGCAGCACCGGAAGGTCCTCGACACCAGTGGACGCCTCCAGCACAAGCGGAGCGACCAGCAGGTCGACTGGACGTGGTCGATGGTCCGTGACCATCTGCTGGACCGGCTGCGGAGCCATCCGGGCGTACGGGCGCTCGCCCCCGCGCTCGAAAAGGAGGTACGGGAGGGCTCGTTGACGGCCACGCTGGCCGCCGAGCGGATCGTCGAGGCGCTGGACCTGCCGGCCGGGGCCGACGGGGGCGGACGGTGACGGACGGCCCTCCCAAGGAGGACGAGACCGTTCTCGTACGGCGCGACGGGCGCGTCGGGCGGCTCACGCTCAACCGGCCGCGCGCGCTCAACGCCCTCACCCACGCCATGGTGTCGCGCGTCGACGCCGCCCTCACGGAGTGGGAGCGCGATTCGTCCGTCGGCACGGTGGTCATCGACGGCGCCGGGGAACGCGGGCTGTGCGCGGGCGGCGACATCCGGGCCATCTACGAGGACGCGCGTACGGGCGGCGCCACGTCGCCCGCGTTCTGGCGCGACGAGTACCGCCTCAACGCCCGCATCGCGCGCCACCCGGGGCCCTACGTCGCCTTCATGGACGGCATCGTGATGGGCGGCGGCGTGGGCGTCTCGGCGCACGGCGACGTCCGGATCGTCACCGAACGCTCGCGGATCGCCATGCCGGAGACCGGCATCGGCCTCGTGCCGGACGTCGGCGGTACGTATCTGCTCTCCCGGTCACCCGGCGAACTCGGCACGCATCTCGCCCTCACCGGCGCGGCGGTGGGCGCGGCCGACGCGCTGCTCTGCGGCCTCGCGGACCACTTCGTCCCCGCCGGACGGCTGCCCGAGCTGGCGGGCCAACTCGCCTCCACGGACGTGCCGGTGGCCGTACGGCGCCATGTGACGGCGCCGCCCGAGGGGGAACTGGCCGCGCACCGGGAGTGGATCGACGCGTGTTACGCGGCGGACTCCGTGGAGGAGATCGTGGACCGGCTGTTCGCCAGTGGGCACCACGCGGCCAAGCAGACGGCGGAGACGATCCTGACGAAGTCGCCCACGGCGCTGAAGGCGACGCTGGCGGCCGTGCGGCGGGCGCGGGGGCTGGGGACGCTGGAGGAGGCGCTGGACGCGGAGTACCGGGCGTCGTGCGCGGCGCTGCGGACGCCGGACCTGGTGGAGGGCATCAGGGCGCAGGTGATCGACAAGGACCGGACGCCGAGATGGTCGCCGGGGGAGCTGTCGGCGGTCACGCCGGCCGACGTGGCCCGCTTCTCGGCGGTGCCGACGGGCGGGGACCTGGGGTTGGGCGCGCCGCGCAGGCCGTGAACGGTGTCCTCGATCGCCGGGCAGGCCTGGTCCGGCCTCACGACAACCACTCTCGGCCGAACTCGCGGCAGAGGCTCGACTGCTCCGTCGGTATCCGGTATTTCTCTGAGAGATGTTGCGTTCTTGCCCGAATCAGCACCCCAAAGGGGGATTTATGCAAGGAAAGCCTGCTCTCGGGTTTCTGCCGCGCCGTTCCGTGCTCGTCGGCGCGGTCACGCTCGGCCTGTCGGCGACCGTAGCCGAATCCGCGTTGTCGCCCACCGAAGCGGCCGCGGAAACCCGGTACACGCTGGACGGCTGGCGGTTCTGCGTGAACTGCTTCGGACTGTTCCTGCGCGACTTCACGGTCGAGCAGAGTCTCTGTCCGCGCAACGGCGGTCCCCATCAACCCGCGGGCTGGACCTTCCGGCTCACGTACAACCTCGATTCCGCCGGCACGGGCGAGGACGCCAACACCCAGGCCAACTGGCGGCACTGCTACCGGTGCGCGGGACTCTACTGGGGCCCCAGCACCGCCCTGCGATGCCCGGCAGGCGGGGCGCACAGCTACATCCACCCCGGTGGTTACCCCCGGCAGTTCCTGCTGCACCACGACATCGGCCAGCCCGCCGGGACGCAGAACCGATGGCGGTTCTGCTTCAAGTGCTCCGTGCTGTTCTTCAACGGTTACGCGGACAAGGGCGAGTACGGCCTCTGCCCCTACGACCACATCTACGGCCACACGGCAGCCGGGTACGACTTCGCGATCCCGGTCTCGGCCTACACGGCCTAGGCCACCGGACACTCCCTAGGCCACCGGCTCGGGTATCCGCTCCTCCGCGGGGGCCTCGTCCGCCGGGCCCGGGCCCGGGCGCAGGCGGTGCCGTTTGCGCCAGGCCAGGGCCGCCGCGCCCGCGCCCGTCAGCACGATGAAACCCATCGCGATCAGAAACGCCGGCGACGTCGGCGAGCCCGCCTGGCTCCCCGCGACCACGTACGCCGCCGTGTTGGGGATCGTCCCGATCGCCGTCGCCAGCAGGAACGGCCGCCAGCGCATGCGCGACACCGCCGCGCAGTAGTTGGCGGCCTGGAACGGGACCCCGGGGAACAGCCGGATCGCCATCATCGACCGGAAGCCGTGTTGGCTCAACTGCCCGTCCGCCGCCAGCAGCCAGCGGCCCCGCAGCAGCGGACGCAGCGCCTCCTGACCGAGGAAACGGCCGAGGCCGAAGGCGATGCCCGCGCCCAGCACCGTGCCCGCGATCGCCGCCGGGAGGCCCAGCTGTGTACCGAACAGCGCGCCCGCCGCGAGATTCAGCAGCGGACGCGGCACGAAGGCCGCCGTGCACACCCCGTAGGCGGCGGCGAACAGCACCACCGCGGCGCCGCCGCTCAGCTGCGGCCAGCCGGCCGAGATGAATCTCTGCGGTTCGTAGACCAGCACCGCGATCCCCGCGCACACCAGTACGAGGACGAGGAGAGAGAGCCTGGACCAGGGTGAGAGCAGCACCCTCGTCCAGCGGACCGTGAGGCCGGAGGACGGCCTGTCGACAGGGTCGAGCATTCGGGGAGACTAACCGACGAAGAGTGGTGATCGGCGTCAAGAGCCGGGAGACAACCGCCACTCGGGCGTTCGAGCGGCTCCTCCGGAGACGTACGCGACCCGCCCCGCGTTGTCAGTGGGTGCCCCTACCCTGCACGTCATGACCCTCGCACCGCCGCCCAGCGCGCTCGCCGACACCATCCTGGAACGGCTCACGGTCGATTACGCCACAGCCGCCGATCCGGTACGGGCCGAGTGGTCCGTCGCGTACATGAAGGGCGTCGCCCCCTTCCTCGGCATCCCCACCCCCGAACGCCGCGCGCTGTCACGGCGGGTGGTCGCCTCGCTGCCGCGTCCCGACGAGACGGACTGCGTGGCGATCGCGCTGCGCTGCTGGGAGCTGCCCGAGCGGGAGTACCGGTACTTCGCGGTCGACTACCTCCGCCGCCATGTCGGGCGGCTCTCCTCCGGCTTTCTCCCCGTCGTACGGCATCTCGTCTCCACCGATCCCTGGTGGGACACCGTCGACCTCCTCGCCGCCCATCTCGCGGGCGGGCTGGTCGCCGCCGACCGCTCGCTGGCGAAAGAGATGGACGTCTGGATCGAGGACGAGAACCTCTGGATCGCGCGCACCGCGCTGCTGCACCAGCTCGCCTACAAGCAGGCGACCGACACCGGGCGGCTGTTCGGCTACTGCCTCCGGCAATCGGGGCACCCCGACTTCTTCATCCGCAAGGCGATCGGCTGGTGCCTGCGGGAGTACGCGAAGACGGACCCGGCCGCCGTCCAGGACTTCGTGGCGGGCGCCCGCGACCGGCTCTCCCCGCTCTCCGTACGCGAGGCCCTGAAGCACCTCTGACCGCCGGGGTGCGGGGTGCGGGGTGCGGGAAAACCTGTCGACGCTCCGTCGCCCGTCGGACATCATCAACGACATGTTCCGGTACGCCTTCCACGCAGCGTCGTCCGCAGTCGCGGACGCGCCGAAGGCTGCCGCATTCCTCGCAGCGCACGCCGAAGCGGCGGCAGCAGAGGCCGCCGCGGCGGCGCTGCTCGACGGCGCCCGAAGCTGACCCTTCCCGGATCGTCCGGCGGACCCCACAGGGGGAGGGTCGGCAAGGCCCCGGGGTCCCCACCACGCTTCGAGTTCCTGGAAGGAACACGTCAGCCATGCCCAAGACGGCATACGTGCGCACCAAGCCGCACCTCAACATCGGCACCATGGGCCACGTCGACCACGGCAAGACCACTCTGACCGCTGCCATCACCAAGGTCCTCAGCGACAGCGGGACCGGCACGTTCGTGCCGTTCGACCGGATCGACCGGGCCCCGGAGGAGGCGGCGCGCGGCATCACCATCAACATCGCGCACGTCGAGTACGAGACGGACACCCGGCACTACGCGCACGTCGACATGCCCGGTCACGCCGACTACATCAAGAACATGGTCACCGGCGCCGCGCAGCTCGACGGGGCGATCCTCGTCGTGTCCGCGCTCGACGGGATCATGCCGCAGACCGCCGAGCACGTGCTGCTCGCCCGTCAGGTCGGCGTCGACCACATCGTCGTCGCCCTCAACAAGGCCGACGCGGGCGACGACGAGCTGACCGACCTGGTCGAGCTGGAAGTGCGTGAACTGCTCAGCGCGCACGGCTACGGCGGGGAGAGCGTCCCCGTCGTCCGGGTCTCCGGGCTCCGGGCGCTGGAGGGCGACCCGCGCTGGACGGAGGCCGTGCGGGCGCTGCTCGACGCGGTCGACACGTACGTGCCGATCCCCGTCAGGTACACCGACGCGCCGTTCCTGCTCCCGGTGGAGAACGTGCTGACCATCACCGGGCGCGGCACGGTCGTCACCGGCGCCGTCGAGCGAGGCACCGTACGCGTGGGCGACCGGATCGAGGTGCTCGGTGCCGACTCGGGGCCGCAGCTCAGCACGGTCACCTCGCTGGAGACCTTCGGGAAGCCGATGGAGTCCGCCGAGGCCGGCGACAACGTCGCGCTGCTGCTGCGCGGCATGCCACGCGACGCGATCCGCCGGGGCCATGTGGTGGCCGCGCCGGAGAGCGTCGTACCGAGCAGGCGCTTCACCGCGCAGGTGTACGTCCTGTCGGCGAAGGAGGGCGGACGGACGACGCCGATCACCACGGGCTACCGACCGCAGTTCTACATCCGGACGGCGGACGTGGTCGGTGACATCGACCTCGGCGAGCGGGCCGTCGCCCGCCCCGGTGACACGGTCGCCCTGACCGTGGAGCTGGGCCGGGACGTGCCGCTGGAGTCCGGGCTCGGCTTCGCGATCCGCGAGGGCGGGCGCACGGTCGGCGCGGGCACGGTGACCGAGCTGATCTGACGCGGTCGGATCCGGCCGGGTCCGTCTCCTCCGTACGGGGGAGGAGACGGGCCCCGGTCAGGCCGGCCGGGCACGGCGCGCACAATGAGACGGTGAACGAAGCGATCCCCGTCATCCGGACCGTCGACTGCGGCACCGCCCGACTGCTGCCGGACGTGGACCGCGAACGGGCGTGGCTGCTGACGGTCGACGGCGCACCCCAGTCGTACGTCGACCTGGATGAACCGACCCATCTCGAATTCGAGTACACCCGGCGCCTCGGGCACGTCGTCGACCGCGCCGCCGACGAGGGCGACCCGCTCACCGTGCTCCACCTCGGCGGCGGGGCCCTCACCCTGCCCCGCTACGTGAGCGCCACCCGGCCGGGGTCGGCGCAGGACGTGGTCGATGCCGACGGAGCGTTGCTGGCGCTGGTCGCCGAGGAGTTGCCGCTTCCGGCGGGCGGCGGGATCGCCGTGCACGACGCGGACGCCCGCGCCTGGCTCGCCTCGGCGCCGGCCCGCTCGGTGGATCTGCTCATCGCCGACGTCTTCGGCGGCTCGCGGGTGCCCGCCCATCTGACGTCGGTGGAGTACGCGCACCTCGCCGAGCGGGTGCTACGGGCTGACGGCCTCTACGCGGCCAACCTCGCCGACGGCGCGCCTTTCACCTTCCTGAGGTCCCAACTGGCCACCTTCGCCTCGGTGTTCGAGGAGCTGGCGCTGATCGCCGAGCCGTCGGTGCTGCGCGGACGCCGGTTCGGCAACGCCGTACTCCTCGCCTCGCACGCGCCGATCGATACGGCCGCCCTGGCACGCCGGACCGCGTCGGACGCCTTTCCGGCGCGTGTCGAACACGGGGCGTCTCTGCGGCGGTTCACCGGAGCCGCGCCGGTCGTGCGCGACGTCGACGCGGTGGCGTCGCCCGAGCCGCCCGAGGGAGCGTTCAGCATCGGCTGAGCCCCCGCGGGTCCGCGGGGGCTCAGCCGTACGCCGGTCAGTACCCCGGACTGGGTTCGGGCTACTCGCCGACCAGCCGGACGGTGCTCATGATCTTCATCAGCGTGGCGTCCGGGATCTCGTCCTCCACGCCTCTGGCGCCGTACACGACCCATGTCGTGTAGTCGCCCTTGGCGTTGGTGAAGGTGAAGGCGATCGACTTGCCGTCGGTGTCGCACTTCTCCTTCTTGGGCAGGCCCGTGCTCGCGGCCGTCGAGTAGTGCCCCTTGAGTCCGGCCTTGGTCGTGTAGGCCTTGGACTTCTCGACCTTGATCGCCGCCTGCTGCTGCGCCTTGGTGGCCTCCTGGCCGTACGCGGCCCAGACCCAGCTGCCGGACTCGTTGCTGGCGGCGGTCGCCGTGTCCTTGGCGCCCTGGCCGCCCTTGGTGCCCGTGCCGCCGAGGCTGACGTCCTCCATCGTGCCGTCCTGGTCGCTGTCCTGCTCGCACCAGTTGGACTTCAGGAAGGCGGGGGCGGAGAAGCTGATGGCGGGCGAGCCGTCACCCTTCTCGACGTCCTCGAAGCCCGAGAACGTGTCGGGCTTCTCGACCACCCAGCCCGGCGGCACGTCGAACTGCGTCCCGTGATTGGGGTTGGTCACGACCTTCCAGCCCGCGACGGTCGGCTTGGCGGCGTCCGAACCGTCGCGCGGGTTGCTCGTCGGCGACGGATCCGTCTTCGGCTTCTTCGACTCGGACGCCTTGGAGTCGTCGGCGACGTTCGTGCTCTTGTCGTCGTCCTGGCCGAGTACGAAGAAGGCCGTGGCCGCCGCCGCGACGACGACCGCGGACGCGGCGATGATCGCCACCGTCTTCGTGCGCTTCTTGTCCTGCGAGGGGTCGGGACCCCCGGGCCCGCCCGGGACCGCGTACTGCGGCACGGTCGGCTGCTGGTACGGGTTGGGCTGCTGGTCTCCCGGCTGTCCCGGCTGTTGCGGGTAGCCGGGCTGCTGCGGGTAACCCGGCTGCTGCTGCTGGTACCCAGGCTGCTGATATCCCGGCTGCTGGTAGGGATTCGGCTGCTGGTACCCCGGCTGCTGGTACGGGTTCGAATTCGGATCCTGCGGGTTCTGCTCGCCCCCGGGCGGCTGCTGTCCTGGCCACATGGCGAGTAACGATAGAGGGGTCGTCCCCGCACTGCTACGGCCGCCCTGTCGCAGGATGGCAACTGAGGCTACTCGCGGGTAATATCGGCGCGCATGAGCTCTGATCAGATGACCGTCGGCGAGATGCTCGCCGCCACCGTTCCCATGGCGAGGACTCTCAACATGGAGTTCCTCGAAACCACCGCCGAGCGCGCGGTCGTACGGCTTCCGGACCAGGCCGACTACCACAACCACGTGGGAGGCCCGCACGCCGGCGCGATGTTCACACTCGGGGACACCGTCAGCGGCGCCATCGTGCTCGCCGCCTTCGGCGACCAGCTCTCCCGCGCCGTCCCGCTCGTTGTCAAGGCGGAAATCGGCTACAAAAAGCTCGCCATGGGCGTCATCACGGCGACGGCCACCGTGGGCCGCCCGGTGGCCGAGGTCGTCGCCGAACTCGACGAGGGCGGTCGCCCCGAGTTCCCCGTCACCGTCGTCTTCAACCGCGAGGACGGTGCCGTCACCGGCGAGATGACCATCGTCTGGACGCTGCGCCTCACCGGCTGACGCGGCCGCCGCCGGCGGCCGGGGCCCGGCCGGCCGCGGTCATCGGGGAGTGCCACGCCCAGGTAGGCTGCCCGGCGTGCGCCTGGAAGG
>NZ_JBHUUW010000077.1:0-34210 GCF_042670825.1 Streptomyces sp. NPDC057137 | reverse complement strand
GCCCCCGCCTCAGTAAGGAGGCGGGGGCCGCGGCATCGGCAGTGGGCTCAGACCTTGCGGTGGCGCGCCATACCGAACGAGAACAGGCCGAAGAGAACCAGGCCCAGCGCGACCAGCACGAGCAGCCAGGGACCGACCGGGGTGTCCGTGAACGAGCGCAGCGTGGCGTCGAAGCCCTTCGCCTTGTCGGGCTCGTAGTCGACGGCCGCCTTCACCACGAACCAGCCGATCGCCGCGAACAGCAGTCCGCGCGCCAGACCGCCGCCGACCCCGGTCACGTCGAGGTACCGCTTCGCCTTCCGGGACATCTGTCCGAGCTTGAGGTGCTTGCGGTACGACCGCTTCGCGGCACGCACCCCGATCCACAGGCCGGCGGCCAGGATCGCGACACCGGCGGCGCCGACGAGCCACTGGCCCGCGGGCAGTTCCATGGCCTTGGCCGTGATGTCCTGCGACTGCTGGTCGCCGGACGAGCCGCCCGTGTCACCGGCGGCGAAGCTGAGGACGGAGTAGGCCACGAAGCCGTAGAACACGAAACGCCCGGCCGACAGCAGCCGCTTGCTCGCCTTGTGGCCGTCGGGTCCCGCGGCGCCGAACAGCGCCTCGGACAGCCGCCACAGGGACATGCCGACGAGACCGATGCCCAGTGCCCACAGGACGAAGGAACCCATCGGCTTCTCGCCGATCTCGGCCAGCGCGCCACCCCGGTCGGCCTGCTTGCCGCCACCGCCGAAGGCGATCTGGAGCGCCAGCAGCCCGATCAGCAGATAGATCACGCCGCGCGCGGTGAAACCCCAGCGTGCCGCGGCGTCCATGGCCGAACTGTTCGCCGCCTGGCGGCCCTTGCTACGACCTCTGAGTGACATCGTCTGTACGTTCATGTGACACCCTCCCCATCGTTCGTCGGGTGCCCCCGGTAAAGGCCCGGAAACTGCGGGGGCGACCGCGCTCAGCTCCAGCCCGCCACGATGAGTGACAGTCCGGCGGCGAAGCCGGCACCCAACAGGGCCACGTACGCGCCGTAGTGGCGGCGGAAGCGGCGCAGCAGCAGACCGAGCACGGCGAAGGCCGCACCGACCGTCAGCGTCCGCGCGCCGCGCGCCTGAGCGGACTCCGCGAGCCAGTTGGTCGCCGGCACGTCGGCGCGGCCCGCCTCGGCGGCGTACACCTTGAACGGGATGCCGTTCCACGGCTGGTGGCGTACGGCCGACGCCGACTCGACGGCCAGCTCGTGCCGTACCTCGGCGCGCATCCGGTCCGTCGTCAGGGGCGTGGGCAACTGGAGCCCCGTGTTCGCGAGTTGGAGGGCCAGCAGCCCACCCGCCAGGCTGCCCGCGAGCGCGGCGAAGGAGAGCCGCAGTGCCGCCCGGGGGACGGCGACGCAGGCGACGCCCAGGAGCAGTTCGGGCATCAGCGGCCAGCTCAGCGCCTCCGCGCAGGCCCAGGCGAAGGCCAGCAGCAGCCCCCGGCGCGAGGCGGCCACCGCGGCCACCCGGCGCCGTACGGGGGAGTCGGGCAGCGGCTCCGAAGCCGTACGGGCGTGCAGCGCCGCGACCGCCGCCCGCGCGTCCTCCGGCGTCGCCGACGGCGGCAGCGGCTCACCGATCCGTACCCGCACCAGCGACGAACGCAGCCGCCCGTGCTTGGGCAGCAGCCGGTCCGTGCCCGCGATGCCCACCGGTACGACCGGGACGCCCGCGCGCTCCGCGAGGACCAGGGCGCCACGGTGGAAGGCGCCGACCGCGCCGTCCGCCCCGCGCGTGCCCTCGGGGAACAGCACGACCGCGCGGCCGGCTTGCAGCCCGTCCGCCATGGACAGCAGATCGTCCATGCCGCCGCCGGTGCGCCGTACCGGAAACCCCGCGGCGAGCACCCGGCAGACGCGCCGTCGCCACGGCGAGGCGAACCAGTAGTCGGCAGCCGCCCCGATGGCGGGCCGGTGCCGTGCGTCGAGCGCGGCCAGCAGTGCGGCGGTGTCCGCGTGCGAGGAGTGGTTGGCCACAACTACGCACCCACGAGGCGGCAGTTGACCGTGCCGCCGCACGCCGCCGGTGACGGTGAGAACGACCCACCACAGGGCGCGCCGCAGGACCGCGCCGAGCCGGGAGGGCGAGAGGGCTGGGGTCTGGCCCACACCGGAGCCGCCGGAGCCGCCGGGACCCTCGGAGCCGACGGAGACGGTACGACGCCCACGAGCGCGCCCCGCCCCGCGAAAGCGCCCCCGCGTCCCGCGCCCGCACAGCCCGCCGGACGGGCCGGCCGCGAACGCGACAACAGCCGCCGTGCCCGCCCCCGCCCCCGCGCGCCTACGCCGGTGCCTGACGACCGGCGCGCGGCGCCGCAGCCGTCGTGGCCGTCGCGGCGTCGAACCTGCCACCGTACGAGCAGAGATCCGTGCGGTCATGCCGTCACCACCATCGCGAGCAGGAGAGCCAGCAGCAAGGAGTCGATCCGGTCGAGCAGCCCGCCGAAGCCCGGCAGCCAACTGCCCGCGTCCTTCACGCCCGCCTCCCGCTTGACCATGGATTCGAGCAGGTCGCCGAGTACGCAGCCGGTCAGCACCGCCGCCCACAACAGCGGCGTGAACGCGCCGACGGCGGCCAGGGCGAGGGCGGTCGCCCCCGCCGCGCCCAGCACCCCCGCCCACGTCTTGCTGGGGGAGAGCGGCGACAGCGGCCGCGCCAGCGCGCCACGCCGCCCCAGCGCCGTACCGCCGCACCACGCCCCGACGTCGCCGAGCGCCACCGCCAGCCCGACCGCGACCGCCGTGTTCTGGAGCAGCACAAGTCCGGTGAGCGGCAGGGGAATCCACAACAGGGCGAAGACGGTACGCGCGGAGCGGGTGAAGCCCCGTTCGTGGTCACCCGCCAGCAGCGCGGGCAGCGCCGCCACCACGAGAAGGAGCGCCACCACCCTCAGGTCGATCGCCCGAAGGTCCACCGCGTCCGGCACCAGCCACGCCAGCGCCGGGAGTACGACGGCGGCCACGACCAGCACCGCGTGCTCCGCGCGCGGCAGCCCCGCCATCCGTACGTACTCGCCCACCGCCGTCACCCCGAGCGCCGCCGCGAGCGCGAACGCGCCCCCCGCGCCCAGGAGCAGCGCCCCGAGGAACACCGGCGCGGCGAGCGCCCATGTCCGCCACCGCTTGCGCAGCTCCGCCCGCATCGCCAGGCGCGACGGCAGCGCCGCCACCGCGATCCCGCTCACCCCGAGGGCGCCGGCCACGAGCGGGACGGCGCGCCCCACGGCCTCACCCGCGGCCTCACCCGCGATCAGGACCCCGCTCATGCGAGCTTCCTCCAGACCCAGCCGAACCGGACGACCGCGGTGAGCGCCGAGCCCGCCGCGATCACGACGAGCACCGGCACCGCCCAGCCGGACGCCGCGGCGACGACGACGAGCAGGCAGCGTTCGGTCTTGCCGACGGGGCCACCGTTACGGCGCGGCGCGCCCGCCGCCGTACCCGCGAGGGACACCCACGACGGGAGCGTCGCAGCCAGCCCCGCCACCGCGACCAGCCACAGCGGTGCCAGGGCGATGAAGCCGGCCAGGACCACCAAGTCGGCCGCACGGTCCCCGAGTTCGTTGAGGACTGCACCGCGCCGGGTCGTCCGGCCGGTGTCCCGTGCCAGCGCCCCGTCGAGATTGGCGAAGGCCAGGCGGGCGGCGAGGAGGACGGCCACGGGCAGCGCGGCGAGCGGTCCGGCGGGCAGCCAGGCCACGGCCGCCGCCGCACCGGCCGCGCTGACGACACCCGCCGCGGTGAGCGTGTCGGGCGACACCTCGCGACGGACGAGAGCGGCCCGGACTCCGGAGAGCCGGGACGCGTACCAGGGCTTCAGTGCGTAAAGGCCGTTCATGTGGCCAACTGTCGCGGCAGGCACGTTTTTTCGACATGGAGCAGGTACTCAACCGGGCACTGAGTACGTGCGCGGGCGCCCGGCCTGAAAGAGTGAGACGCATGTCAGACCCGCTGCGCACCGCCCATACCTTCGAGCTCGACCCGGCGACCCTCGGCGAGATCCACGACCTCCTGGACGTCGCCTTCGACGGGGCCTTCAGTGAGGAGGACTGGACGCACGGACTCGGCGGCGTCCATGTCCTCGTACGGGACGACACGGGCGCGCTCGTCGCGCACGGCAGCGTGATCCAGCGCCGGTTGACGCACGCGGGGCAGTGGTACCGCGTGGGCTACGTCGAGGCGGTCGCCGTACGCGCGGACCGGCGCGGCGACGGGCTCGGCGGCCGGGTCCTGGAAGTACTGGAGCGGGTGATCGACCGGGCGTACGACGTCGGCGCGCTCTCCGCGTCCGAGACGGGTGCCCGGCTCTACCGGTCGCGTGGCTGGCATCTGTGGCAGGGCCGCGTCGAGGCGCTGAGCCCGGACGGGGTGGTGCGGCTGCCGGAGGAGGAGGGCACGACGTATCTCTGGCCGGTGCCCGGCAGTGAACCACCGTCCGCCGACGACGCGTTGATCTTCGACTGGCGCGACGGCGACGTGCTGTAGGCGGCGGGCCCGCGGCCGTAACCGGAGTCATCAGCCCCGTCCCGTCGCCTCGTCCTCCGTGCCGTCGACCACGTCCTTCCGGACGCCGGACCGGGCCGCGATCCCGGCGGCGACGGCGATCGGGATCGCGATGGCCAGGTTGAACTCGACGGCCCCGGAGCCGTACAGGAACGCCAGGACGACCATGCTGACCACCGACACGGTCAGCAGCGCGCGCGTCTTCTTACCGAAGTAGACGCTCCACCGCGGCGTTCCGGGCCCCGTGGCGACCGTCGCCGCCGGCCCCGCGCTCGCCGCCTTGGGCCGCTTGACGTACAGGTAGTACGCCCACTGCCCGCACGGCTCCCAGCCGTCCGGGGCGAGTTCCGACTCCACCGCGTCGCGCTTGCGGTTGACCAGTTCCTCGCGCCGGTACTCCCAGCGCAGCGCGGCGCCGACGGTGCGGCGGCACACGAAGCGGCCGAAGGCGTCGAGACGTTCGACCTCCCAGCCCTGGTCGCCGTAGACGTTCAGCAGTCTGCGGTCGTTGTAGATGTCGGTCGTCCACTTCCACGTCTCGGCGGTGGCCTCCGGCTCCTCGGGCCCGCCGCTGTCGCTGTCACCGCCGCCACCACCCGCGAGCCGCGCGGCGAACTCCTTGACCGGACCGAACTCCTCCTCGGCGGGGGAGCCCGTCTCGGCGAGGTACGCGGTCAGATCGGTGACGGTGACGGTCACCTCGCGCTCCGCCATGCCGCCGGCGCGCAGGGCGGCGGCGAGTTCGCCGAAGTAGCCGGACTCGGAGGAGCCGGACTCGGAGGAGCCGGACTCGGAGGAGCCGGACTCGAAGTGGCCGGTCCCGGAGGAGCCGGTCTCGGTGGTGTATCGCTCCGGGTCACTCATGACGCCCCCTCGGTGCGCAACATGTTCCGTACGGTGGTGTGGAACTCCAGCCAGTTCCCGCTCTCGGTGGCGAGCCCGCGCCGGCCCTCGTCCGTCAGCCGGTAGTAGCGCCGTCCGGGGCCGCGCTCGGCGGCGCGGAACTCCCCGACGACCAGTCCGGCCTCTTCGAGCCTGTTGAGCACGGGATAGAGCGTCCCGCCCTTGATGTCGCCGAGACCGGCGGCCGCGAGGGCCTTGGAGATCTCGTACCCGTAGCTCTCCCCGCCGGTGAGACAGGACAGGACGAGGAGGTCGAGAACCCCCTTGAGCCAGCTGGATCTGCGGTCTGCTGCCATGCCTGTATTCCACCACCACCTAGATAGGAATACAACCTAGGTCGCTATGCCAGATCAAGGCTGCCGTCTCAGATAGTAGGAAGTCCGACTAACTGTGGAGACAGAACGGCCCGGCTCCCTTAGCTTTGTAGGAGCCGAACGACTCGCTCGATCCAGCGAACGGCGGACGTGAGCAATCGCCCTCACGCAGGCAACCCCTGCGGGCGTGCTCCCCGCCCATCCGGCGCCTCGCAGATGCCTCATACGGCCCCCCAGCCGTATGCCTCAGCTGTCTCAAGGAGTCGATCACCATGGCCGAGACGACAGTCCGCCGAGTCCGTCACCGCGTCCGCGGCAACGAGTCCGACCGCAAGAACGCCGCGGCTGCCCTCCAGCGCGCCCTCGACCGCAGGGACAACGGCGGCTCCACCGGCCACTGAGCCGGGGCGCCCCCGACACCGCTGCCGTACAAGCGGACACGCCCCCGCGCACAACACGCGACTGTCCGAATCGTGGACCGCGCGTGTCAGGCACTGGGACGCGCAGTAAGGTGCCCGTCATGTCTCGCAGCATCAACCTCGCAGTGATCCCCGGTGACGGCATCGGCCAGGAGGTCGTGGCCCAGGGCCTGAAGGTCCTCGGCTCCGTGCTCCCGCAAGATGTGAAGCTGGAGACCAAGGAGTACGACCTCGGCGCCCGGCGCTGGCACCGTACCGGGGAGACCCTCCCCGACGCGGAGCTGACCGCGCTCAAGGCGCACGACGCGATCCTCCTCGGCGCCATCGGCGACCCGTCCGTGCCGTCCGGGGTTCTGGAACGAGGGCTGCTGCTGAAGCTGCGGTTCGCCTTCGACCACTACGTGAACCTGCGCCCGTCGAAGCTCTTCCCGAACCAGGCCACACCGCTGGCCGGCCGCCCGGACATCGACTTCGTCGTCGTCCGCGAGGGCACCGAGGGCCCGTACACGGGCAACGGTGGTTCCCTGCGCACCGATACGCCCGCCGAGGTGGCCACGGAGGTCAGCCTCAATACGGCGTACGGCGTGGAGCGTGTCGTGCGCGACGCGTACGAGCGTGCCAACTCCCGCCCCCGCAAGAAGCTGACGCTGGTCCACAAGAACAACGTCCTCGTCTACGCGGGCCACCTCTGGAAGAGGATCTTCGACCGGGTCGGCCAGGAGTATCCCGACGTCTCCACCGACTATCTGCACGTCGACGCCGCGACGATCTTCTTCGTCACCCAGCCCGAGCGTTTCGACGTGATCGTCACCGACAACCTCTTCGGCGACATCCTCACCGACCTCGCCGCTGCCGTGACCGGCGGCATCGGCCTGGCGGCCTCCGCGAACATCAACCCCGACCGGGCGTTCCCGTCCATGTTCGAGCCCGTCCACGGCTCGGCCCCGGACATCGCGGGCCAGGGGAAGGCCGACCCCACGGCCACGATCCTCTCGGTCGCACTGCTGCTGCGGCACCTCGGCTTCGACGCCGAGGCCGTCCGCATCGAGGAGGCCGTCGCGGCCGACCTCGCGGAGCGCGGCAGTGCGCCCCGTACGACCGACGAGATCGGTGACGCGCTCGTCGTACGAGTAGCGAGCTGACCCGCCGACGACTCCCACAGCCGCCGGGTCACAGCACCCGGCGGCTGTGCTTTGCGGCCACCGGGTGTCACCATCATCCGTAGGGCCGCATTCACCCCGTTTCATGCCCCGTCCCGCCACGCGCGATAATTGGCGCGGGCCGCGGCATGAGGGAAAGCTCGGACGTCCTAGTACCTGTAGCGGCGTGAGCGCGGTCCGTCACACACAACCGGTGAAGGACAAGAACTCATGACCACGCCCACGACGCCGTTGCCCACTCTGGCGCTCAAGCCCTCGTCGAATCCGCTGTCCGACGCGCAGCGCGAGGCGATCCTGGCCGCTCCCGGCTTCGGCCGCCACTTCACCGACAACATGGTGACCATCAGGTGGACGGAGGGCCGGGGCTGGCACGACGCGCAGCTCGTCCCGTACGGCCCGCTCTCGCTCGACCCGGCCAACATGACGCTGCACTACGCGCAGGAGATCTTCGAAGGGCTGAAGGCGTACCGCCGCCCCGACGGCAGCGTCGCCACCTTCCGGCCCGAGGCCAACGCCCGGCGCTTCCAGGTCTCCGCCCGCCGGCTGGCGATGCCCGAGCTGCCGGTCGAGACGTTCATCGAGGCGTGCGACGCGCTGGTCCAGCAGGACGAGGCCTGGGTCCCGCCGCACGGCGGCGAGGCGTCGCTGTATCTGCGGCCGTTCATGATCGCGGCCGAGGTCGGCCTGGGGGTGCGGCCCGCGAACGAGTATCTGTTCCTGGTCATCGCCTCCCCGGCCGGCGCGTACTTCCCGGGCGGCGTGAAGCCCGTCTCCATCTGGCTCTCCGAGAACCGGGTCCGCGCCGTTCCTGGCGGCATGGGCGACGCCAAGACGGGCGGCAACTACGCGGCGTCGCTGCTCGCGCAGGCCGAGGCGGCGGCGGAGGGCTGCGACCAGGTCGCGTACCTGGACGCCGTGGAGCACAAGTGGGTCGAGGAACTGGGCGGGATGAACCTGTACTTCGTGTACGGGGACAAGATCGTCACTCCCGAACTGACCGGCTCGCTGCTCGCCGGCATCACCCGTGACTCGCTGCTGAAGCTGGCCGGCGATCTCGGCTACACCTCGCAGGAGCGCCGCGTCTCCATCGACGAGTGGCGCGGTGACACCGAGAACGGCACCCTCACCGAGGTCTTCGCGTGCGGTACGGCCGCTGTCATCACCCCGGTCGGCCTTGTCAGGTCCGCGGGCGGGGAGTGGACGCATTCGGGTGGGGAGTCCGGCGAGGTGACGTCGAGGCTGCGCGCGGCGCTGCTGGACATCCAGACGGGGCGGGCCGAGGACGTCCACGGGTGGATGCACCAGGTGGGCTGAGGCACGGCCCGTACTTCCGGCTCGTACTTCCGGCTCGAAGTTCCGGCTCGTAGTTTCGGTCCGTGGTTCCAGGGAGCACTGGATGCAGAACATCTCTTCGCGAAGAGATGTTCTGCATTTATGCTCTCCCCATGACGACCGACCCCAGGACGGCCGGCTCGGGTGACCCGCTGGGTCCCGATCCGGACCACGACATCACGCTCGACGCCGCGGCGCTGCGTGTGCTGGCCCACCCCATGCGGCTGGTCATGCTGAACGCGCTGCGGGAGCGCGGTCCTTCCACGGCGCGGAGGCTGGCCAAGGAGCTGGAGCTGGACTCCGGCGCGGCCAGTTACCACCTGCGCCGCCTGGCTGCCGGGGGGCTCATCGAGGAGGACCAGGAGCGGGGTACGCGGCGCGACCGCTGGTGGCGGGCGCGGCACCAGCGGTCGTACCACGACCCCGCCACCGTGGCGCCGGACGAGCGGCAGGGCAGCCGCGCGTACACGAACGCGGTGGTGCTCGCCTACGGCGACCAACTGCGCAGGCTCGCCGCGGTCGTTCCGCTCTTCCCGGACGACTGGTTCGAGGCCTCGATCTTCAGCGATTGCACCGTGAGCCTGACGCCCGACGAGCTCAACGAGATGAAGCGTGAGTTGGTGGGCGTGATTGACAAGTACCGAACACGTCGCACGAGTTCGGCGACGGAGGAGCCGGCGGAGGGGGCCGCGCAGGTGTCCGTACAGCTCCAGATGTTCCCCCGGCTGTGATACCGGAGGCCGACACACCCGCGCCCGCGTCGGCGCCCGCGCGGCCCGCCTACCGCGACCCGAACGTCCTGCGCTGGCTCGGCGCCTACACCACCTCCGTGACGGGCGACATCGTCTACTTCCTCGCCCTGACCTGGGCCGTCACCCAGGAGTCCGGTCCTGCCCAGGCCGGTGCCGTGCTGGCCGCCGGCGCCGTGCCGCGCGCCGTCCTCATGCTGGCGGGCGGCGTCGTCGCCGACCGGTTCGGCCCACGCCGCGTCGTCATCGGCAGCGATCTCGTCCGCTGCGTGGTGATCCTCGCCGCCGCCACCGTCGCACTGCTCATCGGTACGGAGCTGTGGCTGCTGGTCGCGCTGGCGGTCGTCTTCGGCTCCGTGGACGCGCTGTTCATGCCGGCGGTCGGGGCGCTGCCCCCACGGATCGCCGCGACCGATCAACTCGCCCGGGTGCAGGGCCTGCGCCTGCTGTCCGTCCGGCTCAGCAACACCGTCGGCCCGCCGCTCGCCGCCGTCGCGCTGTCCGTCAGCGGCTCCCCGGGAGCGTTCGGCGTCGCCGGAGCCCTCTTCGTCGTATCCCTGGTACTGCTCCTGGCCGTGCGCGTCCGGCCGTTGCCGTCGCAGGACGTACCGGGAGCGGCAGGCGGATCGGATGAATCGGACGCCCCCGACGCACCGGCCGCACCGGACGCCACCACGTCCCGGGAGGAGTTCCGCGACGGTCTGCGCTATCTGCGCGCCAACGGTCGGGTCTCGTCCCTCGTCGTCGTCATCGGGCTCGGCGAGATGTGCTTCAGCGGACCGGTCGGCACCGGCCTCGTCCTCCTTGCCGACGAACGCGACTGGGGTACGGCGACGGCTGGCTGGATCCTCAGTGCCTTCAGCATCGGCGGGGCGGTCGCCAGCCTGCTGCTGAGCGTGCTCCGCCGCGTCCCGCGCGCCGGGCTCACCATGTCCTGCGCCCTGTTGCTGACGGCGGCGCTGGTCGTCGCGACGGGCAACGCGCCTACCGCCGGGCTGTCGATCGGGCTGGGTGCGCTGCTCGGTACGGCGAGCGGGGCGGCCATGGTGGTCAGCAACGCCCTTCTTCAGAAGGAGACCGATCCCCGCTATCTCGGCCGCGTCACCTCCGTGATGACGCTGTGCACCCTGGGTCTCAGCCCGCTGCTGTATCCGCTCGTCGGTCTCGTCGCGGCCGGTTGGGGCATCGGCGCCTTCTTCGCGGGCTGCGGCGCCATCTGCCTGCTGGCGGCGGGCACCGGCCTGCTGGTCCGCTCCGTGCGCACGGCAACTCTCACTGTGTGACCCAGCGGCAACCCCGCGTGCCCGCATCAGGTACAACGGACGAGTGACACCCACCGCACGCCGCCGCAACGCGGCTCCGCCCCGCGAGGCCGTGCTCGCCGCCGCCATGGACACCATCGCCGGGCACGGGCTCGACGGCCTCACTATGGCGGGGCTCGGACGTGATGTCGGGATGAGCAGCGGGCACCTCCTCTACTACTTCCGTACGAAGGACGAGCTGCTGCTCCAGACCCTGGAGTGGAGCGAGTCGCAACGCGGCGCCGTGCGCAGGGGGTTGCTGTCCCGGCAGGCGACGGTGCGGGAGCGGCTGGACGCGTACGTGGATCTCTACGTCCCCGAAGGCCACCGCGATCCACACTGGACGCTGTGGCTGGAGGTCTGGAACCGCTCGCAGGACGCCGCCGACGAGGTCCGCGCCCGGCAGGCGGCGATCGAGCGTGCCTGGCACCGGGACCTGGTGGCGCTGCTCGCCGAGGGAATCTCGCGCGGCGAGCTGCGGGCCGTCGACCCGGACCGGTTCGCCGCTCGGCTGCGCGGGCTGCTCGACGGCTTCAGCGTTCATGTGGTGGTCGGGATACCGGGCACCGGGCGGGCCCAAGTCCTGGTACATGTTCGCGAGTTCATCGAGGACTCGCTGCTCTGAGCCAGCTGGCGGACGGTCGAGGACGCGCCTTGGTTGTACACCTTCGGGCCGATTGACCGGGGGCGGGTGGATGCGATTGCATCCCAGGTGTCCTCGGCGCCGGACCGGTCACGACCGTCATGGGAGCGATCCCACGGCGGGCGTGATGTGCGCCGGGGGCTCCGTACGTCGTCAACAGGGGGAACCACCAGTGAAGTTCATCGCCCGTACCGTCCTGGGCGCGGCAGTCGTCGCCGCCGTCACCGCGACCGCCGCCCCGGCCCTCGCCGCCCCGTCGGGGCCCACCGCGCCCCCGTCGGCGGCGCCCGTCACGGAGCCCGTCACGGAGCGCGTCAGCGTCGCGCCCGACGGCGCCCAGGCCGACGGCTCGTCCAGCGACCCCGCCGTGAGCGCCGACGGCACCGTCGTCGCCTTCGTCTCGGACGCCGCCAACCTCGTTCCCGGCGACACCCCGGGCACCCGGGACGTGTTCGTACGCGACGGGGCGGACGGCACGCTGCTCCGTGTCACCGACGGCGCGGGCAGCCCGTCGTCGCCCGCGCTCAGCCCGGCCGGCCACCACCTCACGTACACCACCTACGACCCCGCCGCGGCCGGGTCGTACGCGCTGCGTGTGTACGACCTGCGGACGGGCGTCACCGAGACCCTGGCGCCGACGCTCGACGACGGCTACGCCGCCTCGTACGGCGCGGCGGTGATCAGTGAGGACGGCCGCACCGTTGCCTTCGACGCCCGCCCCACGGGCGCGACGCTCCCGGGCGCCGCCGACGGCTCGCGCGTCTACGTCCTCGACCGCGAGACGGGCACCGCCGAGCGGATCAGTCACTCGCCGGACTCCACGAACGGCGCGCGCGGCTGCACGGTGGGATCCATCAGCGCCGACGGTACGAAGGTCGCCTACCAGGACGCGTACACGAACGGGCCCCGTGACGACGACTGGGGCGACATCCTCGTCCACGACCGGACCACCGGTGGGACGACGCACGCCGACGCCACGTACGACGGCACCGCCGCCGACAAGGCGTCCACCGAGCCCCTTCTCAGCGCCGACGGCTCGACCGTCGTCTTCAACTCCTACGCCACCGACCTGGTCCCGGGCACCGACCCCAACCGCGGCTGGAACCCCTTCGTACGCGACCTGCGCACCGGGACGCTGACCCGCGTCGACGGCGCGGACCCGGCCTCGGTCACGGCGGCGACCGGAATCTCGGCGGACGGCTCGAAGCTCCTGTACTCGGCCTACGCCGCCGGTGTGGAGGGCCACTGGGTCCGCGACCTGGCCGACGGCGGCGACACCCTGGCGACGCCCAGGGCCGACGGTTCGCCGCAGGGCGTCGGATCCTCGGCGCTCAGCGCCGACGGCGCCACGGTCGTCTTCGCCGGCTATGACGACGGCGCGTTCGTACCGGGGGACACCAACGGCGAGCAGGACGTCTTCGTACGCCGCCTTCGCTGACACCGGGGGCCGAGAGCCCCGGGGAGCCCCGCAAGCCGTCACGCCGGCCCCGTCTCACCTCACCCGCACCGCCCGCATCGTGAGACGGGGCTTCCACCGGGGTGCAAACGTGCCAGACTGCTTCCGTGTTCTCGTTCGCCATGATTATGGGCAGCAGGCGCGCCGGTCCGCAGTGACCGCCACGTACCACCACGTACGGAGCGGCCATCTCGCCCCCAGACCCGCGCGCAGACCTCTCGCACCCGCGAGGGGTTTTTTCGTTTTCCGGCCCCACCCCGGCCGAAACGGGACGCACGCGAAGACGGGGCAGTGGAGCCAGACCCTCCATCACTCGACAGGAGTCACAGAGTCATGACCACAGATTCAACGGTCACCGACGCCGACGACAGTTTCCATGTCTTCGACACCACGCTGCGCGACGGAGCCCAGCGTGAAGGCATCAATCTGACGGTCGCCGACAAGCTGACCATCGCGCGGCACCTGGACGACTTCGGGGTGGGGTTCGTCGAGGGCGGCTGGCCGGGCGCCAACCCGCGGGACACCGAGTTCTTCGCCCGCGCCCGGAGCGAGATCGACTTCAAGCACGCCAAACTCGTCGCCTTCGGTGCCACGCGCCGTCCCGGCGCCCGCGCCGCCGACGACCCGCAGGTCAGGGCGCTACTCGAATCCGGCGCCCCGGTGATCACGCTCGTCGCCAAGTCGCACGACCGGCACGTCGAACTCGCGCTCCGTACGACGCTCGAAGAGAACCTGGCGATGGTCGCCGACACCGTCTCCCACCTGTGCGAACAGGGCAGGCGCGTCTTCGTCGACTGCGAGCACTTCTTCGACGGCTACCGCGCCAACCCCGAGTACGCCAAGGCCGTCGTCCGGGCCGCCGCCGAGGCCGGCGCTGACGTCGTCATCCTCTGCGACACCAACGGCGGCATGCTGCCCGCCCAGATCCAGGCCGTGGTCGCCACCGTGCTCGCCGACACCGGCGCCCGGCTCGGCATCCACGCCCAGGACGACACCGGCTGCGCCGTCGCCAACACCCTCGCCGCCGTCGACGCGGGCGCCACGCACGTGCAGTGCACCGCGAACGGCTACGGCGAGCGCGTCGGCAACGCGAACCTCTTCCCCGTCGTCGCCGCACTGGAGCTGAAGTACGGCAAGCGGGTCCTGCCCCCGGGCGCGCTGGCCGAGATGACCCGCATCTCGCACGCCATCGCCGAGGTGGTCAATCTGACGCCCTCCACCCACCAGCCGTACGTCGGCGTCTCCGCCTTCGCGCACAAGGCCGGGCTGCACGCCTCCGCGATCAAGGTCGACCCCGACCTCTACCAGCACATCGACCCCCAGCAGGTCGGCAACACCATGCGGATGCTCGTCTCCGACATGGCGGGGCGCGCCTCGATCGAGCTCAAGGGCAAGGAACTGGGCATCGACCTCGGCGACGACCGCGATCTGGTCGGCCGCGTCGTCGGCCGGGTCAAGGAGCGCGAACTCAAGGGCTACACGTACGAGGCGGCCGACGCCTCCTTCGAGCTGCTGCTGCGCGAGGAGGCCGAGGGCAGGGCGCGGAGCTACTTCCGTACGGAGTCGTGGCGCGCGATCGTCGAGGACCGCCCGGACGGCTCGCACGCCAACGAGGCGACCGTGAAGCTGTGGGCCAAGGGCGAGCGCATCGTCGCCACCGCGGAGGGCAACGGCCCCGTCAACGCGCTGGACCGGGCCATGCGGGTCGGCCTGGAGCGCATCTACCCGCAGCTGGCGAAGTTGGAGCTGGTGGACTACAAGGTCCGCATCCTGGAGGGCAAGCACGGCACGGAGTCCACGACGCGCGTGCTGATCACCACGGGGGACGGGGTGGCGGAGTGGTCGACGGTGGGCGTCGGCGAGAACGTGATCGCCGCTTCGTGGCAGGCCCTGGAGGACGCGTACACCTACGGACTGCTGAGGGCCGGGGTCGAGCCGGCCGAGTAGAGCCGAGCAAGGACAGGCGCGTACGTACGGGGTGTCGGTGACCGGACCGGCCACCGACACCCCGTACGCGGAAGAGACAGCCCACGGACCGGCCCACGGACCAGCCCACGGACCGGCCCACGGATCTACGCCTGGAGCCGCCACTTCTGGTTGGCCGCCCCGGTGCAGCTCCACAGCTGCGCCTTCGCCCCGTTCGCCGTCGAATTCCCCGTGATGTCGAGGCACTTGTCGGCCGGAGCGTTCACCAGATCACCGCTGCCGGACTCGTATCTCCACTGTTGCGCCCCGGAACCGTTGCAGTCGTACAGCTGCACCTTCGCTCCGTTCGCGGTCGACGCGGCCGCGACGTCCAGGCACTTGCCGAGCGTGCGCACCGTTCCGTCGCCGCCGATCGTCCAGCGCTGCGCCGCCGAGCTGTTGCAGTCCCAGAGCTGGACCGCCGTACCGTTGGCGCTGCTTCCGCCGGCCACGTCGAGGCACTTGCCGCCGAGACCGTTCAGGGTCCCCGCGGTGCCGCCGCTGTCGCCGGACTGGCCGCCGGACCAGGTGAAGGTGGCCGACGTCTTGCCGGGCAGCGAGTAACTGAAGTTCTGGCCGCCCCAGTTGACCCGGATCTCGCGCGCCTGCGACGCCTCGTTGTACGCGATCAGCGCCTTGGAGCCGTTCGGGTTCTGCCAGGCCACGTTGGGCACGGTGGTGCTGGCGGATGACTCGATACGGTGCGCGCCCGGCGTCACGAACTTGGTGAGGTGCCCCATCGTGTAGTACTCGATGTTGTACTTCACCTGACCGGCCTGGGAACCGCCGTTGTTGACGGTGATCAGCCCGTCGCAGGTGCCGCAGCCGCCGTTGTGCGGACCGCGGTTCTGGTCCACGGCCAGGGACCACTTGGTCACCGACTTCGCCCAGTTACGGGTGTAGTTGATGATGTTGGACATGTCCTCGGTCTGCTGATTGCCGATCCAGGTGCCGCCCGAGTGCTCGGTCTGGAAGGCGTCCAGCTGCGGGTACTGGTTGTGCACCTGGGTCTGCTTGTTGACGTCGCCGCCGTAGCCGTGCCAGGCGATGCCGCCGAAGTTGGGGTGGCTGCGGATCGCCGCGTCGTTCACGGTCTCCGCCGCGTACGCGTCGTACGTGTCCCAGTTCCAGTCGTGCGCCATGACCTTGGTGGGCAGGCCGGCCGCCTGGAGTCCGGGCAGCAGCTCGGCCTTCGTGAAGTACGCGAGCCCCGAGGCGTTCCAGCTCATGGACGGGTACGACGAGCAGCAGGTCGGCTCGTTCTGCGCCGAGACGTAGTCGATCGGGATGCCCTGATCGCGGTACGCCTGAAGGTACTTGACGAAGTAGTCGGCGTAGACGCCGTAGTTCTCCGCCTTCAGCCAGCCGCCGTTCAGCTGGCCGTTGTCCTTCATCCACGCAGGGGCGGTCCAGGGCGACGCCATCGTCGTGAGCGCCGGATTGAGCTGCTTCGCCTGCTTCGTCAGCGGCAGCACGTCCTGGAGATCATGTGCGATCGAGAATTCCGACAGGTCCGGGTCGGTCTGGCCGGCCGGCATGTCGTCGAAGGTGTAGCCGAACCGCGCGAGGTCCGAGCCGCCCAGCGGGTTGCGGATGAACGAGAGCCCGATGCCGTCGGTCGGTGAGAACAGCTTGCGCATCGTGTCGTCGCGGGTCGCCTGGGAGAGCGCACCGCTGCCCTTCATCAGCCAGGCGGCCGTGTCCGTGAACGAGGCGCCGCCGCCGGTGAAGGTCTGGTACTTGGTGTTCTCGTTGACGGTGACGTTCGTGCCGCTGCCGCCGTTGCCCGGCTGGAAGTTGATCGGCGTCTGCGGCTGGAGGCCGCGGGTCACGGTGCGGCCGCCGCTGTCGCTGGTGGTCGTCAGCCAGATGTTCACCTGCTCGCCGGCGGCCTGCGCCGTACCTGCGGAGACGCCGGTGAGGCCGGCCGTCGTGAGTACGCCGACGAGGAGCATCCTCGTCAGCCGTCTGCGGGTGCCACTCGGTCTGATCATGGGGCGCTGCCCTTCTTGACAGAGGGGTGGGGGGTCTTCCATGGATCGTCAGGCGAGCGTGAACTCTGTTGTGAACTCCAGTCAAGGGCTTGAACATTCAGAACCTGAACGCATAACGCCCTCTGGGTCCTCAGGAGTCACCTCCCGAGTAATTTCGGTGTGAAGTCTTGACGACTTTGGTCTGGACCGGTTAACTCACCGCTCAAATTGGAACCGGTTCCGGTACCGGTACCGGAACCGGTTCCAGCCCACGATTCGGAGGCCCTCCGATGCGCGTCACCATTGCCGATGTCGCCCGCGCGGCCGGTGTCAGCAAGACGACCGTGTCCCGGGTCATCAACACCAAGGGTGAGGTCGACGGTGGAACGGCCGCCAGGGTCCGCGCCGTCATCGCATCTCTTGGATACGTGCCCAGCTCGGGCGCCGTCGGACTGGCCCGCGGCAACAGCCGTACGGTCGGGATGCTGGTGCCCTCGCTGACCTGGCCGTGGATGGGCGAGGTCCTGCAGGGCGTCGTCGACACGGTGGAGGCCGCCGGCTACGGCCTGCTGCTCTTCACCTTCAACCGCGGGGCGGACTCGGTCGAGCGCTTCACCACCCAGGTCTCCGCACGGGCCTTCGACGGACTGCTCGTCGTCGAACCCGAGAACACGCTCGACAAGATCATCGCCCTCAGTCACAAGGGTCTGCCGGTCGTGCTGATCGACGATCGCGGCAGCCGCCCCGACGAATTCCCCTCCGTCGTGACCACCAATCACGAAGGAGGTGCGTCCGCCGCCCGCCACCTGCTGGCCGACGGACGCAGCAGACCGCTGGTCATCACGGGGCCGGAGCAGTTCGGCTGCGTACGCGACCGGCTCGGCGGTTTCCGCGAGATCCTCCCGACCGACCTGGTCGCGGTGGGGGACTTCACGGAGCTGTCCGGACGCCTGGCCGTCGAGCAACTCCTCGCCGCCGGGACCCCGTTCGACTCCGTCTTCGCGCACAACGACATCAGCGCCGCGGGGGCGCTGCGGGCGTTGCGCGCGGCGGGGCGGTCGGTGCCGGACGACATCGCCGTGGTCGGGTTCGACGACATCCCGATGGCCCAGCACACCGAACCGCCCCTGACGACCGTCCGCCAGCCCACCCGGCGGATGGGGGAGACGGCGGCGCGGATGCTGCTCGGGCACCTGGGAGGGACGACCGCGCAGGAAACGGTCGTTCTTCCGACGGAATTGGTCGTACGGCAGTCGGCACCGCTGGCGGTGGCGAACTCCGCGCCGGTCGCGAGCCCGTCCGCCGTTGTTCCCGCCGACTCCGTATCCGCGTGACACGGGTTTCCGTGAGTACCACCCGACAGCACCCGAACCATCTGAACCGCTTTATCACCTGAATCACCTGAATCACCTGATACGCCGTCAGAACGGCACAGCCGCAAGGCCGCACAGCTGTAGAACCGGTCCACCAGCACGCGCACACCAGCACGCCCGCACCCGCACACAGCACCTGGTATCGCACCACACCCGGTCCTCAGGCCCCAGTTCCACGGGCCCGCCGTCCCACAGAGCTGCATTCCCTTTCTGGAGTCGCCATGTCCGCACACCGCAAGCTCCGGGCGCTTGCCGCCGCCACCGTCGTGGCCGCGCTCGCCGCCGGATGTTCCTCGGCCAACTCGGATGCCAACCGGTCATCAGGCGGCGCCTCCGGCGTCCTCACCATCGGTATGCCGAACGGCCCGCAGACCAACAACAGCAACCCGTTCCTCGGCACGTCCGCCGGTGCGTCGCTCGGCTACCGCTACATGATCTACGAGCCCCTGGTGATGACGAACCAGGTGCGCCCCAGCGAGAAGGGCAAGCCCTGGCTGGCGAGCGACTGGAAGTGGGAGGCGAACTTCACCAAGGTCACCTTCACCATCGACGACCGGGCGAAGTGGTCGGACGGCAAGAAGCTGACCGCCGAGGACGTGGCGTTCACCTTCGGGCTGATCAAGAAGTTCCCGGCGCTCAACGGCAACGGCGTGCCCTACGACGGCATAACCGTGGAGGGCGGCAAGGTCGTCCTCACCTTCAAGGACTCGCAGTTCGTCAACCAGAACAAGATCGCCACGACGTTCATCGTCCCCAAGCACATCTGGGAGACGGTCAAGGACCCGGCGACCTGGCCCAACCGCAAGCCGCTCGGCTCGGGGCCGTACAAGCTCAAGACGTTCACGCCGCAGACCACCACGCTCGACACGACGTCCTCCTACTGGAAGGGCAAGACGCAGGTGAAGGAGCTCCGCTTCACCTCGTACAACGACAACAGCGCGCAGACCACCGCACTCGCCAACGGCAAGGCCGAGTGGTCGTTCGTGTTCATGCCGAACTACAAGCAGCTGTACGTCGCCAAGGACCCCAAGAACAACAAGCTCTGGTTCCCCTCCGGACTCGGCATCCACGGACTGTGGTTCAACACCACCAAGGGCGCGCTCAGCGACCCGGCGCTCCGCAAGGCCATGGCCATGGTGGTCGACCGCAAGGCGATCCACATCCAGGCGCAGGCCACGCTCTACCCGGAGATCACCAACCCGACCGGCATCCCGCTGCCCGCCGGTGAGTCCTTCCTCGCCCCCGAGTACAAGGGCGCCACGATCAAGCCCGACGTCGCCGGCGCGAAGAAGCTGCTGGACGAGGCGGGTTACACGCTCGACGGCGGTGTCCTGAAGGACCCCGACGGCAAGGCCGTGAAGCTGACCTTCACCGACCCCGCCGGCTGGAACGACTACATCACCGGTCTGTCCATCATCAAGGACAACATCAAGCCCCTGGGCATCGAGGCGAAGGTCAAGACGCAGACCGCCGAGGCGTGGACCTCCGACGTCGGCAACGGCAATTTCGACGCCACGCTGCACTGGACCAACTCCGGTGCCACGCCGTACGACATGTACCAGAACATCATGGACGGCGCGCTGCTCCAGCCCATCGGCAAGAACGCGCCGCTCGGCAACTTCGGCCGGTTCGACAGCCCCGAGGCGACCAAGGCGCTGAAGGAGTACGCGAACGCGACGGAGGACTCGGCGCGCACCACGGCGCTGAACACCATCCAGAAGATCATGGTCGACGAGGTCCCGATGATCCCGACGGCGGCGGCGCCCATCGGTGCGGAGTACTCCACGAAGAACTGGGTGGGCTGGCCGACGGAGGCCGACCCGTACGGCCCGCCGCAGCCGACCCAGCCCAACGCGCTGGATGTCGTTCTGCACCTCAAGCCCGCGAAGTGACGAGGCCGGCCGATGACCAACCATGACCGTGACCCCGCCGAGAGCGGCGCCACTCACGACAGCGACATCGTGCTCGAAGCGCGCGGCGTCACCAAGCACTTCCCCGTCAGACGGACCGTCGGCGACATCGTCGCCCGTCGGCGCCGTACCGTCCACGCCGTGGACGACGTCTCGCTGCGCCTGCGGCGCGGCAGCGTCACGGCGCTGGTCGGTGAGTCGGGGTCGGGCAAGTCGACGGTGGCCCGGCTGCTGTCACAGCTGTATCCGTTGACCGACGGCGAGATACGGCTCGGCGGCACCCCGGTCAAGGCTGGTCGCGGCCGGTCCTTCCGGGCGTACGTGAAACAGGTCCAGCTGATCTTCCAGGACCCGTTCGCCTCGCTCAATCCCGTGCACACGGTGCGCTACCACCTCACCCGCTCGCTGAAGATCCACGGCAAGCAGGCCACCGAGGCGGAGGCGTGCGAACTGCTGGAACGGGTCCAACTGCTGCCACCTCTTCAGTACTTGGACAAATTCCCGCACGAGCTGTCCGGCGGCCAGCGCCAGCGCGTCGCCATCGCGCGGGCGCTGGGCGCCGACCCCAAGGTGCTCCTGGCCGACGAGCCCGTCTCGATGCTGGACGTCTCCATCCGGCTCGGCGTACTGAACCTGCTGCGTGACCTCAAGGAGCGCCTGCACCTCGCGATCCTCTACATCACGCACGACATCGCGTCCGCGCGGTACTTCGCGGACACGACCCTGGTGATGTACGCCGGCCGGATCGTGGAGGGCGGCGACAGCGAGACCGTCACCCAGCAACCCGCGCACCCTTATACCCAGTTGCTCATCGCCTCGGCCCCCGACCCCGACCGGATCGCGGACGAGGAGGCCCAGGAGGAGACCGGAAGCGGCGAGCCCCCTTCACTCATCTCCCCGCCGGGGGGCTGCCGCTTCCACCCTCGTTGCCCCAAGGCGATGGAGCGCTGCCGCACGGAACTGCCGCCGCGCTTCGAGCTCGACGACGGCCAGTGGGCGGCGTGCTGGCTGTACGAGGACCGCCCCGTCACCACGGCCGTCCCCGGCGCCCCCGCGAGCAGCGACGGCACCGGCACCGGCACGGGCAGCGACGGCACCGCCACCGGCACCGGGTCCACCACGAGCACGACGGAGGTGGCGGCGAAGTGAAGTTCGTCCTCCAGCGGATCCTCTTCTACGCCGTCACGGCGTGGGCAGCGATCACCATCAACTTCCTGATCCCGCGGCTGATGCCCGGCGATCCGGTCCAGGCCCTGATCGCCAGGTTCCAGGGCCAGCTCGACACCAGCGCGATCGCCTCCCTCAAGGCCCTGTTCGGCCTCGACAAGGAACGCTCGCTCTGGCAGCAGTACACCGACTACTGGGGCCAGCTCTTCCAGGGCGACCTCGGGCTCTCCTTCACCTTCTTCCCGACGCCCGTCAGCGAGGTCATCTCGCAGTCGCTGCCCTGGACTCTGGTACTGGTCGGCCTCACCACCCTGATCAGCTTCCTGCTCGGCACCGGCATCGGGGTCTACAGCGGCTGGCGGCGCGGTTCCTGGATGGACAGCCTGCTGCCGGTCACGACGTTCATCTCCTCGATCCCGTACTTCTGGCTCGGGCTCATCGCCATCGCGCTGTTCGCCGTGAAGTGGCCGATCTTCCCGGCCGCCGGCGGCTACGACAGCTCGCTGGTGCCCGCGTTCGACGTGCCGTTCATCTCCAGCGCGCTCTACCACGGCTTCCTGCCCGGCGTCACGATCGTCCTCAGCGCCATCGCCGGCTGGATCCTCGGCATGCGCAACATGATGGTGACCGTCTCGTCCGAGGACTACGTCATGGTCGCCCAGGCCAAGGGGCTCTCCGAGCGCCGCGTGATGTTCTCGTACGCCGCGCGCAATGCGATCCTCCCCAACATCTCCGGCTTCGCGCTCTCACTGGGCTTCATCGTCGGCGGCACGCTGCTCGTGGAGATGGTCTTCTCCTATCCGGGCATCGGCTACCAACTCTTCCAGGCCGTCGGCGCCAAGGACTATCCGCTGATGCAGGGCGTCTTCCTGATCATCACGCTGTCCGTGCTCGCGGCGAATCTGCTCGCGGACATGGTCTATCTCTTCCTCGACCCGCGCACCCGGAAGGAGGCCTGAGCCATGTCCATTCCCGCAACAGAGGTCGCCGTACTCGACGCGGCTCCGGCGCCCACCCCCTCCAAGCGAGCCAGGCTGCGCTTCCTGCGCGGCGGCAAGACCCTCACCGGGATCTCGATCCTGGGGTTCTTCACCCTGCTCGCGATCATCGGGCCGTGGATCGCCCCGTACGACCCCGACATGATGAGCGACAACCTGC
This sequence comes from Streptomyces sp. NPDC057137, assembly GCF_042670825.1. Classification (NCBI taxonomy): domain Bacteria; kingdom Bacillati; phylum Actinomycetota; class Actinomycetes; order Kitasatosporales; family Streptomycetaceae; genus Streptomyces; species Streptomyces sp. NPDC057137. Next base: position 11,859 of record NZ_JBHUUW010000077.1, on the reverse strand, counting down.
TCCAGCCGCCGTCCGGCGACCACTGGTTCGGCACCACGCAGACCGGTCAGGACGTGCTGTCGCAGATCCTCGTCGGCACCCGGGGCGTGCTCCTGGTGGGCTTCATCGCCGGTTTCCTCGCGACGGTGCTGTCCGTGCTGATCGGCGTCACCTCCGGGTTCCTCGGCGGCGTCATGGACGAGATCCTCTCGGCGCTCTCCAACATCTTCCTCGTCATCCCGGCGCTGCCGCTGATCATCATCATCGCCAGCTTCGTCTCCGACGCGGGCGACCTGCTGATCGCCGGCGTGATCGCCTTCACGTCCTGGGCGTGGGGGGCGCGGGTGCTGCGCGCCCAGACCCTCTCGCTGCGCAAACGCGACTACGTCGAGGCCGCGAGAGCCACCGGCGAACCGACCTGGCGGATCATCGGCTTCGAGATCATGCCGAACCTCACCGCCGTGATCGCTTCCGGCTTCGTCGGCACCGTCATCTTCGCCGTCCTGCTGGAGATCACCCTCGCCTTCATCGGCGTCGCCGACATCTCCAACTGGAACTGGGGCACCGTCCTGTTCTGGGCGCAGTCCAACCAGGCGCTCGCGCAGGGCGCGTGGTGGTGGTTCGTCCCCGCCGGGCTCTGCATCGCGCTCCTCGGCACCGCGCTCGCGCTGATCAACTTCGGCATCGACGAGTTCGTGAACCCGCGGCTGCGCACCGAGACCGGCTCCTCGCGGAAGATCCGGATGCGGGTCGGCTTCACGCCGGTGGCGCGCACGGACCGTACCAACGGGGCGGGTAAGAACGGGGCGGGTACGAACGGGACGGCGTCCGCGGTCGCGGGCGCCCTCGTCAAGAGCGGTACGAACGGCAGCGGCCCCGCCAAGGGCGCCCCGCCGGAACGGACCCCCGAACAGACCCCCGCAGGGACGCCCGACCGCACGCCCGACAAGGAGCCCCGCGCATGACGACCGGTCGCCCCGTCCTCACCATCAGCGGCCTCAATGTCGATTACGGCACCGGCCCCGGCGCGGTCCACGCGCTGCGCGACATCGACCTGACCCTGCACCGCGGCGAGGTCCTCGGCCTCGCCGGCGAGTCGGGCTCGGGCAAGTCCACGCTCGCCTACGCCGTCACCCGGCTGCTCTCGCCGCCCGGGGTGATCACCGGCGGCGACGTCCACTACCAGCCGCCGCAGGACGGCGCGGCCCCGGTGGACCTGCTGACGCTCACGCCGCAGGAACTGCGCGCCTTCCGCTGGCAGGAGCTGTCGATCGTCTTCCAGGGCGCGATGAACTCCCTCAACCCCGTGCACACGGTGCACAGTCAGCTCACCGACGTGCTCAGGGCGCACCGTCCGGAGATGAAGTCGGCCGAGCGCACCGCACGCGCCGAGGAACTGCTGACACTGGTCGGGATCTCCCGCGACCGGCTCGGCGCGTTCCCGCACCAGCTCTCCGGCGGCATGCGCCAGCGTGTGATGATCGCGATGGCGCTCGCGCTGGAGCCCGAGATCGTCATCATGGACGAACCGACCACCGCGCTCGATGTAGTGATGCAGCGTCAGATCCTGCGCAAGCTCGTCGCGCTCCGCGAGGAGCTGGGCTTCTCGGTCGTCTTCATCACCCACGACATCTCGCTGCTGATCGAGTTCTCGGACCGGATCGCGATCATGTACGGCGGCCGGATCGTCGAGGAGGCGGGCGCCGCCGAGATCTACCGCGACCCGCGCCACCCCTACAGCGACGGGCTGCTCCACTCCTTCCCCGCGCTGCACGGGCCCCGCAGGGAGCTGACCGGCATCCCCGGCTCGCCGCCGCACCTGACGGCGATGCCGACGGGCTGCGCCTTCCATCCGCGCTGCGGCAAGGCGTTCGACCCGTGCGCCGAGCACGTACCGGTGCTGGCCGCGCCGGACGGCGCGCCCGAACGCACCGTGGCCTGCTGGCTGCACCACTCGCCCCCCGCCTCGCCCCCCGCCCCGGCGTTCGCGTCGGGCGCGGAGCCGGCAGCGGAGTCCGGGACGGGGCCGGCCGCGCCCGAGGCCGCGGCCCCGGACCCGGCCGGGGACACCTCGGCGGCCCGCTCCGGCTGATCCACGCCCCGACCAGGCCCCGACCAGGCCCTGTCCGCGCCCGCGCCCCGCCCGCGCCGTGCGCTCACCCATGAACCAGGAGACCCATGAACGCCACCCCCGTCCAGGACCTCACCCGCCCCGCCACGGCGCTCAAGGGCCTGCCTGCCGATTTCCGTTGGGGCGTCGCCACCTCCGCCTACCAGATCGAGGGAGCGGCTGCCGAGGACGGCAGGACCCCCTCGATCTGGGACACCTTCTGCCGGGTCCCGGGTGCGGTGGAGGGCGGTGAGCACGGCGACGTGGCGTGCGACCACTACCACCGGATGCCGCAGGACGTGGAGCTGATCGCGGGCCTCGGCGTCGACACGTACCGCTTCTCGCTCGCCTGGCCGCGCATCCAGCCCGGCGGGCGCGGTCCGGGCAACGCGAAGGGCCTGGACTTCTACAAGCGCCTCGTCGACGAGCTGCACGGCAGGAACATCACCCCGTGGATCACGCTCTACCACTGGGACCTGCCGCAGGAGTTGGAGGACGCGGGCGGCTGGCCGGCCCGCGACACGGCGTACCGCTTCGCCGACTACGCCGCCATCGCCTACGACGCGCTCGGCGACAGCGTCGAGCACTGGACCACACTCAACGAGCCCTGGTGCTCGGCGGTCCTCGGTTACGACACGGGCGTCCACGCCCCCGGCCGTAAGGACTTCGGCGACTCGATCCGCGCCGTGCACCACCTCCTGCTCGGCCACGGACTCGCCTCGCGGCGTATCCGCGACGCCGCGGGCGACAACCCGCTCGAACTCGGCATCACCCTCAACCTCGGTACGGCCACGCCCGAGACCGACAGCGACGCGGACCGCGAGGCCTGCCGCCGCGCCGACGGCCAGGGCCGGCGCCTCTACCTCGACCCGCTCGTCCACGGCCGCTACCCCGAGGACGTCGTCGCCGACCTGGCACTGCGCGGCGCCGAACTGCCCGTCCAGGACGGCGACCTGGAGATCATCGCCAATCCGCTGGACGTCCTCGGCGTCAACTTCTACCGGGGAGCCCTCTTCTCCGGCGTCACCGAGAGCGGCTCCGCGGTGGACGACGACGGGCTCCCCGTCACCCGCGGCGTGCCCCGTGACCTGCCCCGTACCGCCATGGACTGGGAGATCACGCCGACCGAACTCACCGACCTCCTCCTGGGCCTTCAGGAGGACTACGCCATCCCCACCGTCATCACCGAGAACGGAGCGGCCTTCGACGACACCGTCGCCGCCGACGGCTCCGTCCCGGACGCGGACCGGACCGCGTATCTCGCGGACCACCTCGCGGCCGTCGCCGAGGCGCGCGCACAGGGCGCCGACGTACGCGGCTATTTCGCCTGGTCGCTGATGGACAACTTCGAGTGGGCGTACGGCTACGACAAGCGCTTCGGCATTGTCCGCGTCGACTACGACACCCAGGTCAGGACCCTCAAGGACAGCGCCAAGTGGTACCGCGACACGATCGGACTCACCCGCGAGGCGCGATAGGTCCCCACCGGACCCCGGCTTCCGCTCCCGCCCCGGCACACAGCACGCCGAGGGCGGGGGCGGGGCCGTCCGCCCGCACACATCGATCGCGGTAACACCCCCGTACGGACATCGCTCCACTCACCCGTATCGCCAACGGAGTCAACGATGCCCCCACGTACGTCCTTACTCGCGACCACCACCCTCGCCCTGCTCGCGCTGTCGGCGCCGCTCGCCTTCGGCGCGCCGCCGAGCCCGCCCGCCGTCCAGGCCGCCGCGGCCTGGAACACCGACCGCGCGGCGGAAGCCGTCGCGGCCAGACCGGCGGCCGTCACCACCTCCGGCGCCGAGAACGCGGGCACCCCCGCCACCGCCGCCTTCGACAACAACCCCACCACCCGGTGGGCGAGCAACTTCGCCGACAACGCCTGGATCCAGGTCGACCTCGGCAGCGTCATCCGCGTCAGCCAGGTCAAGCTCGAATGGGAAGCCGCCTACGGCAAGAGTTACGTCCTGGAGATCTCCAGGAACGGCACCGACTGGACGGACTTCTACACCGAGAACGAGGGCACCGGCGGCACCGTCACCGCGCACACGTACCCGCAGGAGGCCACCGGGCGCTACGTCCGGATGCGCGGCGTCGAGCGCGCCACCGCCTGGGGCTACTCCCTCTTCTCCTTCCAGGTCTTCGGCGGCGAACCCGCTCCCGCCTCCACCACGCGCAGCAACCTGGCGCTGAACCACCCCGCGTACGGCGAGCTCTACCAGCACGCGGGCAACTCACCGGCCTTCGTCACCGACGGCGGCTGGCCGGCCGACCTCAAGGCCGACCAGTCCCGCTGGTCGAGCGACTGGAACCAGAACCGCTGGGTGGGTGTGGACCTCGGCGCGCAGTCCACGATCCAGTCCGTGGACCTCTACTGGGAGGCCGCCTACGCGGTCAACTTCGACCTCCAGGTCTCCGACGACAACCGCAACTGGCGCACCGTCCACCAGCCTTCGGCCGCGCAGATCGCGGAGCGCCGGGCGAACATCAAGTCCCCGGCCGACGCCGTCGGCAGACACGACACGATCAACCTGCCGACCCCGGCGACCGGCCGCTACGTGCGGATGCTGGGCAAGGAGCGCCGCTCCTTCTACAACCCGGCACCGTCGACGGCGCAGTTCGGCTACTCGCTGTACGAGTTCCAGGTCTGGGGCACCGGCGGCAGCGCGGCGGCGGCGTACCCCGCACTGCCGCAGAACCCTGGCGGCGCCTACCGGCAGACCTTCTTCGACGACTTCACCGGCTCCGGCCTCGACCGCAACAAGTGGCGCGTGGTCCGCACCGGCCAGGAGATGGGCTCCGTCAACGGCGAGTCGCAGGCGTACGTGGACTCGCCGGACAACATCAAGACCCAGAACGGGGCGCTCGTCCTGGAGTCGAAGTACTGCAAGGGCTGCACCACGGTGCCGGGCGGCGGCACGTACGACTTCACCTCCGGCCGCGTCGACACCAACACCAAGTTCGACTTCACGTACGGCAAGGTCAGCGCCCGTATGAAGCTCCCCGTCGGCGACGGCTTCTGGCCGGCTTTCTGGCTGCTGGGCAGCGACGTCGACGACCCGTCGGTGTCGTGGCCGGGCTCGGGCGAGACGGACATCATGGAGAACGTCGGCTACGCGGACTGGACGAGCACCGCGCTGCACGGCCCCGGGTACTCGGCCGCCGGCAACATCGGCAAGTCGCAGACCTTCCCGAACGGGGGCCGGGTCGACCAATGGCACACCTACGCCGTCGAGTGGACGCCCGAGGGCATGATCTTCACCGTCGACGACCAGGTGGTGCAGACGACGTCGCGGCAGAAGCTGGAGTCGACCCGTGGCGAGTGGGTCTTCGACCACAACCAGTACGTGATCCTCAACCTGGCGCTGGGCGGCGCCTACCCGGCCGGGCACAACCAGGTCACCACGCCGTACTGGGGTCTGCCCCAGTCGAGCGTCGACAAGGTCGCGCAGGGCGGCGTGAAGGCGGAGATCGACTGGGTGCGGGTCGAGCAGAAGTAGCCGCACGGATGTAGGCGCGCGGACGCAGCGGCACCGACGTCGCGGCGTGGATGTAGCGGCGCGGATGTAGCGGTGCTGACGTGGCGCCTTCGGAACCCCCATGAGTGACGCACCCGGGCCTCCCCGCCCGGGTGCGTCGCTCGTTCCGGCCGGGGGCTCCGCGGGCGCCGTGCCCCGCCCCGTGGGCGCCCCGTCCGGCCCCCTCACGTCATCGTTCCGTTCTATTTCGCCCACTCCGGATAGTGGCCCCCTCCGGTACCGTCGGTGATATGAGGACGAGGCTGTTCACCACTCTGTCCGGGCTGCTGCTCGCCTTTACCGGGGCCGCCGTCGTCGCGGCGCCGAGCGCGCAGGCAGCCACCGGCCCCGATGCCGTGGCCGAGGCCTTCAAGAAGGGCCCGGTCTATGTCGACCCGCGCGCCTCCGACCAGCTCTCCCGGTCGGACGCCGACGCGCTGACGAAGAAGATCAAGGACGCGGACAAGCCGGTCTTCGTCGCCGTTCTGCCGCAGGCCGCAGATTTCAACCCGGACAACACACTGCTGGACAGGCTCCGGACCGCGACCGGGGTGTCCGGCGTCTACGCTGTACGCCTCGGCGACAAGTTCGACGCCGCCGCGGACGCCCGTAACCTGCCGCCCGACACCGTCCGTACGATCACCGACGGCGCGAAGGGCACAGGCGCCGTCGGGGCATCGACGGAGCTGAACAACTTCGTGGACCAGGCGCTCGCCGAGACCCGCGGCCAGGCGCCCGCAGGCTGGGACACGTCCTCCGGCGACGGCACCGACGGCGGATCCGCGACGACCGGGCTGATCACGCTCGGCGGCGTCGTCGTGCTGGGCGGCGCCGGTGTGTACGCGGTGCTGCGCCGCAACCGCCTCCGTAAGGAGGAGCGCGACAGGCAGGCCCTGGATAAGCTCCGGGTGGTCGTGGACGAGGACATCACCGCCTTCGGCGAGGAACTCGACCGGCTCGACTTCCACCCGGGCGAGAAGGGCGCCGACGACGCGATGCGCGCGGACTACGAGCAGGGGCTGGACGCGTACGAGAAGGCGAAGTCCCTGATGGACCGCGCAGAGCGCCCGGACGATGTACGCGGGGTGACCGAGGCGTTGGCGGACGGCCGCTTCTCGCTCGCCTCACTCGCGGCGCGACGGGAGGGCACGCCGCTGCCGGAGCGCCGTTCTCCGTGTTTCTTCGACCCCCGGCACGGTCCTTCCACGAAGGACGTGGACTGGTCTCCGCCGCCCGGCGGCGCCGTCCGTGCCATCCCCGTCTGCGCGGCCGACGCGGCGCGCCTGGAGGACGGCGACGACCCCATGACGCGGATGGTGCAGACCGAGCACGGCCCGCGCCCGTACTACGACGCGGGTCCGGCGTACGGCCCCTGGGCCGGCGGCTACTTCGGCGGCGGCGTGCTCCCCGCCCTGCTGGTGGGCACCATGCTCGGCACGGTCATGACCACCCCCGCCTACGCCGCGGACTACGGCGGCGGCGACTACACCGGCTACGACGGCGGCTCGGGCGGTGACTTCGGCTCGGGCGGCGGATTCGACGGAGGCGGCTTCGGCGGGGGAGGGGACTTCGGAGGCGGCGGCGGTTTCGACGGGGGCGGGTTCTGAGACTGCCCCCGGTCGGCTCCGCCGCCCGCGCTCCGGTACGGGTCAGGCGGCGGCGGGCTGGTTCTTGATCGCCGAGATGTCGAAGACCAGCTTCACCTTGTCGCTGACGACGACGCCGCCGGACTCCAGCGCGGCGTTCCAGGTCAGGCCCCAGTCCGAGCGCGAGATCGTGGCGCTGCCCTCGAAGCCGACACGCTCGTTGCCGTACGGGTCGATCGCCTTGCCGTTGAACTCCAGGTCGATCGTGAGCGGCTTGGTGACGTCCTTGATGGTGAGGTCACCGGTGATGCGGTAGTCGTCGCCGCCCGCCTGCTCCGCGCCGGTCGAGCGGAAGGTCATCTTGGGGAACGTCTCGGCGTCGAAGAAGTCCGCGCTGCGCAGGTGACCGTCACGGTCGGGCGCGCCGGTGTCGATGCTCTCGATCTCCACGTCGATCGAGGCGGAGGAGTTCTCCGGCTTCGAGCCGTCCAGGCTCAGCGTGCCCTCGTGCTTGCTGAACGTGCCGCGCACGTTGGTGACCATGGCGTGACGCACGGTGAAGCCGATGCTGCTGTGCGACGGGTCGATGGTGTAGTCACCGGTCAGGTGGGCCAGGTCGGGGTTGACCGGGGCGGTGGCGACGTCGGTGTCCGACTTGCGGTTGAACAGAGACATGGGGTTTCTCCCGGGGTTATTTGTTTAGCGTTCAAGTACTGAGTCGAAGCGTAGACCTGTCTCGTTCAAATTTCAACATCTTCCGCCGATCGGGTGACGCCGGGCCGATCGGGTGACGCCGGCCGGAGCGCGACGGTGCCCCGCCGCCCCCTCCTTGGGAGGAGAGGCGACGGGGCACCGTCACGCCTGGAGTCCGCGGACCTCAGGAACCGACCGACACGGTGAAGCGCACCGGGTTGCCGTCGTGCGCCGCGCCCGAGACGTCCGGCTCGCCGTCCGGCCGTACGTCGTCGTAGGGGAACGCGTACCCGATCGGGGTGTTGGCGTGCAGCACCCGCGCCCAGTGGTTGGTGGACGGGTCCTTGTAGTAGTCCGCCGCCGTGGCCCCGTTCGGCTGGTCGGGGTGGGTGAGCAGCGTCGAGCGGTTGAAGCCGGCGGCCAGTCGCGCGAGGAGCGCCTTCTTGTCGTCCGAGTCGCCCGGGTTGTTGGTGAAGGGGCCGTGGTTGCAGGTGAAGATGTCCTTCGAGGACGGCTTGGAGAAGGTGTGGCCGCCGGCGAAGGTGAGCGTGTCGCCGCTGACCCGGCCGGCCAGCACGCCCCGCCCGCCCTGGAGGTCGATCTTGAGGTCCTCGGCGGCGTACTTCTGCCAGACCTGGTCGATGTAGCCGTCGAAGACGTCCCTGAAGGGCATCTCCTCGGGCCGGTCGAAGTACGGCGCCATCGCGTTCTGCGGCGCGATCACCCGCAGGACCTGGCCGTCGGCGCCGCGCGTGACCAGCTTGTCCCACGGCTGCCCGTCGGCCGCCGCCTGCGCGGTCAGACCGTCGGCGATCTTCTGGAGTGCGCCTTCGGGCAGCGGGGCGACCTCGTGCTTCGCGTCGCCCTCCAGCGTGATCCCGATGGGCAGCGCGGTCACCAGGTCGACGTAGCTGATGTTCGAGTACAACTGCTGCGGGTTGAAGGTGAATTCGGCGAACGACCAGGTGCGCCCGTAGTTGGGGTCGTTCTCGCTCGCGAAGGCCGGCTCGACCAGGGACGGACCCGGGTTCAGGAAGAAGTCCAGGGTGTCGTCGCGTACGAAGTAGACGCGCGCGCCGAACATCTGAGGCAGCGTCAGCGTCACGGCGGCGCCGCCCGCCGCGCCCAGCGGAATGGCGCAGTCGACCGGCAGCGGGGTGTTGGCCTCGGCGGGCGACTCCGGCTTGTACACGCTGCCGTCGGCGCGGAGCAGCACCCAGCGGTCGGTGCCCTGCTCGTGGCCGGTGACGTACGCGTTGACCGAGCCCGGCAACGACTTGTTCACCAGGGCGAGTTCGCAGGTGTCGGCGGCGGCCGAGGCGCGGGGGCTGAGAGCGCTTCCCCAGACGGGGTAGGTGAGCGCCGTCGCCGCGGCGGCCGTACCGGTCAGAAACATTCTGCGCGATATCACGGATGTTCTCCTGAGATGTGGGGGGAACGCGGTGAGGCGCGGTATGTGGGGGGCCGCGCCTGCGTCTGCGCCCCACTCTCGTCACGTGTCCGGGACGCGTCAAGAGTTTGACTGAGAGCGCTCTCAATAGTTCGGGAGTCTTCACAACCTGACGCCGGCCGCTCACCCGCCGCCATCGAAACCGGTCGCGGCAAGGTCCGGCAGGGCCCCGATGAGTCCCCCACAGGGCCCCGCCAAGGCCCCTAAGAGGCCCCCACGGGCCCCCGCCCGCGCCCCGGTCCGGCATCCTCAGTCGCCCCGCCGTCACCCCGCGCCACACGGTGACGACGCGTGACGCGTGGTTGGCCACCGGCCGACATCGGACTGACATCTGGAGGAATCTCACAAGCGCGAGGGGCCCCGGGCTGTTGACTCGCCCTGCGCCCACCCCGGTTCTGTCCAGCCCCACCAGGAATCCGGGCAGGAGACTGTGTGGAGTCGACGGCGGCTTTTGCCGCTGTTCTTCGTAGGGTCGGTACATGACCGTTGTGGACCAGACGCCGAGTGAGCCCGTCGACGCCCGTGGGCGCGTGGCCGAGCTGCACTCGCTGCGGGGGCAGGCGCTGAGCGGGCCGAGCGAACGCGCGACCGAGGCGCAGCACGCCAAGGGGAAGCTGACGGCTCGCGAACGCATCGCGCTGCTGCTCGACGAGGGCTCGTTCAAAGAGGTTGAGCAGCTGCGCCGGCACCGGGCCACCGGTTTCGGCCTGGAGGCCAAGAAGCCGTACACGGACGGGGTGATCACCGGCTGGGGGACGGTCGAAGGCCGCACGGTCTTCGTGTACGCGCACGACTTCCGTATCTTCGGCGGCGCCCTGGGCGAGGCCCACGCCACCAAGATCCACAAGATCATGGACATGGCCATCTCGGCCGGTGCTCCGCTGGTCTCGCTGAACGACGGCGCGGGCGCCCGTATTCAGGAGGGCGTCTCCGCGCTCGCCGGTTACGGCGGCATCTTCCAGCGCAACACCAAGGCGTCGGGTGTCATCCCGCAGATCAGCGTGATGCTCGGCCCGTGCGCCGGCGGTGCCGCGTACAGCCCCGCCCTCACCGACTTCGTGTTCATGGTCCGTGAGACGTCGCAGATGTTCATCACCGGCCCCGACGTCGTCAAGGCGGTCACGGGCGAGGAGATCACCCAGAACGGACTCGGCGGCGCGGACGTGCACGCCGAGACCTCGGGCGTCGCGCACTTCGCGTACGACGACGAGGAGACGTGCATCGCCGAGGTCCGCTACCTGCTGGCGATGCTCCCCTCGAACAACCGCGAGAACCCGCCCGTCACCGAGTCCGACGACCCGGCCGACCGCCGCTCCGACGTGCTGCTCGACCTCGTCCCGGCCGACGGCAACCGCCCGTACGACATGCGCAAGGTCATCGAGGAGCTCGTCGACGACGGCGACTTCCTGGAGATCCACGAGCGCTGGGCCACCAACATCATCTGCGCGCTGTCCCGGCTGAACGGCCAGGTCGTCGGCATCGTCGCCAACCAGCCGCAGTCCCTCGCGGGCGTCCTGGACATCGAGGCCTCCGAGAAGGCCGCGCGCTTCGTCCAGATGTGCGACGCCTTCAACATCCCGATCGTGACCCTGCTGGACGTACCCGGCTTCCTGCCCGGCGTCGACCAGGAGCACGGCGGCATCATCCGCCACGGGGCGAAGCTGCTGTACGCGTACTGCAACGCCACCGTCCCGCGGATCTCGCTCATCCTGCGCAAGGCGTACGGGGGTGCTTACATCGTCATGGATTCGCAGTCCATCGGCGCCGACCTCACCTATGCCTGGCCGACCAACGAGATCGCGGTGATGGGCGCGGAAGGCGCCGCCAACGTCATCTTCCGCAAGCAGATCGCCGAGGCCGAGGACCCCGAGGCCATGCGCGTGCGCATGGTGAAGGAGTACAAGGCCGAGCTGATGCACCCGTACTACGCCGCGGAGCGCGGTCTGGTCGACGACGTCATCGACCCGGCCGAGACCCGTGAGGTCCTCGTCTCGGCCCTCGCGATGCTCCGTACGAAGCACGCCGACCTGCCGTCGCGCAAGCACGGCAACCCCCCGCAGTGAGCCCGCGCCCCGCCGGACGCGGCCCCGTGCCGCCGCCCATGACGCCGCCCACCTGCCGAGAAGACGGAGACACGAGCCCGATGAACGATTCCGACAACTCCCCGCTCCGCGCCGACAGCTCGCTGCTCCGCGTCGAGAAGGGCCAGGCGGGCCCCGAGGAACTGGCCGCCATCACCGCCGTCCTCATGGCGCGCGCCGCGGCCCGCCCCGACGCGGACGCCGCCTCGGCCCACCGCGGCCGCTCCACGGCCGGCTGGCGCCGTCTGGAGCGCACGCCGGGCTTCCGGGCCCCGCACAGCTGGCAGGGCTGAGCCCAGGCGCCCCAGCGGCCGTACAGCGCCACGAGAGCCCCGCACGGACCACCGTGCGGGGCTCTCGCGCCGACGGGGCCCGTGAGCGCCCACGCGCGAAGCCGGGAGCGACCACGCGGAAAGGCCGCGGCCCCGCACTCCGAGGA
>NZ_JBHUUW010000076.1:0-34655 GCF_042670825.1 Streptomyces sp. NPDC057137 | reverse complement strand
GGCTTCTGCCCGTCCGGCGACCGGCGTCGGGGCGGTCAGCCGGTGGTTGCCCGGGGCGCGCCGACGGGGGAGTGGTGCCGGTCCAGGATCCCCTCGACGATCCTCATCAGCCGGTCGCCCGCCTGATCGATGCTGCCGTTCTGCGTGCTGACCTGCGCGCCTTCGAGTACGAAGGTGATCTCGGCCGTGGTCTGCTCGGGGTCGGGCAGCCCGGCCTCGGCGCACATGCCGAGCAGCCTGCCGGTCTGGCGGGCCTTGTGCTTCTCGATCACCTGCCGTGCGGGATGGGCGCGATCGGGCAGCTCGGCGAGGGAGTTGATGAACGGGCAGCCCCGGTACGAGATCGCCGGCAGTCCGTCCGCGATGAAGCGGGCCAGGCCCAGGATCTGCTCCCGGGGCCGGCCGGGGTGTTCGGCCTCGACCCGGTCGAAGGCCGCCTGGTAGTCGGCGGCGAGGATCCGCAGCCACTCCGCGACCAGCGCGTCCTTGGTCTCGAAGTGCCGGTAGATCGCCATCTTGGTGGTCTCGGCCTTCTCGGCGATCGCCTGGACGCCCACCCGCCGGATTCCCTCGCTCTGGAACAGCTCCTCCGCCGCGTCCAGGATGCGCTCACGGGGCGGCAGTTTCGCCACCCTGCTCGGCCTTCCGGCGGTCGATGCCATGACTGCTCCTCTCGCTCCCCGCCACGATACCAGGCCGTCCCATGCGATACCGTTCGGTATCGTCAGGTACTCAAGGGTATCGATTTCGTCCGCCGGGAGTGACAGTGAGAGTTGCCGAGTACGTGAGCTTCGACGCGGTCGGACTCGCGGAGCTGGTGGCCGGAGGCGAGGTGACCTCCGCCGAACTGGAAGCAGCCGCACGCGAGGCCACGCGGGTGGTCAATCCGCGGATCAACGCCGTCGTCGAGACCTGGCCGGCCGACGACGGGCCCATCGACGGGCCCGTACCCGGCGGCACACCGCTGGCCGGGGTCCCCTTCCTGATCAAGGACATCGGAGTCGCCATGGCCGGGCGGCGCATGGAACTGGGCAGCCGCCTCGCGGCCGGCAACGTCGCCGGCGCCGACTCCGCCCTGATGCAGCGCTTCCGCCGCGCCGGGCTCGTGACCTTCGGGCGTACCGCGACACCGGAGATGGCGTACAGCGTCACCACGGAACCAGTGCTGTACGGCGCGACGCGCAACCCGTGGAACCTGGCGCGGAGCGCGGGCGGATCCAGCGGCGGCTCCGCCGCGGCCGTCGCCGCCGGGGTGGTACCGATCGCACACGCCACCGACGCCGCCGGCTCGCTCCGGATCCCCGCCGCGTACAACGGCCTCTTCGGGCTGAAGCCCACCCGCGGCCGGGTCTCCATGGGCCCCGACTTCGACGAGCTGTACAACGGCCTGGCCGTGCACGGCAGCGTCAGCCGCACCGTACGCGACAGCGCGGCGCTGCTCGACCTGATCCGCGGCCCGGAACCGGGTGACCCCTACTTCGCCCAGGAGCCGTCCCGGCCGTACGCGGAGGAAGTCACCCGCCCCCCGGGCTCGTTGCGGATCGGTGTCCTCACCCAGGCGTGGGGCGGGCGCCGCACCACCGCACCGGTGGCCGACGCGCTCTCTCGCACCGTGCGTCTGCTCGAATCCCTCGGCCACCGGGTGGCGGAGGTCAAGGTGGACCTCGGGGCCGACTGGGAGGAGTTCGTCCTGGCCAACGCCCGTCTGTGGACGGCGAATCTCACCGCCTCGGTGGACGGGCTGGCTGCCGCTTTCAACAGGCCCGTCGACTCCTCGACCCTGGAGCCCGTGACCCTGGCCGGCCACCACTACGGGCAGCGGGTCAGCGGCGCCCAGTTCGTCAACGCCCTCGCCATCCGCAACCGGGTCGCCCGAAGCCTGGCAGGGTACTTCGACACTCACGACCTACTGCTCACCCCGACCCTGCCGGAGCTTCCCGTGCCCCTGGGCACGTACGCCGAGGGCGCGGAGGCGCTGGACGGCCTCGGCTGGATAGGCCGCGTATTCGACCGCTCGCCGTTCACCGTGGCGTTCAACGTGGCGGGCACACCCGCCATGTCCGTACCGGTGACGGCCGACGCCGGGACGGGGCTCCCGATCGGTATGCAGTTCGCCGCGGGTTACGGGCTCGAAGGCCGCCTCTTCCGCCTCGCCGGCCAACTCGAACAGGCAAGCCCGTGGTCGAGCCGAACCCCCGAGGTGTGGGCGGGGAATCACCCGGGCCACTGAGGAGCGCGCCTGGAGCACCGGGGACAGAGCCGCTCCCGGCCTTCGCGGTCGGGAGCGGCTCTGACTGTTCTCCGAGGGCGACCCGGCTACGGGGCCGCGTGCTCCGTGTTGGTCCTGTCGCCCACCGCGCCAGGCTTCCACGGCTTCGCCGTCCTGCCGTTGAGGTCCCACACGACCTCACCCGCGCGCACGGTCAGCTCCGTGACCAGCTTCTGCTCGCCGTCGACGCGCAGGCCGAAGCTGTCCGCGTACCCGAACTTGCCCTTCTCCAGATCGAAGACGGCGATGTCGGCCGGCGATCCGACGGACAGATTGCCGAGGTCCTTACGGCCCAGGGCCTGCGCCGGCTTCCAGGTGGACTCCTCGATGACGTCCTTGAGGGGCTGGCCCATCGTGAGGAACTTGGACATGACGTTGGACATGTCCTTCATGCCCGCGTTCATGCTGGTCACATGCAGGTCCGTGGAGATGGTGTCGGGCCAGAAGCCCTCCTTCTTCCCCTCCATGGCGACGTTCCAGTCGAAGCTTCCGCCGCCGTGGCCGACGTCGAAGAGCACACCGCGCTCACGCCCCGCTGCCAGGGCGGGGTTGAGCTTGCCGTCCTCGCCCAACTCGCCGCGCAGGCCCGAGTAGACGTGCGAGTAGATGTCGCCGGGCCGCAGCTTCTCGGTGAGCAGTTCCTCGATGGTCCGCTCCGGGCCGGCCGATCCGAAGTCGATCATCGCCGGGATGCCCGCGATCTCGCCGGCCTCCACGGAGCGCTCCACCGGTGCCCAGGACGGGCCTTCGTAGTGCGCCGTCTTGATGCCCCGGATGATCTCCGGGTACTTCTTGGCGACCTTCGCGGCCTCGGCCGCGTTCATGTTGTCCAGGTCCTGCTCCTTGTCGCCACCGGCCATGCCCTTGCCGACGATGTTCAGCATCGACAGCACGCGGGTCTTGGACGTGTCGATGATGTTCTTCTTGAACAGCTCGAAGTTCTCCCAGCCGGCCGATCCGGTGTCGAGCGCCGTCGTCACCCCCGCCCGGAAGGTGAATCCGTCCGGCGGCAGACCGAGTACACCGTCCGCGTAGGCGTCCTGCTCACCTCGGAACAGATGCGTGTGCATGTCGATCAGACCGGGGGTCAGATACTTCCCCTTGACGTCGACCGTCTGCTTGGCGCGGGACGGGTCGATCTTCGAACCGACCGCCGCGATCTTGCCGTTCTTCACGGCGATGTCCAGGACCTTGTCACGGTTGTTCTTGGGGTCGATGACATGGCCCCTCCGCAGCAGAAGGTCATAGGTGACCGCGGACGCCGAGGCGTCCGGGCCCGAAGCCGGGTCGTCCGACGACGCGCCGGTGGCGCTGCTAGCGGCCGACGCGCCCACCACGAGGGTGAGAACCGCGGGGAGGACGGCCCACGGGGCCCGTGTTCTCAGTGACATGCCAACCCCAATTTTGTCCGGTGACGCGAGTTTCGAGCGGTGGCTGTGGTGCGGGTCGCGGAGCTCATCGCACCGCGATGCAGTCGATCTCGACGAGCGAGTCCCCGGGGATACCGGCCTGCGCGGCGATCGTGGTGCGTACGCCCGGCTCGGGGCCGAAGCGGCCGAGGAAGACGGCGTTCATCCCGTCGTAGTCGTCCAGGGAGTTGAGGTAGACGTTGACCTTGAGCACCCGGTCCATGGACGATCCAGCCGCTTCGAGGTACTTCTCCACCTCGTTGAGCACATGCTCGGTGTGCGCGGTGATGTCGCCCTCGAAGTGCGCGCCGATGCCCGAGATGAAGACCAGGTCGCCGTAGCTGACGACCGGGCTGAACAGCGGGTTCTCCGGCGGCTCGCCGCCGCCCGGGTAGTGGATCTCCTTCTCGGGCTTATGACGCCCGCGGTCCTCGGTGGCTTTGACGGCCAGCGCCGGGGTCGCGGCCACGGCCGCCACGACCGGAGCCTTGCGGATGAAGTCCCTGCGGTTCGTCACGTGTTCTCCTTCGTCCGTGCCCGCGCGCGTACGCGTGGGTACGAGGCGTCAATTGGGATTGCTGCTGGATCGGGGAGAGTTGAGGGAGTTACGAGTGTGAGGAGACCCGGGTCGGGCCGGGCTGAACCGGACCGGACCGGACCGGAAGCGTGGGGCTCAGCCGCCGCGCTCGGCCTTCCACGTGGCCTTCAGGTACTCACCCATGTTGAGTTCACCGCTCATCGAGTCGCCCAGAAGCGTCCCGGTGAACGTGAAGTCGAGTGCGTCACCGGACGATTCGCTGAGCGTGCTGCGTACGGTCACCGTCTTGCCGCTGACCGATCCGGTGGCCTTCCGGGACACGTACTCACCGGTGTGCGTGCCGGTGATCTCGGCGCCGTCCTGCGCGAGTTCCAGCCGGTGCGCGGTGGAACTGCCCGCCAGATACTCGATTTCGAGCGTCCACTTCCCGGTCACGTCGACCGAGGGCGGACGCGGGGGAGCGGGCGGCGCGGGCGGATCGGTGAGTATCCGGACCAGCGCGTCGGCGATGGTCTTCTCCTCGCCGGGCTGGAGCATGTACGGCGTGACCGACACACCCGACCGCGCCGGGTCGTCGCTGCCGGCCGCGTTGAGCGCGATGCGCTGCTTCGCCTCGTACAGCGTGTCGGCCACGGTCTGGCCCGACACGCCGAGCTTCTTCTCGTTCCAGGTGATCGTCAGCGACGGGGTGCGGTTCGACAGGCTGTCCGGCTGGCTGACCTCCGTCTTCACGCTGCCGATCGCGGAGACCCGGCGGGCGATCGTCTTCAGCCAGGACTCCCAGCGCGCGAACTCGGCGTCGTGGTCGCGCTGGACCCACATCTCGACCGCGGCCAGCATCCCCATGGCTTCTTCCTTGCCGACCTTGTAGCCGCGGCCGATGCCGTGGTGGGGTGCGCTGCTGACCCACGCGGCGCGTACGAGATCTTCCCGGCCGAGCAGCAGACCGGCCGACTGCGGGCCGCGAATGGCCTTGCCGCCGCTGTACGCGACGAGGTCGGCGCCGCGCTCCAGGTGCACGTTGGGGATGGTCAGGATCTCGGCGGCGGCGTCGACCAGTACCGGCACGCCCTTGGGCCCGGCGATGCCGGCGACGACGTCCGTGGGGAGTTCGCTCTCGTCGACCCTCGGGCCCGCCATGATGTAGATCAGCGCGGTCTGCGGGCCGATGGCGTTCTTCAGCTCGTCGGGCGTCGACACCTCGACGACCTTCACCCCGACCGCGCTGACCGCGTTCTCGTACACGTTGCGCGAGTGGGCCGGGATGATCACCTCGGTCTTCCGGAAGCCCGTCAGATCGGGCAGCCGTACATGCAGGTCGGGGTTTCCGCCCGCGACACACGCGGTGGTCGCGTGCGTGAGCGCAGCATGACAACCGGAGGCGATCAGGCCGTGCTCCGCCTTGGTGATCTTCGCCAGCCGCTTGCCGACCGCCTCGGCGAGTTCGTCCAGATGTACGAACTGTCTTGCCGCCGCGTCTATCGCTTCCCGCACCTCGGGCAGCATCAGCGAACCGCTGATGATGGTGTACGTGCCACGCCCGTTGATCAGCGGCCGTACGCCGATCCGTCCGTAGACGTCCTTCATGGCCTTGCCGGCCGCTGCCGCCGTCCCCCCGGTGGACTGCGCCAGAGCCTCGGTCGCGCCGCCGAGCAGCGGTCCCAAGGAGAGGACACCGCCCGCCACCGCACTGCGTTGCAGAATTGCACGACGGGAAAGAGCATTACTTGGCATTCCGGCTCCCGTGTCGCCTTGTGAGTCAATGTGCGGACCACGTTAAGGAGCCGGGAGGCAGGTGTTAAGCGCGTCTTCCAGATGACAGTATTCGATTTCCGGATCGGTGTCTGACCTGCGGCTTTGAATAAAACAGGGTCGAGCGTTGAACAATTTACCGTCGGATTACGTACGGGGTGGGGAGTGCGCCGGATTTCCGTCCCGTGAACTGCCTGTAACCGCTTGGGCGCGCGCCGCGCAAGGCGGCGAAGGCAGTCCGAGGGGAGTTCGAAGGCAGTCCGGAGATTCGGCTCAGAGCGCCGGTTCCACTTCCAGGAAGCGTCGGCGCCGGGCGCCGCGGTACAGCAGAGCCTCCCAGCCCAGCGGGGTCAGTACGGCGGCGCACGCGGTGAGTTGGCGCTCCTCGTCCTGGGCCGCGCCGCTGCCGTGCGGGCCCAGCCACTCCACCCGTACCGTCCCCGGGCGTTCGCCCGCGGCGACGCGGAATCCCGTGCCCGTACGCCGCCCCTCGCCGTCGACCGCCGAGGGCGGGAATCCCGCCGCCTCCAGAGCAAGAGCGATGGCGCGGACCGGCTGGTTGCGCTCCCAGTCGGCCGGAACGGCGGCGGGATCGGGAGCGGTGGCGTTGGTGAGACGGCGTATCTGCGTCAGACCGCCGAAGGCGACCCGGACCTCGGCGGCGCGCACCTCCGGCGGAACGGGGGACTCCGGGCCGTCGCCGGTCGCGGCGGCGAAACCGCCCGGCCGCTCCGCGTCCCCCTCAGCTGTCATGCCTGAACAGTAGACATCGGCTCCGGACCTGGACAGCGAAAGGAGCCCCGACCGGACGGGGGAGACCGGTCGGGGCCGTTGAGGCGGGGTGCGGGCGGCGGTCGCCTCGCGGCGGTTGGCTCCACAGGGCTTCAGCCGAACGATCTTCCCTGTGGGCATTTCTTGATGGGGCCCGGGGACACTGTTCCGTCCACACCCACACTGATCACAACGGCTACCCGGCATCGAATGTTCCCGCGATGTTCCGGTCGTCCCGTTCCGGTGGCGGGGCGGGCGCCGGGCCACTGTCAGTGGCGGGTGGTAGACCGGAACCTGTCCGGCAGTCCGGCCACGCGGCCACCCTCGCCACCCGGCCGTCCACAGGAGGAGCCCCCCCATGGCCACGATCCCGACCCCCACCGGCAGGCTGCTGCGCACACCCGAGGGAGTCGACCTCGTCCTCACGCGCGTGTTCTCCCTCCCGGTCGAAGAGGTGTGGGCGGCCGTCACCGAGTCGGCGCGCACCGCCCTGTGGTTCGGCCCGTGGGAGGGGGACGGCGCCCCCGGCGGCACGGCGCGGGTGCGGATGGTCTTCGAGGAGCAGGAGCCCTGGATCGAGTTGCGTGTCGAGGCGTGCGAGGCACCGCACCGGCTCGTCGTCTCGACGGTCGACGAGGAGGGCAGCTGGAATCTGGAACTGAAGCTGTCGGGGACGTCCGCGGTGGCGGCCGAAGCGGGCGGTACGGAACTCCGGTTCATCCAGCACCGCGACACGGAAGCGGGACTCGGCGAGATCGGCGCGGGCTGGGAGTACTACCTGGACAAGCTCCGCGCCTCTCTGGACGGCACCCCGCAGCCCGTGTTCGAGGACTACTACCCGGCGCAGAAGGCGCACTTCGACGGGCTGACGGCCGAGTAGCCGGGTGGGGGCACGGCGGCGCGCCGCCGTACGGACCCCTTCACAGCGCCCAGTCCGCCGAGGCCGCCGACGTCCGCGTACGGCCGAACTCCAGCGTGGTCAGGACCGCCTCCGCCGGCAGGTCGAAGACCAGCCACCCACGCGCCGACCGGCCGGCGGCGAGCGGCACGGGCCAGGTCATCACCGGGCCCACCGTGAGATCGGTGGACGCGGGCAGCGGCACATGCCGGCGGCCGAGCGTGTCCACGGCGGTGAAGCTGTGCGCCACGTCGTGCCCGTACGGCCGCGCCCCCGCGTTGCTCACCTCGGCGAGGACGGCGACCCACTTCCGCCCTGCGGCGGCACTCGCGCCTCGCGCCACACCCGGATCGGTGTCCGCGCCGCCCTTGGCGTCGGCGCCGGTGCCGGTGCGAGTGCCCGCGACCCTGGACGCCTCGTCGACGACGGCCGTCACGGCCAGGGCCAGCATTGCCTCGTCGTGACCGTCGGGATGGTTCACGAGGACGGTGTCGCCCAGCAGTACGGCGGTCCGGGCGGGCCGCACGGTCCGGGCCGTACGCCCGTCGTCGGACTCCGTGTCGTGCGGCGCCGGTACGCAGCCGGTGAGGGTGCACGCGGCACCGACGGTGACGGCGACGGCGAGAACCGTCCGGCCGAGGGGGCGGCGCCCCGATGAGCGTGTCATGACCGAATGATGGAGCGCCCGATCGTGTGGACGGCGCTCATCCACAGGTGTTTCTAGGACATCTTCTGTCCTAGACGCTGTCTACGTTGGGGCCTTCGCCACGACGCCCCACGAAGGAGCCCACCATGAGCGTTCTCAGCGGCAGCCAGCCCGAAGGCACCCCCACCTGGATCGAGCTCAGGACCCCCGACCGCGAGGGCGCGCTCCCCTTCTACCAGGCGCTGTTCGGCTGGGAGTACGAGCCGTACCCGACCGGCGACGCCGACGGCACGATCTGTCTGCTGCGCGGCCGGCCCGTCGCCGGGATCGTCCCGGACCCGGACCGGACCACCGCCGTGTGGACCATGTACTTCGCCACCGACGACTGCGACGACACGGCCCGGCGCGTCACCGAGGCGGGCGGCCGGCTGATCGAGGCACCGGCGGACCTGGCCGACCACGCCCGTACGGCCGTCGCGGTGGACTCGGTCGGCGCCCGGTTCGGCCTGTGGCAGGGCCGCGCCCGGCTCGGCAGCGAGATCGTGAACGAGCCCGACTCACTGGTCCGCAACGACCTGATCACCCCCGATCCCGAGCCGGCCCGCGCCTTCTACACGACGCTGTTCGGCTTCACGCTGGACGGCAACGACGAAGTGCCGGACCTCGACTTCACCTTCCTGCGCCGCCCCGACGGGCACGAGATCGGCGGGATCATCGGCAGCACCGACGTACCCACGTCCGCCTGGGGCACGCTGTTCGCCGTGGCCGACGCCGATGCCGTGGCCGCGCGCGCCACGGCGTCCGGCGGCTCGGCCACCGAGCCCGAGGACACCCCGTACGCGCGCATGGCCGCGGTCACCGACCCGTCGGGCGCGGTGTTCTCGGTGGGCACGGCGCCGTAGCGACCGCGCCCCGCACCGCCCCGCACCGCACCGCCCTGCGGGCATCCCCGCCCCGCCCGCGAGGCCCCGGCCGCCCCGCCGAATCGGGCCGCGCGGGCGGACGTAGCATCACCCGTATGGAGAAGCGCGTACTGGGCAGGACGGGCCGAGAGGCGTCCGTCGTCGGACTGGGCACATGGCAGCTGGGGGCCGACTGGGGTGACGTCGTCGAGGCCGACGCCTTCGCCGTCCTCGACGCGGCGCTCGAAGCGGGCGTCACCTTCTTCGACACGGCGGACGTCTACGGCGACGGCCGCAGCGAACAGCTCATCGGCCGGTTCCTGAAGAACCGCCCGGACGCCGACGTGTTCGTCGCGACGAAGATGGGTCGCCGGGCCGAGCAGCGCCCCGAGAACTACAGCCTGGACAACTTCCGCGCCTGGAACGACCGTTCACGCGCGAACCTGGGCGTGGACACGCTGGACCTCGTCCAGCTGCACTGCCCGCCGCCCGCCGTCTACTCCTCCGACGCCGTCTTCGACGCGCTCGACACACTGGTCGCCGAGAAGCGGACAGCGGCCTACGCGGTGAGCGTCGAGACCTGCGCGGAGGCACTGACCGCCATCGCCAGGCCGGGCGTCGCCTCCGTACAGATAATCCTCAACCCCTTCCGGCTCAAGCCGCTCGAAGAGGTGCTGCCCGCCGCCCGGGAGGCGGGGGTCGGCATCGTCGCGCGCGTTCCGCTCGCCTCCGGTCTGCTGTCCGGCAAGTACACGAAGGACACGGTCTTCGCCGCCGACGACCACCGCAGCTTCAACCGGCACGGCGAGGCGTTCGACCAGGGCGAGACCTTCTCCGGCATCGACTACGCCACGGGGCTTGAGGCAGCCGTCGAGTTCTCCGGCCTGGCCCCCGAAGGCGCCACGCCGGCCCAGACCGCGCTGCGCTGGATCATCCAGCAGCCCGGCGTCAGCACCGTCATCCCGGGCGCCCGCTCCGTCGAGCAGGCAGGGGCCAACGCCGCCGCGGCCTCTCTCGCACCGCTCTCGGAGACGACGCTGGACGCCGTGCGTGATCTGTACGACCGCAGGATCCGTGCGGAAGTCCACCACCGCTGGTAGGGATGGTTGGGACAGACCCCCGTACTTGGTGCGAAGGAGACATCCCATGGCCCTGAATGTCGAAGAACGCCAGCAGTTTCTCGCCGAGCCGCACGTCGCGGCCATCGCCATCGACTCCGGCTCGGCGGACCGGGCACCCCTCGTCGTCCCCGTCTGGTACCAGTACGCGCCCGGCGGCGACATCTGGATCCTGACGGGCGCCGACTCCCGCAAGGACAAGCTGATCAAGGCGGCGGGCCGGTTCACGCTGCTGGTCGAGCGGACGGCCCCGACGGTGCGGTACGTCTCCGTCGAGGGCCCGGTGACGGAGCGGATCCCCGGCACCCGTGACCATATGGTGGAGCTGGCGTCCCGCTATCTGCCCGCCGAGAAGGTCGACGGCTACGTCGCCATGGCGAGCGGCGACCACGGCGAGCAGGTCGTCTTCCGGATGCGGCCCCAGCGTTGGGTGTCGTCGGACCTGGGCGCGTTCTGAACCGAACGTCACTACCTGGATCCGCGAAGTTCGAACCACTGATCTATTAGCGTGCTCCTATGGAGAAGACACTGAAGGGCGCCCTCGTGCTCCTGCGCCCGGCCGTCCCCGACGACATCCCCGCACTCGCCACCATCCGCGCCACGCCCGAGGTCTACGCGACGTGGCGCGGCGGTGACGACCTGCTCGCGGCCGTGACCGAGGATCTCGACGAACCCGACCTCACCTCACTGGTGATCGAACTGGACGGCGCCACCGTCGGCGCCGTCCAGTGGGGCGCCGAGGAGGACCCCGACTACCGGCACGCGAACATCGACATCTACGTCGACCCCGCGGCGCACGGTCGCGGAGTGGGGACCGACGCCGTACGGACCCTGGCCAGGCACCTCATCGAGGACCTCGGTCACCACCGTGTCGTGATCGATCCGGCCGCCGACAACGCCGCGGCGATCAGGTGCTACGGCAAGGCCGGTTTCCGGCCCGTCGGGATCATGCGGGACTACGAGCGCGGTCCCGACGGGACCTGGCACGACGGACTCCTGATGGACCTCCTCGCGAACGACCTCACCGACTGAGGGGCCGTCAGCGGCCGCATTCCAGGGACTTCAGCGCGACCGCGTCGGCCATCGCCTGCATGCCCTTGTCGTTGGGATGCAGATGGTCGCCGTTGTCGAACGTGGGCAGGATCCGCTCCGCGTCGTACGGGCTGCGCACCACCTTGTCGAAGTCCACGACCGCGTCGACCGCCCCGCTGGTGCGGATCCACTCGTTCACCTCGGTGCGTACGGCCTCACCCTCGGCATCCCACTCCGACCAGCCCTTGAACGGCATGACCGTGGCACCGACGACACACAGTCCCGCCGCGTGCGACCGGTCGATGATCTCGCGGTAACCCGCCGTCAGGGACGCGGCCGTGACACCGGAATGGGACTTGATGTCGTTGACGCCCTCGAACAGCACGACCGTCCGCACACCCGGCAGCGACAGCACGTCACGGTCGAGCCGCTTGAGCGCGCTCTGCGCCGCGCCGTCCGCCAAGACCTTGTTGCCCGAGATCCCCGCGTTCGCCACGCCCTTCACGGTGCTGACCGAGGAAGCGTGCAGCCGACGGGCCAGAAAGTCCGGCCAGCGCAGGTTCTTGTCCGTACTGGACTGCCAGCCGTCGGTGATGGAGTCCCCGAGCGTCACGACGGCGCCGGCTCCGCGGTCCGCGTCCACGGTGACCGCGTCGAGGTAGAACCACGACCCCAGCCGCTCCGTGTACGCGCCGTCCCGCTCCTCCGCGGCGTGGTTCCCGCTCGTGGCGTACGACGTCGCGAGCGCCATCCCGTGCCCGGTGGCGGGCCCGCCCGTGTCGCGCACGTACAGACTGACGGCCAGGTCGCTCATCGCCGCGATCCTGCCGGGCAGCGGATCGCTGTAGCGGATCTCGCCCGGCGCCAGCGTCACGGACGCCGACCCGTCGAAGGCGAGCTTCCTGTTGCTGCCGGGGCGCAGCCGGGCGCCGCTCTCGCGGAGCCCGGCGTACGCGCTGCCGATGACCAGGGGCCGGTCCCCGAACGCGTTGGAGACCCGGACCCGCAGTCCCGTGCCGCCCACGCTCGTCCGTACGACCAACCGGTAACTCCGGTCGCCCGCCGCCTCACCCATCCGGTCCGCGCTCGACGCCCAGGTGACGACGGACTTCGCGGGCGGGGGAGGAACGGCCGAGGTGGCGGCCGAGGCAGCCGACGCGGCCGTGTCGGCCGTGGCGGACGGAACGTACGTGGGCACGAGGAAGGTCGCGGCGAGTGCCAGGACACAGACCAGACCGCGGCGTACGGCCCGGCTCATCCGAAGTTCCGCAGCGTGACGGTTCTCCCGGAGCGCACGTCCACGTCGTGCGAGACGCCGCCGGCCGTGACCTTCGTCCGGCGCCCGCCGACACTGCGGATCTTCGCCTCACGGACCTTCCCGTCACGCCAGCTCAGATCCACGACGAAACCGCCGCGCGCACCGATGCCGGTGACCGAACCGGACCGTGCCCAGGCGTCGGGCAGCGCCGGAAGCAGCTCGATATGGCCGGGCCGCGAGTAGAGGAGCATCTCGATCATCGCGGCGGGCGTACCGAAGTTGGACTCGATCTGGAAGATCCCGCGGCCCTTCTCGACCTCGTAGATGTCGAAGAGGTTCATCGCGGTGCCGTTGCTGCCGTCGACGGACGGCTGCAGATTGTTGACGACCAGCTCGTACGCGTTGTCCGCGTGCTTCAGCCGCGCCCAGCACAGGGCGCGCCAGGAGTTGGCCCAGCCGAAGCTCTCCATCCCACGGGCGGTGAGGAGTTCGGTGGCGCCCTTCACCAGTTCCGCGGGCGAGTCGCCGGGGCGGATCCGGTCACCGGGGAACAGGCTGATCAGCGGCGAGAGATGACGGTGCGTCGTCTCGCCGAGGTTGTCGGGCGACATCCACTCCTGGAGCCAGCCGGTCTTCGGGCTGACCTCGGGCAGGTACAGCCGTTCCTGCAGCCCGGCCACCGTCTTGGCGAACGCGGCGTCCCTGCCGAGGAGTTCGGCGGCCTCGCGGTAGTTGATGAACAGGTCGCGGACCACCTCCTGCGCGTAGGTGATGCCCTTCGCGTCCTGCGGGCCGTGCTCCGGCGACCAGTCGTTGTCGGCGACGAGGACTTCGCGCTTCTCACCGCTCGAAGCGTCCGTGACCGTCATGGTCACCAGCCGGGCCTCCCAGAACTCGCAGGCACCCTTGAGCATCGCGTAGATCTTCTTCACGAACTCCCGGTCCTGCGTGTACTGGTAGTGCTCCCACAGTGTGTTGCACAGCCACGCGTTGCCCGGCGGGTGCCACCACCAGCCGAGTCCGCCGTAGATGTTCGTCGAGTACGCCACGGTCCAGCCGGCGATCTTGCCGGAGGAGTTGCGGAACCGGTTGCGCGGATCGTTGAAGTGGGCCTGGGTCAGCTCGGACCACACCGGCAGCTGCGCGAGGCAGTAGTCGGTGAACGCGTCGAAGTTGCGCGAGAGCGCGGTCCGGTCGGCCATCCAGTAGTTCATCTGGATGTTGATGTCGGTGTGGTAATCGCCCATCCAGTCCGGGTCGTTGCCGTCCAGCCACGGACCCTGGAGGGCGACCGGCAGACCGTCCCGCGAGCTGCTGATCATCAGATAGCGGCCGAACTGGAGGTACAGCGCCTCCAGTTCGGGATCGGGCACGTCCTGCTGCGTACGGTGCTTCAGCCGCTCCCAGGTGTCGAGTGCCCGCTGCTCGCCCGTGGACGGGCCGAGCGAGATGCTCATCCCGTCGAACTGGTCGCGGTAGTCCGCGACATGGGTGTGCAGCAGCGTGGTGGCGGAGTGGCGTACGGCGTCCTGGACCTTGGTCCGGGCGAGCGCGACCGGATCGAGGTCCGGCGCGCGGTAGCCGGTGGTGTGGTCGGGGGCGTAGTTCGATCCACCGCTGATCACGACGGTCAGGTCGGCGCACCGGGTGAAGACGATCCGCGAACCGCTCGTGGTGACCGAACCGCTCCTGCTGTGCGCGGTGACGGCAGCGCCGTACCGCAGCCCGTTGGCGAACTCCGCGCCGAAGAACAGGCTGTCCTTCTTCGCGTCCGCCGACGTCTTCTCGTCATGGGTGCCGTCGAGGGAGATCGTGCCCGTGTAGTGGCCGCCGCCGCGCTGCGTGAAGTGGACGACGACCGCGTCGTCCGGGTGGCTCGCGAAGACACGGCGCTCGTAGCTGACCCCCGACCGGACATAGCCGGAGGTGACCAGGCCCTGGTCGATGTCGAGTTCACGGCGAAAGTCGTTGACCGAGCCGAGATCGTGGTCCGGGATGTCGACCGTCACATGGGCCAGCTGGGTGAAGCTGCCGAAGTCGGCCCGCCCGTAAGGGAATTGGCCGTCCGACTCCAGCTTGTCGTTGACCCCGCCGGTCCACATCGTGGCGTCGGAGACGAAGAGGAGTTCCTGCCCGGGGTCGTTGCCGACGAGCGCGCCGAGCCGGCCGTTGCCGACCGGCAGGGCCCGTTCGAGCATCGTCGTCCTCCCCGCCGGAGCGCGGTACCACATCCGGGTCGTTGAGCCCTCGCCGTCGGCGAGCATCGGCGAGACGGCGGGACGCTTCGGCGGCGCTGAGGCGGCGAAGGCGGGCAGTCCGCCGAGCGCGGTGAGTGTGGCGGCGCCGGCGGCGAGCGTGAGCGCGCGACGCCGGGTCGGGCCGGTCTCGGACTGGGCAGGGGGGTGCGGGTGCTGATCGTTCACGGGACAACTCCATTCCTGCGGACCTGCGGAACAGGAGGTACGGGGAGAGACAGGCCGGGGGCGCGCCGGTGAGGACGCGCCCCCGGTCGTACTCGTGAGGCGCCGGGATCAGACGCGCGGCACGTCGATCTTGTCGATGTCCGGCGAGTAGCCGTCGCCGCTGTCGAAGGCGATCGTGTTGCTGCCCGCCTTCAGCGTGACCGGCACGCTGATCGAGTCGACCGCCTGCCAGCCGCCGGTGGCCGGGAAGGCCGTCGCGACAGGCGCCTTGCCGTTGGCCGAGACACCGATCGATCGCGCGTCGCCCGAGGTGTAGGCGACCTTGACCAGGTAGCGGCCGGCCTTCTTGACGACGACGTCCGTGAACTGGACCTTGCCGCCGACGTAGAGGTTGCCGACCTTCTTCGTGCCCGAGCACTCGTCGCAGTCGGCGACGGACGCCGAGCCGGTCAGGACGTTGTCCGGGGACTCCGCCTCGTACGCGGTGGTCTGCAGGTCCGGACCCTGCGGGGTGACGGTGAACAGCCGCGAGCCGTGCGCCGGTACGGCCTGGGTGATGCCGTCCTTGTGCCGGCCGAGGCTCTCGCGGTTCCACACGTCGCGTACGGACGCCTGGCCGGTGAAGCCGAGGGCCGCCCAGTCGGCGGTCACCGGCGAGGCGGAGTCACCCTGGTTGAACAGGGCGACGGTCCAGCTGCCGTCGGGGTTCTCGGACGCCCAGACCTGCTCGTCGCCGACCGAGGTGACGGGCTTGGCGGGCTTCCCCGGCTGCTGGTTGATCTTCAGCACGTCGCGGTTGGTCATCAGCGACAGGCCGTAGTCGTCGATCTTGGTGAGGTCGTCGCCGCTGTACAGCGGCGACTTGGCGACCGCCCACAGCGTCATGTAGCTCTGGCGCTCGGCCTTGGTCAGACCGCTCATGTCGGCGTTGCCGACGTTGATCGCGTCCAGGTCGTTCCAGCCGCCGGGCCCGGCGTAGCGGGTCCAGCCGGGCGTGTCACGCCACCGGTCCTCGACCGAGTTCTCCCACGACACCAGGGTGTTGCAGTAGCACTCGACGTCCGTGTCGACCCGCCATCCGTTGGAGGTCGCCTTCCAGTCCTTGGCGTAGTTGATGTCGAGCGACCACGAGATCTCCAGGTGGATGGCCCGCCCGGTGCTCTTGATGGCCTTCTGCCAGGCGGCGACATCCGTGCGGTTGTCGTAGTTGTCGCCGCTCTTGAAGGAGCCGGGGCCGACACCGTCGAGCTTCAGGAAGTCGTAGCCCCAGTCGGCGATGAGCTGGGCCTGCGAGTCGACGTACTTCTGCGCGCACGGCTTCGAGAAGTCGATCTTGTACGAGCTGTCCCAGCCGTTGGTCGTCCGCAGGTCGCTGTAGACGATGTCGCCGGTGGTGCAGTCGTCGGTGTTCCAGATCTTCAGCTTGCCCTCGCCGTAGCCTTCCTTCTCCAGGCCCACGGGAAGGTAGATGCCGGCCTTGAGGCCCTTGCCGTGGATACGGTCGGCGACCGCCTTCATACCGCTGGGGAAGCGCTCCGTGTTGGTCTTCTGCCGCCCGTACTCGTCGAACTCCGGGGTCCAGTCCCAGCCGCGCCACCAGCCGGCGTCGATGTTGACGTACTCGTAGCCGTACTTCTTGAGCTTGGAGGCCAGCGCGTCCGTCTGCTTGTTCACATTGGCTTCGGTGAGATAGCTGTAGCTGCCGTTGGGGTTCACCCCCGGGTACGACGTGGTCTGGAGGCTCCAGCTGCTCCAGCCCATGTACGGCTTCTCGGCGACGGCGCTCTGCGCGCTCTGCGCGCTCTGCGCCGAGGGCGCCTGATCGGATGCCTGATCGATCGCCTGATCGGTTGCCCGGTCGGGGAGTTGGGCCTGGGCGGTGGTCGGGACGGCGACCGCCAGGCCGGCGGTGACGGCGAGGACGAGCGCGGCGCGCAGGGTTCTCGCGACGTTGCGAGTGGGTGGGCGCATGGGAGGGAGCCTCCTGCTTTCTCTGAAGGGGAGGTGCGGGGGTGGTACGGGCCGGATACGGGCTGCTCGCCCGCGCCGGGGCCAGGTACGGGCTACTTGCCCGCGCCGATCGTCAGGCCGCTGATGAACTGGCGCTGGAGCGCGAAGTACACGATCAGCGTGGGAATCGCGGTCATCAGCGCACCGGCCGCGATGAGGTTGGGATTGGTGAAGTACTGCCCCTCCAGGCTGGCGAGCGCGGAGGTGACGGGACGCTTGTCACCGGTCTCGATCAGCACGAGCGGCCAGAAGAAGTCGTTGTAGATCCAGATCGACTCCAGCGTCGCGAGCGCGGCGAACGCCGGCCGGCACAGCGGCAGCACGATCTGGAAGAACTGCCGCCACACGGGCGCGCCGTCCACGAGCGCGGCCTCGGTGATCTCCTTGGGGATCGTCTTCATGTAGTTGCTCAGCACGAAGGTGCAGAAGCCGCACTGGTAGGCGATATGGATGACGATGATGCCCCAGTAGGAGTTGTAGAGCAGGAACGAGTCGCTCATCCAACCGGGCAGGTTCCACTGGAGATACAGCCGGTACAGCGGGGTGATGAGCACCTGGGCGGGGAGCAGATTGCCCGCGGTGAACAGCATCAGCAGCGCGATGTTCCAGCGGAAGTCGAAGCGCGACACGTAGAAGGCGACCGCCGCGGAGAAGAATAGGGTGCCGAGCACGGCGGGCACGGTGACGAGCACCGAGTTCCAGAAGATGTGCGCGAGACCCGACTGCGCCCAGGCGTCGGTGAAGTTGTCGAGGCTCAGGCTGCGGGGCCAGGACAGATACCCGTTCTGGGCGGTGTCCTCGTACGGCCGCAGCGACGTGTACATCGCCCACAGCAGCGGGACCAGCCACAGCAGGGAGATACCGGCCAGGAAGAGATGACGGCCGATCTGGCGGCGCGGGCGTGAGCGCTTGCCGGGAGGTGTGTCCTGCGGGGCCCGCTGCCGGGCGGCCGGAGGTGTGGCTGTCGCGGTCACGCCTCCTCCTTGTCCTTGCGGAAGTTCTGTACGAGGAAGGTGCAGATGGCGGTCAGCGAGACCAGCAGCATGATCACCGCGATGGCCGAGCCGTAGCCGATGTGGCTGGTCTCGCCGACGATGTTGTCGGTGATCAGGAGCGAGAGCAGCTCCATGCCGGGCTTGCTGCCGATGCCGCCGCCGAGGACGTACACGATGTCGAAGGCGCGCAGCGACTCCATCGCCGTGACGACGAGGATGACGATGTTGACCGGCTTCAGCGCGGGGAAGACCACGCGCAGGAACGTCTGCCGGCCGTTGGCGCCGTCGAGCGCGGCGGCCTCCTTGAGCGCGGGGTCGAAGCCTTTGAGCCCGGCCAGATAGAGGATCATGATGTAGCCGGTGTGCCGCCACGCGGACGCGACGAGCACGGCCCACAGATTGAGGTCGGGATCGCCGAGCCAGTCGATGTGGGTACCGGGCGACGCGGCACCGATGATGCCGTTCAGCAGACCGTTGTCCGGGTTGTAGATGATCTCCCAGATCAGCCCGACCACCGCGAGGGACAGCACCATGGGCAGGAAGATCGCGGTCTGGTAGATCCGGGTGAAGCGGATCTTCCGGTCGAGCTGGTACGCGAGGAAGATCCCGAACGGCGTGGGCAGCAGCGCGGTGAACAGCAGCCAGATGACGTTGTGCTGGACCGCCGGCCAGAACGGCGGGTAATTGGTGAAGATCTCCCGGTAGTTGTCCCAGCCGATCCAGTCGATGTCGGACAGCGAGATGCCGTCCCAACTGGTGAAGGAGAGCGCGAACGAGGCGAGCGCGGGCAGCCAGACGAAGACCAGCAGGGCCAGCAGGGGTATACCGACGATGACGCCGAGGAACAGCCGGTCGCGCAGGCCGAGCCGGCGCGGCCTGCGCCGGCGGGCCGGTACGGCGGGCGGGGCCGGCGTGACCGGTTCCTCCGGTGCTTTGAGTGTGGAAGTCATAGGGGTGGGCGTCCCTCAGGCGGGTCGACGGGGTGGCGGCTCGGGTGTCTCGGGGTCTGGTCTCTGGTCTCGGGCTTCGCGGGAGCGGGGTCCCTGGCCTCGGGACCGGCTCAGCCGGAGAAGAAGCGCGAGCGCTGCGACTCGATCTTCTTCAGCGTGGCCGCCCCGTCGTCCGGGTGGCCGAGCCACTGCGTCAGACCGGGCAGGACGACGGTGGAGATGAACCCCGGGTCGCTGTCCCGGTCGCCGAACTGGGTGATGTGCTTGGCGGCGCCGATCAGCTCGGCCGACTTCTTCTGCAGCGCGTTGTACTTGCTGGTGTCGGCCTTGCTGTGGACGGCGACGTTGCTCGGGTCGACGCCCATGTAGATGCCCTCCGCCTCGGGGCTGCCCAGGAATTCGAGGAACTTCCGGGCGCCTTCGGCGTTCTTGGGCTTGCGGCTGAGCATGAATCCGTCGGTCGGCGCCTCGACCGTGTCCATGCCGTGCGCCGGGTCGATCGTAGGGAACGGGAAGAAGTCGATGTCCTCGCGCAGCGCCGTGTCGGTGATCTGCTGGCCGAGGAAGAGGCCGATGACGGCCATGCCGGACTTCTTGTCGAGCAGTGACTGGGCCGCGTCCTGCCACGAGCGCCCGCCGGCGCCCGACTGGTAGTACGGGGCGAGTTCCCGCCACAGGTCGAGCACGGTGCTCATGCGCCGGTCGCTCCACGCGACGTCGCCGCGCATCAACTCCATGTGGAAGTCGTAGCCGTTGGCGCGCAGGTTCAGATAGTCGAAGGCACCGAGGATGGACCAGCTGTCGCCGCCGCCGTAACCGGAGGCGATGGGCGAGAGCCCGTCCTTCTTCATCTTCTTGGCCAGCGCGACGAACTGCGCCCAGGTGGTCGGCGCCGTGTAGCCGCGCTCCTGGAAGACGCTCTTGCGGTAGAAGACGGCCCACGGGTAGTTGTACAGCGGTACGAAGTAGTACTTGCCGTCCGCGCCCTTGGAGAGCTGCTTCGCGGCCTCGCTGAACCCGGAGCCGATGGTCTCCCACACGTCGTCGACCGGACTGGCCAGCTTCTTCTCGGCGAAGTACTGCATGCGGTAGCCGGCGAACCAGGTGAACGTGTCGTCGGGGGTGCCCTGCAGATAGCTGGAGATGCTCTTCTGGAAGGTGTCGTGGTCGACCGTGTTGGTCTTGACCTTCAGCTCGGATTCCTTGGTGAAGGCCTTGGTCACCGCCGCGTACGCCTTCTTGGGCGTGGCGTCCGCGCCGTTGGAACCGAACGTCACGGTCTTCGGGTCGGCGGCGGGAGGACCGCCGCCGCACGCCGCCAGGGCGGGCCCGGCGAGAGCGGCCGCTCCCACTCCCATCAGTCCGTTGACGACGCTGCGTCGTCTCGGACCACCGGCTGCGGGTATGCGGCTCTGCTGCGTCATCGCTTCTCCTGGAAGGTGTCGGACCCGATGAAGGTCTGTATCGCGGTGGCCGCGGCCCCGCGCGCCCACTCCTCGAACGGCAGCGGACGCGTGATCACGTCGCACTGATCGGCGGTACTGAAAGCGGTCGCGGAGAACGCTTCCTTGATCTGGGCGGCGAACAGGTCGTACGCCGCGAGTCCTTCGCCCGAGATGATCACGCGCTCGGGGCCGAGCAGATTCACCACGGTGCCGATCGCCCGGCCGATCGCGGCGCCCGCGTCCGCGTACGCCTCACGGGCCACCGGGCTTCCGCCGTGGGCCAGTTCGAGCGCCTGTGCCGGTCCGGCCAGGGGCTCGCCCGTGTCGCGCTGGATACGGCGCACGATGGCCGAGTCCGAGGCGATCGCCTCGACACAGCCGAGGTTGCCGCAGTGGCACAGCGGCCCTCGCGGGTCGATGGACAGATGGCCGATCTCCCCGGCCACC
Organism: Streptomyces sp. NPDC057137; assembly: GCF_042670825.1. NCBI lineage: Bacteria > Bacillati > Actinomycetota > Actinomycetes > Kitasatosporales > Streptomycetaceae > Streptomyces > Streptomyces sp. NPDC057137. Next base: position 13,792 of record NZ_JBHUUW010000076.1, on the reverse strand, counting down.
CCGTGCGCCCCGGAGACCACGCTCCCGTTGACGACGAGGCCGCAGCCGATCCCGGCGCCGACGGTGACCAGGGCGAAGTTGGAGAGTCCCACCCCGGCGCCGAACCACTGCTCGGCGACCGTCAGCGCCCGCACGTCGTTGTCCACCGTGGTCGGCAGCCCGGTCGCCGCCGCCGTGAGTTCGGCGAGGGCGATGTCACGCCAGTCGAGGAACGGCGAGTAGCGGACGGCTCCGGCCGCCCGGTCCACATCGCCGGACACGGCGACCGCGAGACCCTGCACCTGGACACCGAAGCCCTCGGCCTCCGTCCTCAACTCGGCCGTCAGCTCGGCGATCACGGCGATCACGGCACCCGGCTCACGATCGGTGAGCGGTACGTGGCGGGCCAGCCGGATCCGGCAGCACAAGTCCGCGAGGACCGCGATCACCTCGTCGGCCGTCACCTTCACACCGATGAACAGGGCCCTGCCGCCGTCCACCCGGACCGGGTTGGCGGGCCGTCCGACGGCCGGCGGCGCGCTGTCGTCGGCGGCCTCGACGAAGTAGCCGGCCGCCATCAGCGGGCGTACGGCCTTGGTCACGGCGGCCGACGAGAGGCCGGTGCGCCGGGACAGCTCCACACGGGACAGCGGGCCCTGGGAGAGCACGGTGGTGAAGACCAAGGAGGCGGCGGGGGTGGCCGCCGGAAACGCCTCCACCTGGTCGGTCGTTGACATGGCCGGAAACGTAGGTGAGTTAATTTCCTCTGTCAATAAAAAAAGCAGGAACCCTGCGAAGTAGAAGTTGATCATCCATTCTCCAGGGAAAAGTTTGTTGAAGCACGGCACTTGACAGCAGATCAAAGGGCGGGATTGGCTACCTGCCGTCACAGTGCTGCCCCTGAACGTAAGGATCTCCATGCCCCAGATCTCCTGCGCACCGGACGCCGCCCTGTGGCTGGTCAACACCCCGAACACCTCCTACGCGGTGCGGATCGACAGCAGCGGAGCGCCCTGTCATGTGGCGTGGGGCGGCAGGCTGACCCTCGACGAGGCGGGGGAGATCGCCGCGCGGGCCCACCCGGTGGACCGCGAGATCAGCAGCTTCGAGGGCCGTCCGCCGGTCGGCGAGGAACTCCCCGTCGACGGCGGCGCCCGCTACGGCGTGCCCTCGCTCCAGGTCCGGTTCGCCGACGGCACCCGCGCCGTCGAATGGGAGCCCGTCGGCCACCACATCCGCGAAACCCCCGACGGGGCCGCCGAGTTGGACCTCGACTTCCGCGACCGGCACTACCCGCTCGGTATCGGCCTGCACTACCGCGTGTACGACGACAGCGACGTGATCGAACGCTGGACGACCCTGCGCAACACCGGCACCGACGACATCGTCCTGCTGCGCGCCGACTCGGCGGCCTGGACCCTGCCTCCGCGCGCCGACTACCGGCTCGGCCATGTCACGGGACAGTGGGCCGCCGAGACCCAACTCCGGCGCGAGACACTGCCGTTCGGCGAGACCGTACTGACCAGCAGACGAGGCATATCCAGCCACCACCTCAACCCGTGGGTCATGCTGGACGACGGCACCGCGAGCGAGGACCACGGCCAGGTGTGGAGCGCCGCGCTCGCCTGGAGCGGCAGCTGGCGCATCACCGCCCAGCGCACCTCCGACGGCCGCGCCGGCTTCACCGGCGGCGCGGGGCACGACTCCACGACCCTGCGCCTGGGCCCCGGCCTGACACACACCACACCGCGCTTCGCCGGGCTCCGCACCGAGGGCGGCTTCGGCGCGGCGAGCCGCGCCTGGCACGCGTACATCCGCGCGCATGTCCTGCCGCACCCGGACGAGATCCGCCCCGTGCTCTACAACTCCTGGGAAGCCACCGGCTTCGACATCGACGAGAACCGCCAGATGGCCCTCGCGGCGCGGGCCGCCGAACTCGGGGCCGAGCTGTACGTCATGGACGACGGCTGGTTCGGCGCCCGGCGCAGCGACCGGGCCGGACTGGGCGACTGGACGCCGTCACCCGACCGCTTCCCGAAGGGCCTCGCACCACTGGCCGACGAGGTGCACCGACTCGGCATGCTCTTCGGCCTCTGGGTCGAACCGGAGATGGTCAACGCCGACAGCGACCTCTACCGCGCGCACCCCGACTGGATCCTGCACTTCCCGCACCGTACGCGCACCGAGCTGCGCAACCAGCTCGTGCTCAACTTCGCCCGGGACGACGTCGCCGACTGGGCGTACGGGTGGCTCACCGCACTCGTCGCCGACAACGGCATCGACTTCCTCAAGTGGGACATGAACCGGTCCTTCAGCGAGGTCGGCCCCGGGGGCGGCCCCGACGGTGACGACCGGCTGTGGAGCGCGTACGTGCACAACCTCTACGGCGTCGTCGACCGGCTGCGCGCCGACCATCCCCGGCTGCGCATCGAGGCGTGCAGCGGCGGCGGCGGGCGCGTGGACCTCGGCATCCTGTCCCGTACGGATCAGGCGTGGCCGTCCGACAACACCGACGCGGCCGACCGGATCGGCATCCAGCACGGCTACAGCCAGCTCTACCCGGCGTCGACCATGGCCGGCTGGGTGACCGACGTGCCCAACGAACTCACCGCGCGCACCGTGCCGTTGGCCTTCCGCTTCCATGTCGCGACGGCCGGGGTACTGGCCGTCGGCGGTGACCTCACCCACTGGTCGGACGAGGAGATCGCCGAGGCGGCCGGGTTCGTGGGCGCGTACAAGCAGGTCCGTCATCTGGTGCAGCACGGTGTCCAGCACCGGCTGCGGGCGCCCGTGGACGACGGTCCCACGGTCGTGCAGTACACGTCGCCCGACCGGGCGGAGACCCTGGTGCTCGCCTGGCAGCGGGCCCCCCGCCGGGGGAGGCCGGAGCTGCCCGTCCACCTCGCCGCACTCGACCCGGCGGCGGTCTACCGGGACGTGGCGACCGGGGTGTCGCACCACGCGACCGTGCTGATGGAGCACGGACTGCCGCTGGACCTGCCGGCGGGCGACTGGGCCAGTACGGCGATCCATCTGAGGCGGGTCTCGCCCTGACACCTCGTCACTCTCCGGGCGTGTGCGCCGTCGCGCGCGCCCGGCGTGCGTGACGGCGCCACTATTGGTCTGGACCTGACTATTGCCCTCGAACCGGCCGAAGTCCAAGCTCGCCTCATGGAGCTGGAGTTGCGGCATCTCAAGACGATCCGTGCCATAGCCGACGCGGGCAGCCTCACCAAGGCCGCATCGGTGCTCGGCCTCGCCCAGCCGGCCCTCAGCGCACAGCTGAAGCGGATCGAAAGCGCCCTGGGCGGGCGGCTGTTCGACCGGGGACGGCACGGCGTCCGTACGACACCGCTCGGCGAACTCGTCCTGGCCCGCGCCCGGATCGTGCTGCCCGCCGTGACCGAACTCCAGCAGGACGCCGTCCGGTTCGCCCGCACCCTGGAGGAGACCCGCCGCTTCCGCCTCGGCGGCACCCACGGTCCCCTCCTCGGCGGGCTCGTCGACCGGCTCGTCTCCGCCCACCCCGGCGTCCCCGTCACCACGTACACCTCATGGTCCGAACGGGAGATCGCCGCGTCGGTCACCGAAGGCCGGATCGACTACGCCCTCATCGGCTGCTGCGGAGCGAGCCCGCCACCCGCCGGCGAGCGGCTGGAGTGGCGCGAGATCGCCGGCGACCCCGTCTTCGTGATGCTCGCGGCCGGTCACCCACTGGCCGACCGCCAGGAGATCGGCCTCGCCGAACTCGCCGACGAGGCATGGACCGACGTACCGGGCGACGGCTGCTTCAGCGACTGCTTCACCGCCGCCTGCGCCCGCGCGGGCTTCACCCCCACCAGCGTGTACGAGACGGACACCGCGTCCTGCGTCCATCTCGTCCAGGTCGGCCGCGCCGTCGGACTCTGCCGCGCCACCTTCCCCACGACCGCCGGACTGGTGACCCGCCCCCTGGCCGGCACCCCGCTGAGCTGGCGGCATCTGCTCGGCTGGCACCCGGCGTCGCGGGCCGCCGACAGCGCGCCCGCCGTGCTCGAACAGGCCCGCGCCGCCCACGCCCAGGCGGCGGAACGCAGCGAGAGCTACGCCGACTGGCTCGACGGCGGCCACGGCCCCCTCGCCTCCCTGCCACCCGGCAGCCTCCACGGCGCCGGGCGCCTGCCCTAGGGAGTGTCTTCAAAGTCCCGCCTGGCCCGCGGGCGGACGGCGCTACTTTGAGGACAGGCCCTAGGGGGTGTCTTGCCGATCTTGCCGGGCTCGCGGTCCCTGGTGCCGCGCCTCGCCGCGTTGTCGTCGGTCGGCATGGCTCCGCCATGCCTCCCTCCTCCGCCTTGCGATCCACGGCACCAGACCCCGCTCCCTGATCCGGCCTGATCGGAAAGACACCCCCTAGGCCGTATCCATAACGCCAGGCAGAGGGAGAACTGGCATCTTATGAACGGCAGTTGACCACTCCTACGGTTTCGGTACCTCCCCACCCGCTCTCCCTCACCGAAACCGAGGAGACTCCCCATGCCCCTGCTCCACAGACCCACCGCGAGCGCGTGCGCCGCGCTCGCGGCCATCGGCGCACTCGTGCTCGCCGGACTGCCGGGCACGGCGTCGGCCCTGACCACCGGATCCGCCGCCGCTCCCCACCCCGCCGCCGACACACCGGCCGTCGCCGACGCTTCCCCCGCACTCCTGACGGCGATGCGACGCGACCTCGGCCTCACCCAGGCGCAGGCGCGCCACCGGCTGACCAACGAGGCGGCGGCCGGCGCGACCGCGGGCCGGCTCCGCCTCGGACTCGGCGCCGCCTACGCCGGCGCCTGGGTACAGGGCGCCGAATCCGCCCGGCTCACGGTCGCGACCACCGACCCCGCCGACGTCCCGGCCATCGAGGCCGAGGGCGCCGTCGCAGCCGTCGTACCGCACCCGCTCGCCGCACTCGAAGCGGCGATGACGACGCTGGACCGGGCCGCCGTCCGGACCACGACCGTCGACGCGCCCGTCCGGTACGTCGACGTCCGCACGAACACCCTGGTCGTCCAGGCCGTGCGGCCCGCCGCCGCACACGACCTCGTCGCCGCCGCCGGGATCGACCGCGGCCTCGTGCGCGTCGAGACGTCGGCCGACCGGCCCCGCGCGCTCTACGACCTCCGGGGCGGCGACGCGTACTACATGAACGGCAGCGGACGCTGCTCCGTCGGCTTCGCCGTCACCAAGGGGACCCAGCAGGGCTTCGCCACCGCCGGCCACTGCGGTCGCCCCGGCACCACGACCAGCGGCTACAACCAGGTCGCGCAGGGCTCCTTCCAGGCCTCCACCTTCCCCGGCCGCGACACCGCCTGGGTCGCCGCCAACAGCAACTGGACCTCGACCCCGTACGTCAAGGGCCAGGGCGGCGCCAACGTCCAGGTCACCGGCTCCACCCAGGCACCGGTCGGCGCCTCGGTCTGCCGGTCGGGCTCCACCACCGGCTGGCACTGCGGCGTCATCCAGCAGCACAACACCAGCGTCACCTACCCCGAGGGCACCATCTCCGGAGTGACCCGCACCACCGTCTGCGCCGAACCGGGCGACTCGGGCGGCTCGTTCATCTCCGGCAGCCAGGCCCAAGGTGTCACCTCCGGCGGCTCCGGCAACTGCTCGTCCGGCGGTACGACCTTCTACCAGCCCATCAACCCGCTGCTCCAGGCGTACGCCCTGACCCTCAGGACCACCACAGGACCCGGCCCCGGAGACCCGGGCGACCCCGGCGATCCCGGTGAGCCGGGCGGGACATGGGCCGCGGGCACCGTCTACGCGGCGGGCGCGCAGGTCACCTACGGCGGCGTCACCTACCGGTGCCTCCAGGCCCACCAGGCGCAGCCCGGCTGGCAGCCCCCGAACGTCCCCGCGCTCTGGCAACCGGTGTGACGCGGTCGCGGGGCCGGGCCGAGGCCCCGTGTTTCAGGGCGCGTCGAACGGCAACACGAACCTCATGAATGAGGACAGCGCAGCGAACAGGAACGCGAACGGCACGGCGGCGAAGGTCGGTTCGAGCATCGAGTCGGCCACCTCCAAGGGGCTCCGGACCACCGGAGACGCCGTGGACCGTGCCAAGACGAACTCGGCGCTCGCGGCCTCGAAGGCCAAATCCTCCGCGCGGGCGGCCGAGAAGTCCGCCGAAGCGGGTGTGCGATCGGCCGGCGAGGCGACCAGGCGTGCCGCCACCGCCGGCTGGGTGAGCAGTCGCCAGGCCGTCGTGTCGACGGCGGGCAAGGCGGCCACCAAGGCCACCACCGCGTGGACCGTCGTCAAGCACCGCAAGGCCGTGTCGGCTGGAGCCGCCGCCGGTGTCGTCGGCCTGGCCGGGGGCGCCTTCGCCCTGGGGCGGCAGACGGCCAAGCCGAGGGGGCCCCTCTCCCGGCTGACCGGAGGCCGGATCTGACAACGGCGACAGCCTCACAGCTTCACCACGGAGGGCCGACGGACTGCCGTCGGCCCTCCGTCCGTCCGTCGTTTGTCACCCGAACCCCGAGCCGCAGTCGTGTCACCCGCCCGGACGCTCGCCGAAACCGTACGATCAAGACCGCTATGCGGTGATCACATCATCACCGTCCCTTTCGGTCCCTGGATGACGCGATGTGCTGGAGCGCGACCGCCGACCTGACCGCGGGTATCTGTATCAGCGCGATCGGAGTCGCCTGCGTCGCGCGCGTACGCCGTGTCCGCGATCTGCCGCTCGCCGCACTGCCCGTGCTCCTCGGCGCCCACCAGATCGTCGAGGCCCTCGTCTGGGACGCCGGCGGCGGTGAGGGGCCCGCCACCACGGCCTGGGCCGTCATCGCGATGCCCCTGCTGGCGCTCTGGGTCCCCCTGGCCGTACTGCTGGCCTCACCGCCCGGGTCCCGCCGCCGGCTCGTCGTGCCCGTCGCCGCCGGTGTCCTCACCGCCGCCGCGCTCTCGTACTACCTCGCCACCCGGGACGTCACGGCCGAGATCCGCGGCCACACCGTCGGATACGCCGTCCACCTGCCGCAGCCGGAGATCGTCGTCGTCGGCTATCTCCTCGCGACCATCGGGGCGCTGCTGCTCTCCGGCGACCGGACGGTGCGGCTGCTCGGCGTCCTGGTCACGGTTGGAGCGGTGGTCTGCGCGGTGATCTGGCGACTGGAGTTCGTCTCGACCTGGTGCGCCTTCGCCGCGCTCGCGTCCGTCGTCATGCTCGGCTGGGCCTGGCACCGTACGGACGCACCCGGACGGGCGGCCTGACCGCCGAATACTGCCGCCCGGTGCCTCCGCCTGACGCCTCACGGTCAGCGCCTCACGGTCGGCGCGCGACCACCATGCGGCAGCGCGGACTGCCGTCGGGCAGCCGCCCCAGGCTGTCGAGCGCGACAAGCTCCACCTCGAAGCCCGTACGGGTCAACTCGTCCACCACGTCGGTGAGCCCGAAGGTGCGGTAGTACATGACGAAGGGCGGACGCCACACGGCGTTGCGCGCCCGCATCGCCGCGTCGAAGCCCCAGAGCGTCCAGTACAGCCGCGAGCCGACGCGCGGCGGCGCGGGCACCGGGAAGACGAACACACCGCCGGGCCGCAGGACTTCACGCACCCGCGTGAAAAGCGCGGGCCGCTCGGAGGGCAGGAAGTGGCCGAACGCGCCGAAGCTCACGGCCACGTCGAAGGCGGCGCGGAAGGGCAGGGCGCGGGCATCGGCCCGTACGAAGTCGACGACGGGCCCGCCCGTACCGTCCCGGCCCGTACCGACGCCGCCGGAACCGGCCTCGTCCGCACTCTCCTTGGGCAGCTGGGCGGACCTGGCGGTGGCGAGCATGCCGGCGCTGAAGTCCACCCCGGTGACGCGCTCGACGCACACCTCCCGCAGGACGTCGACACCGGCTCCGGTGCCGCAGCAGATGTCCAGTCCCGCGCGGAACGGGCCGAGCGCCCCGAGGGCGTCGGCCACGGCGTCCAGGACGGTGTCCGGAGTGCGGAAAGGGGTCAGATCGAACTTCGGGGCGAGCAGGTCGTAGCCGCGCTCTGTCGACGAGAGCGCCTGCACGGTCAGTTCGCGAAGGGTCGGGCCCTGTGGGGTGAACATCACCACGCAGCCTACCGACAGTTCCGACACGCGACGCGGGCAGGGGACATTCGTGGACGCTTCCCTCTCCCGGGGGACATAACGCGGCGCGCGGCGCACGGTCACTGCACTGTGCGGGTGTTGTCGGGCGTCACGCTTGATCGTTTCTGTGGTCTGGAAGCGAGGAGACGTGTAGCGTCAGTTCTAGCTGTCGTGGTTCCGAAGTACTTTGTCGCCCGTGATCACAGTCGCGGGCGATTCGGCTGTTCAACGTCTCTGAGGACCAGGGCGATCACCTCCGGTTCCCGCACGGTGCGGGGACCGTTATGAGTCCTTTGGAGGACACATGGCCAGCGGTACCGTCAAGTGGTTCAACTCGGAAAAAGGCTTCGGTTTCATTGAGCAGGACGGTGGAGGCCCCGACGTCTTCGCCCACTACTCCAACATCGCCACCCAGGGCTTCCGTGAGCTCCAGGAGGGCCAGAAGGTGACGTTCGACGTCACGCAGGGTCAGAAGGGCCCCCAGGCGGAGAACATCGTCCCCGCCTAGGACACCTCGTCCCAGGGACACCACGTGTCCACCAGCGCCCCGGCAGCGTCCTGCCGGGGCGCTGGTGCATAACGGGGTATCAGGAAGTGGTAACCAAAGAGGTGTAGTAAGTGCTCAGGCCGCCCAGGTAGGCCGGGTCGCGCGTGTCGTGATCGCGCTCGAACACCGGAGCGCCCTTGACGGTCGACTTCGTACAGCCGACCCGAATCACCCGCCCGGCCGGATCGATCGAAGTGACCAGCCCGGCGGGAATGACGAGACTCTTTCCGAAGACCCACATCCCGGTGTCCACCACCAGGTGCTCGAACGGTGAGCCCTCGGACTGTCTGTCCACGCTGCCCACCGTTCCGTCGGTCGCATGGACGCTGTAACCGGTGAGGTCCATACCCGGCACATGGCCCGACTCGACCGCGAATACCCACATGTCACCCATCCCGGCCCTCACTCTCGTTCGACTGTCGCGGCGAGAACGCCGCTCAAGGTGCACTTGCCCCCCGGGCCCACCCAGCAACCACGCATGGTTCAGCAAGGTGTTACCTGATGGTCGGCTGTGGGGCGGACGCGCTGACAGAAGTACCATCGCGAACAACCGGGGGATGCCATGCAGATGCCATCCATAGGAAGCGAGCCATTCATGTCCGGCAGTGCCGTCAACGAGTTCACGAGCGTCCAGTCGCAGTACGAGGTCCAGGTCGCCGGTGATCTGGAGCGCAACGAGGCGGAGCAGAAACGTCTCCGCGCCGAGATCGACGCATTCCAGGCCCAATTGGAGACCCTGGAGCGTGACCACGCTCTGCTGCTCGGCGTGCAGCGGGTGTTCGCCGACGGAGCCGGGCACGATGCCGCACGGAGCGCGAAGGTGCCCGGGGCGCGGACGGCGAAACGCCCCGCGAAGGCAGCGGCCAAGGCCGCCGAGAAGACCCCCGCCAAGTCAGGGGCGAAGCCGGTGGGCAAGTCAGGCGCGAAGGCGTCCGCCAAGACCTCCGCCAAGACCTCCGCGAAGGCCGGAGCGGCCGAGAAGCAGCCCAGCCTCGCCCACTTGCTGGGCACACTGCTGGCCGCGCACGGCGAGCCGCGCTCGGCCGCGGAGATCTCCGCCGAGCTGATCGCGGACCACCCGCAGCGCAACTCCAACGTCAATGTGGTGCGGAACGCGCTGGAACAGCTCGTCGCCAAGTCCGAGGCCCACCGCAGCAAGCAGAACAAGTCCGTCTTCTACACCCACGCGGGACAGGGCGCCGCCACCACCCCGGACCCGGCCCCGGTGGCGGACTGATCAGGCAGCTCGATCAGGCGACGCGCGGCCCGCGACGGCGTCCTCGGCGGACAGCGGCGCCCCGCAGCCGCCGCGTCAGGCGAACGGCACGTCGTCCACCGCGAGTTCGCCGCCGCCCGGCACGCCGGCGCGACCGCCGCGGCCCGGACGGCTGACGGCCGCCGCCCGAGCGGTCAGTGGCGGTGTGGCGACGGGTCGAGCAGCGCCGCCTCGTGCTCGGCCATCCGCCGGAACTCACCGAGGTCGTAGTTGGCCAGCGTCGAGTCCAGATTGGTCAGCGCGCCCAGATGCTCCACGAAGCCCTTCGGGTCGTACTCGATCTGGAGCGTCACCCGGCTCTCGGTGTCGCTGAGCCGGTGGAAGGTGACCACCCCCGCGTGGTGCACCCCCTCCGAGGTCCGCCAGGCGATGCGGTCCTCGGGGACGACCTCCGTGAGCTCCGCCACGAAACTCTTGTCGGCGCCCGGCAGGGAGACCTGCCACGCGAACAGGGAGTCGTCGATGCGCTCCACGTGCTTGACGTGGCTGAGGAAGGAAGGCCAGCGCTCGACGTCCTGCCACAGCGACCAGCTCACGGACACGGGCGCCTTGATGTCGACGGCTTCGATCAGTGAGGACGTCATGGGTTTCTCCTCCGTCGGTTCGAGACGACTTCGTCTGTCATCCGCTACCCGCGCGATCGGCTTTCACCGCCCGTACCTCGCGCCCCCGCCTCGCGCTCCGTGGCCGTACCGGCCGACGGACATCCTTGTGTGTCCCTCAGACATCCCTTCCATAACCATCGAACGGGTGACCTTTCAGCCTGGGGCCGGGCGGTGAAAGGGTGTCCCTCGTGTGTCGCACCATGCGTCGCACGAAACGCCCACGTAACACGCACGACCGGTCCGAAGTTCAGTACGAGAGGCACCCGTGATCCCGAACACCCTCGACACAGCCCGCGGCCACCTGGCACGGCCTGCCCCCGACTGGTGGCGTGAGGCCGTCGTCTACCAGGTGTACGTCCCGAGCTTCGCCGACGCGGACGGTGACGGGATCGGCGATCTGCGCGGGATCACGGACCGGCTCGACCACCTCGCCGGCCTCGGCGTCGACGCCCTGTGGCTCACGCCCTTCTACCCCTCGCCCTGGACCGACGCCGGCTACGACGTCTCCGACTACCGGGGCGTCGACCCCCGCCACGGCACCCTCGACGACTTCCGCGGCCTCGTGCGGCGCGCCCATGGCCTCGGCCTCAAGGTCATCGTCGACGTCGTGCCCAACCACTGCTCCGACCAGCACCCCTGGTTCGTGGAAGCACTCGCCTCACCGCCCGGCTCCCCGGCCAGGGACCGCTTCATCTTCCGCGAGGGGCGGGGCCCGGACGGCAGCCTGCCGCCCGCCGACTGGAAGTCGAAATTCGGCGGTGGCGCCTGGACACGGGTGCCGGACGGCCAGTGGTACATGCACATCTTCTCCGCCGAGCAGCCCGATCTGAACTGGGAGAACTCGGACGTCCTCGCCGACTTCGAGGGGATCCTGCGCTTCTGGCTCGACCTCGGGGCCGACGGCTTCCGTATCGACGTGGCCCACGGCCTGCGCAAGGACCTCGTGGAACCCCTGCGGGACACCGGCGGACGCGACTCCGCCTCCCTCAATTCCCCGCCCGAGGGTGAGGACCACCCCTTCTGGGACCGCGACGAGGTCCATGACATATACCGGACCTGGCGCAAGATCATCGACTCCTACGCGCCTCCCCGGATCACCGTCGCCGAGGCGGGTGTCAGCGCGGCCCGGCTGCCTCTCTACACCCGGCCCGACGAGCTTCACCAGGCCTTCAACTTCTTCCATCTGCGCTGTCCCTGGGACGCCGAGGAGTTCCGGAAGGTCATCGACACCTCCCTCACCGGCGCCCGCGCGGTCGGCACCCTGCCCACCTGGGTGCTCTCCAACCACGACGTCGTACGCCACCGGACCCGCTACGCCCTCCCTCAGGGCATCGACTACCGCGCCTGGCTCTCCGGCGGTGGCACCGACCCCGCGCCGGACGACGCCCTCGGGCACCGGCGGGCCAGGGCCGCCGCGCTCCTGACCCTGGCCCTGCCGGGCAGCGCCTACCTCTATCAGGGTGAGGAACTCGGCCTTCCCGAAGTCTCCGACCTGCCCCTCGACGCGCTGCGCGACCCCATGTGGGAGCGGACCGGACGCACCACCAAGGGCCGCGACGGCTGCCGCATCCCACTGCCGTGGACCCGCTCCGGCAGCAGTCATGGCTTCGGGCCGGGCGGCAGCTGGCTCCCGCAGCCGGACGGCTGGGGCGATCACGCGGTGGACGTCCAGACCGGACGGCCCGACTCCTTCCTGGAGCTGTACCGCACGGCCCTGTCCGTACGCACCCGCTTCCGCGGCGACGAGTCGTTCAGCTGGCTGCCCGCCCGCGACGGCGAACTCGCCTTCCGCAAGGGCCGGTTCGAATGCCGGATCAACCTCTCCGGCACGTCCCTGCCGCTGCCGGACGGCGCCGTGCTGCTCGCCAGCGACAGCCTGGCGGGGGACATGATCGCCCCCGACACCGCCGTGTGGACAGCGGCGGCCGACGGCTGATCGGTCCGGCTGCGTCGGTGTTGCTGTCGGTGTCGGTATCGGCGTCATTGGCGTGATCGGCTTCGTCGGCATCGGGGGAGGCTCCTTTCCGTCGTCGTACATGCACAACGCGTGAGCACGGGCCAGCGCTCCGTACGAGGGGTCACCCGAATGGCTGAATCCGGCCACCGATTCGCGGGGAGCCCAGCGGTGCGCGTGCGGCGCCCCTTTGTCCCCCGGACGGGTCAAAGGGGCGTTTTCCCTGGTTGCCGCCCGCCGTCAGCAGGTGCCGCATGGAGATACGCGAGTCAGCCGACGCGCGGGGATACCGGACCCCGCCGGCTCGCCGCCAAGGAGTGATCACTGATGGCAGCCGACGATGTCTTCCACCACGTGGGTGAACTCACGGGTCTGACCGCCTACGACGCAGCCGGAGAGAAGATAGGCACTGTCGAGCAGGCGTACCTGGACAACGAGACGGGCCGCGCCGAGTGGGTGACAGTCAAGACCGGCATGTTCGGGATGAAGGAGTCCTTCGTGCCCCTGGCGGGCGCCACCCGCGACGCGAACGGCCTCCAGGTCCCGCACGCCAAGGAACTGGTCAAGGACGCCCCTCGCATGGACGCCGACGAGCACCTCGACGTCGGCCAGGAGCAGGAACTGTACGACCACTACGGCCTCACCCGCCCCTCCGGGCGCAGCGGGGCACCGGGCATGAGCCCGGCGCCCGGCAAGGCTGCCAAGGACACCACGATGGGCCGCGACACGACGAGCGGCAACGGCGCCCAGGGCCGTACCGACGCCACCGCCCAGGCGGGCACCACCGGCCGGCCCGACACCGCCAAGGCCGCGCCCACTCCCACTCCCGCCACCGGTCGCGGCGAGGAGGAAATGGTGCGCTCGGAGGAGCGGCTCCGGGTCGGCACCGAGGAGCACGAGTCCGGCCGGGCACGGCTCCGGAAGGTCGTGGTGACCGAGAACGTCACGACCACCGTGCCGGTCACCCACGAAGAGGTCCGTATCGTGCGCGAGCCCATCAAACCGGGCGACCGCACCATCGGCCGCTCCCCGATGGGGAACGCCGAGACCGAGGTCATCCTGCACGCCGAGGAGGCGGTCATCCGTAAGGAGGCCGTACCGGTGGAGCGCGTGCGCATGGAGACGGAGAAGGTCACCGAGCAGAAGGAAGTCTCGGCCGACGTCCGCAAGGAGCGGGTCGAGTTCGACGACCCCGGGCGGGACGACAAGGGACGTGGCGGCGGGCGCGGTCCCAGCCACTGAGTGGCTGCTCCGCCAGGCACTCCGCAATCTCCGCAATCGCAGGTCGGCGTGGGGGCCCCCGGGGTACCCGGGGGCCCACCCCCGCCCCCCGTGCCGC